>JAFRYQ010000173.1 GCA_017437565.1 Bacillota bacterium
GGGCACAGCTTCGCCGGACTGGAAGACGGTTGGATCCAGGCTGTTGACGGACAGGTCTTCAATATCTCCTATTTCTACGACGGGGGCAGTTATGACCTGAACGCGCCGGCGGCAGATATCCAGAAGGCCATAGTCTTTACCTGGCAGTCAGAAGATTATTATTCCGAGGAGACGCTGGATCTCATCCTGAAACTCGCCGCTTATCCGGATCTGGATGAAGAAATGAAGGCCTTCGGCGTCGTACGCCGGGCTTATGAAGCGGCTTTCCAGCATACGCCGACCGCGAATAAGGTGCGGATGGCGGAACTCCTCGCCGACGTGCTGAACGCGGAAGCAACCTACGCAGCGTGGAAAGCAGAGACGCCCTGCCGGGTGACCTTTGACGTGCGCCGCGGGGGAACGGCGGTCACCGACTTGACGATCCGCGTTACGGACAGCGACGAGAATGAATTCACGCCGGCAGCGGGAGAGATCGCGCTGGATCTGCGGTCCGGGTCCTATACCTTCCTCGTCGAGCGGGGACAGGAACAGGTCGAAGGCTCGTTTACTGTAGCGGCGGGCAGCGCCACCAAGACGGTACAGGCGGAACTGCCTGCGGACAGTTGGTTCGGCGAGGTGACCTTCTATGATAATTCTTCGCCGAAGGAAGCCTTGCGCACGGAAATGTCTGCCGACGGGAGCACGTATACGGTTTACGTGCCGGACCACGACCGGTACCTGAACTGTTTCGTGGCACCGGGTACATCCATCGCCGGTCAGGAAGAAATGTCTTCCCATCGGTGGTACGCGGAATACATCCGGACGACTGGTACCCCTTATGGGATCGAAAGTGAAACGACTCATCGCCGGGCTTGGAATTCTCCTTCTGCCTCCCTGCCGCTTTGCATTGAAGCGGGGATCCAGGGGCGGGAAGACGTGCGCCTGAAAGTCGTCTACACGGGACCGGATGGTTTTATCCAGCGGCAGTACCGGGAAGTGCGGATCATCCGTACACCAAGCCTGGACCAGGTGCTGGTAAAAGAAGCGGGCGGCACAGTCCTCAGCCTGAATTACGATTATCCTTGGACCCATACCTATTACGACACCAAACAAGCTAAGAAAGTCACCGCGACCGATCAACTGACCGGGAAAGGTTTCGACGCGCGGGTAAAAGCCTATACCGTCTATACGACAGCCGCGAACGTCCTGGTGCAGGGCCTTACCCGCCGGACGGTTTCCGGGGTGACCTTCGGGACGCCGGAAGACGGCTATCAGGTGTTCGTGAACGGAAGCGAGCAGCCGGCAGGCGGTAGTATCAGCATCCCGGCGAACGCGGGCGATCCGGCGGTAGTTACGGTGACGACGCCGAACGGGGAATCGGAAACGATCCAACTCACCGTCATCCAGCAGGAAGCGGTCACCCTGGAGCTCACCAAGGAATCCGCTGCCGTTTCGACCAGCCTGGTCAGTGAGACCGGGTCAGTCCTCTATCCGGAAAGCCAAACCGCGCAGCGAGCGGTTTTCCGCGTCTTGCCGGGCACTTATACCTGGGTGGGAACAGTCTCTTCCTATTATCATACCCGCGGAACGGTGACCTGCGGGGCCAGCGGCGGTTCAGCGGCGGTAGCCACGCCGGTCGTGGAACAGCTGGTTACGACCCTTGACGCCGGTATGAGAGCCAGCCTGACCTATCAGGAAGCAGACGGGAAGAGTTTCAGCTGGCAGGAACACGAATACCGATTCCTGGTTCCGGACAGCGCTACGACCTTCAATCTCTATTTTTCCGGCAGCGCGAAGACCTTCGTGCGGGGGAGCTACGTGAATACGGACGGCGCTCTGGCCGAGGAAAGCTCCAAAACGCCTTCTGCCGGCGCTACGAGCAATCTCGCCGCTTCGAAATTCATCACCTCCGGAGCCGGCAATAATGAGGTCATCTTCCGGGCGGAACGGACGGTCGGCAACGTTTGCTATTACCAGGAGTATTTCCTGGCGACGACCCGCGTACCGGTCCTGAACAATCTTGCCGCCGCGGCGGATACCGGTCATCTCGTAAAAGCAGATCTGAAACAACAGGGAGATCCGGCGAAGGGCTTTGATCCGCTGGTGAACGCGTATACCGTGACCGTCCCGCAGGGAGCGGCAGCCCTGGAGCTGACGGCGACCTATAGCGCCATCAATGATCCCGGCGACGGGTTCTACAGTCTCTCCGTTGGCGGGGAAGCGGTCGCCAGGCCACAGAGCGCCGGCAGCAAAGCCCTGCGGGCGCCGCTGGACCCGGAAGTGGATCAGGAGACGATTACCTTCACGGTCGATACCGGGATGCCGGAGAACGTACGGAACCAATATGTCATCGTCGTGATCAAGAGCCCGCCGGCCCGGGTCAGCTTCGCGTTGACGCCGGCGGACGCGAATCTTTTCATTCTGGACAACAACACGGGTGAGATCATCAACCGGGAGGCTGACGGCAGCTATGAGCTGATCACGGGAGGCTCCTATACGTATACGGCCACCGCGTTCGGGTACATCGGCGAGGAGAACGCGGATTATATGCCGCTGCAAGCCGAAACGATCACGATCGCTTTAGAGAAAGCTCCGGTCAGCGCGGATCTGGATCCGGGCCTGCAGGCGGACTGGCCGCGCTTCCGCTTTGATGCGGAGAACAACGGCGTGATCGATTATCCCACCCCGGTGCAGGCCGAGCAGGCGACTTTGTATTGGGCAGCCAAGGTCGGGGAGGGGTATGGCGCCTCCGCTACCGGTTGTCCGATCCTGGTCGGCGACTATATCTACACCTATGCCGGCAAGTCGCTGATCCGCATCGACCGCTACACCGGTGAAGTCGACCGCGAACACGTCGGGCAGATGAAGACCAATTCATCCTTCGCGATCAACAGCCCGACCTACGCGCAGGGGATGATCTTCGTCGCGTTGGCCAACGGCTACGTGCAGGCCTTTAATGCCGAGACGATGGAATCGGTCTGGCTCTATCAGGCTCCCCATAAGGGACAGCCGAACTGTCCGATCGCCTATCACGACGGCTATATCTATACCGGCTTCTGGAACAGCGAAGTTCAGGGCGCCGATTTCGTCTGCCTGTCGGTAACGGATGAGGATCCGGAGCGCACCGACGAGCGTAAATGCGCCTCCTGGGTCATTTACGATAAGGGCTTCTATTGGGCCGGCGCTTACGTCGGGCCCGGTTCCTATCAGGGACATACCTATATCGTGGTCGGAACGGAAGACGGGACGATCGAAGGCGGTTCCGGCGCCGGCGACCTGCTCTCTCTCGACCGTCACACCGGCAGGGTGATCGATCGTTACGCCGGCATCTGCGACAGCGACATCCGCAGCAGCATCGTCTTTAATGAGGAAGACGGAAAATACTATTTCACCTCCAAGGGCGGCTGGTTCTGCTCGATACGGCTGAAACAGGACGGGAACTTTGACCGCAGCTCGCTGCGGAAGCTCTATCTGGCAGCCAGCAATATCTATACCGGGAACCGCAAGCCGATGAGCACGTCGACCCCCTGTATCTACAACGGGCGCGCCTATATCGGCGTCTCCGGGAACGAAATGTTCGGGCCTTACAGCGGGCACAACATCACGGTCATCGACCTCGCTTCTTTCCGGATCGCTTACACGGTACCGACGCAGGGCTACCCACAGACCAGCGGCCTCACCACGACCGCTTACGACGCAGGAGATGGCACGGTCTACGTCTACTTTATCGACAATTATACGCCGGGAAAACTGCGCGTAATTAAGGACCGTCCGGGCCAGACCGCGCCGAATCAGCTCATCCTTGATGACGGCACGCATCAGGCAGCCTATACGCTCTTTACACCCTATGCGCAGCAGGCACAGTTCGCGATCTGCAGCCCGATCGCCGATCGCGACGGGAATCTCTTCTTTAAGAATGACAGCGCCTATATGATGATGGTCGGACCGGCCATGACCAAGCTGACGGTGACCCGGCCGCCGCGTAAAACCGTCTACGATATCGGGGAAAGCTTTGACCCGGCCGGTATGGTGGTGACGGCGACTTACGCGAACGGCGTGACCCGGGACGTGACCAAATACGTGACCTGTCGGGAAGAAGCCTTCTCAGCCGCGGAAGCCGGCAGCGTGACGCTGGATCTCATTTTGGATCTCGGCGCGAATATGTGCCTCTATCAGGACCGCAACGGAAAAGCCGGCCAGGAATACACCCTGCCGTCCACCTTCGTGAACGTAGAAGTCGCGCATACCTGGCAGAAACCGGTCTGGAAATGGACGGGGCTCACTGCGGCGAAGGCGACCTTTATCTGTGCCGTTGACCAGACACACCAGAAGACGGTCAGCGCTAAGATCACCGAGCAGGTGAAAGAAGCCACGGTGGAAGCAGACGGTGAACATACTTATACGGCGATGGTGACTGGCCCGGATGGGAAGGTCTATACCGACCGGAAACGGGAAGTGATCCCCCGGATCCCGCCGGATACCATCACCCTGACCAAAAAGAACGTCACGGTCAAAAACGTGGTCTATAACGGCGCGGCGCAGAAACCGGTCGTCGTAAAGGATGGCGACAAGACCCTGGAAGAGGGAATAGACTATACGGCTACGTATAAGAAGAATAAAATCGTTGGCACTGCGACCGTCACGGTCAAGGGGACGGGCGACTATACCGGTACGGTCACCAAGACCTTTAAGATCACCCCGGCCAGTGTGAAAAAAGCAAAGGTCAGCGGCCTTGCGGCGAAGACCTATACGGGCGCAGCAATCAAAGCAATACCGGTCGTCAAGCTGACCTTAAACGGCAAGACGATCACCCTGAAAGCCGGTACGGATTACACGGTGACGTATAAGAATAATACCGCGGTCGGCACGGCGACGGTGACCATCACCGGTAAAGGAAACTTTAAGGACGCGCTGAGCAAGACCTTTAAGATCGATCCGGCCAGTATCAAGAACGCCAGCGTGGGCGCGGTGAAGGATCAGGTCTATGACGCGCAGGCTAAGCAGCCGGCGCCGGCCGTGAAGCTGAGCTTAAACGGCAAAACGATCACCCTGAAGAGCGGGACAGATTACACGGTCCGTTATAAGAACAATACCGCCCCGGGCACGGCGACCATTACCTTTACCGGTAAGGGTAATTTCACGGGCACGGTCAGCAAGACTTTCAAGATCGTAAAAGAGGCCGCTTCTTATGAACGGATATTCGGCGATAACCGTTACGAGACGTCCTTCCGGATCGCCGATGCCCTGAAGAAGGAACTCGGCGTCAGCAAGTTCAACTGCGCGGTGGTGGCGGATGGGCGCAATTATCCCGACGCCCTGGCGGCGAGCTATCTGGCCAGCGTGAAGAAGGCCCCGATCCTGATGACCGCCGAAGGAAGGTTCGCTGATACCGTCTCTTATATCCGAAAGAATGTCGCGACCGGCAGCACTGTCTACGTTATCGGCGGCA
>JAFRYQ010000174.1 GCA_017437565.1 Bacillota bacterium
CATGGAGCTCCTGCTGCGGATAAGCTGCCGCGGACGGTGAACCTGCCGAAAGCGAGATGACACCTGGTTCTGAAGCCAGCTTGAACATCTCCCGGATTGGTGAAGGCGTGATGCTCTTCATGCGTTCAGTAATACGGATTTCCATTTTTTTCTCCTTGCTGTATCAGTTCTGTTCCAGGATCTCCAGATCCTCGTCTTTCAGATCACGTACTTTATCGAGCAGCGCGTCGAGTGCCGGTCGGTCATAGATGCGGGTCCCCTGGATCACCGTTTCGATCGATCGGGTGTTGCGGATATCGCGGAAGGGATTCTCGCGCAGGATCAGGATATCGCTGTCCATGCCTTCTTTTAACAATCCTTTGCGGTCGTCGATCCCGATATGCCTGGCCGTTGCCGCCGTTGCCGCATACAGGGCCTGATAAGGCGTCAGTCCGTAGACCGTCACCATCTTTTCCAACTCTTCATGAAGTGAGAACCCGGCGATAAGCGGCGGATACATCGTATCTGTACCGACGATCAGACGGTCTGAGTATTTCAGGAAAGCCTGTACCGGCCGGTAGATCATAGAAAAGTCCGGATGTATGTTCTTTGCTTTGTAATAGGCAGCGTTTTCCGCGCTTTCCTTTTCCCAGTGCGCGCGGTTACGTTCCGGCACATATTGCCAGTTGGGATCGTCCGACATCTTTTTATCGCCCCATACGTAATCGAGCAGCGTGGTACAGACGAGATGGGTCGGACAAAGCCACATGCCCCCCTTCGCCATATATTCGATATCGGCGTGATGGCTCGGCATGGAACTGATATGCTCACAGCAATAGTAACCAAGATCAGTCAGTTCCTTGGCACCGAGCTCCACGGCCATATGCCCGCAAAGCCGGAGCCCGGCTTTTTCCGCTTCCTTCAACAGGTAGATATAAGTTTTTTTCGGGATATTGGGATAGGTCTTGATCCAAAGATAACGGTGGTCGATCGTATCCTGGATCGCCCGGTCGGCGTCCGCTTCGGTTGTAATGCCGACGTGACGGCCGTCATCGTTGTGGTTGTAGATAGGGCTGGAAGAATAGATATAAGGACCGACCCGCTTACCGGCACGGATCTCCGCTTCGTATTCCATGGTTCGCGGCGTGCCGCTCATATTACGCACGGCAGTCACGCCGTTAGCGATAAAGAGATCACACATTTCACTGGTATCGATGTGGACGTGCGCGTCGAAAAGCGCGGGCATGGCATAGAGCCCGCTCCCGTCGATCACCTGGTCTATGTTCTTCTCGTCGATCGCAGTAGCGTGGATCCCGGCTTCTGTGATATCCCGGCCAATGCGGGCGATCTTGCCGTCCACCAGCAAAAGATCCTGGCCATAGCGGATCTCATTGGAACGCATGGAGATCACATTGATGTTTTTAATGAGTACCTGCATTTGCATATCCTCCCCTATTTGATCACTGCTTTGATCACGCGCAGCATATTGAGGCCGGCGAATTTTTCGATGAATCCCGTGCTGTTTCCGCGACGGTCCAGTTCCTCGATCAGTTTGTGCGTATCCCTGACTCCGGTCATACCGGCAGGCAATTCATCTTCGATTGCGCCGTAATCGGCACCCATGCCCACCGCGTCTTCCCCGGCAACGTCCCGCATATGCTCGATATGGCGGCACATAAGGGCGATATCCGCCTCCCGCGCCTTTCCGTCTCCCGCCAGCATATCGCTCCAGAAGTTCAAGCAGGCGACTCCGCCTTTATCCGCAATCGCTTTTAACATTTCGTCGGTGAGATTACGGGGATGCGGACAGATGGCCCGCGCATTGGAATGCGAGGCGATGATGGGATCCCGGCTGTAACGGATCAGATCCCAGAAACCCGGATCTGAGATATGTGAGCAGTCTACAATCATGCCGAGACGGTTCATTTCAGCAACTACTTCGCGTCCGAAGCCGGTAAGTCCGCCGCCGGAAGCTCCGTCCATGACCCCGTCGGCCAGTTCGTTCCGGTAATTCCAGGTTAGGCTGCCCATGCGGACACCCATGCGATAATAAGTGCGCAGCATAGCCAGGCTGCCCTGCAGGCATTCCATGCTTTCCAAAGACAACATACAGGCCATCTTGTTTTCCGCAAATGCCTCTTCGATATCGGCGTAAGAAAAACACTGCCGCAGCACTTCCGGATGCGCTTCACATTCGGTAATCGCCTTATCCAGGATATTCACCGCGCGTACGATCTCGCGTCCCCGGCAGGCTTTCGCGTGGGCAAAAGCCGCAAAGAACTGCAGCCATTTCCCCTGCCCAAGCGCAGCCTCCGCGTTTACGCTTTCACGATTCCGAACCAGGCTCTCTTCCCGATCCAGGACGACTGCGGCCGTATCACAATGAGCATCGACAAAGATCATCGGTTTTCCTCCGTAAAAAGGCGGAGCGGGAGATCAGGATCCGCGCCCCGCCTAAAGGGATAAACGTTTCTACTTTTTAAAAACTATTCCTGTTTTCCCGTCGTCGCCGGGTCCGGTTCACCCGGGCGCCACTCAGCTGTTCTAGCGACGAGCGGTCTCAATTTCTCATATTCTTCCTTTAAATCACCGTAATAATCGAGCGGCAGATCGCTGATTTCGACACCGTGATCGGTCATCTTGGTCACGACCCATTTATTCCACTCTTCCGGATCCATCTCCGGATAGTCGATCCGCTCGAAAGAAAGCGTATCGCTGGATGCCTTCCGGGCCATCGATGCATAAATGACCATCTCGGCACAAGTAAGGACCGATTCAGCTTCCAACGCGCGCATGAGTTCATGCGGATTCCTGGCCCAGAGCGTCTGCATCTCACCGCGTTTGATCTCATCCAGTTCGATCAGGCCGATCTTCATGAGCTCTTCCGTCTTGCGGTCCCCGCAGTAATCCTGCAGGACTTTGCTGATTCCGGTCTCCAGCTCCTTCCAGTTGATGCCGTCTTCACTTCTCGTAAGCGGCGCGTAAACGCGTTCCTTTTCTTTGTCGATCTGTTCACGGTTCAGATCCGTGAATTCGATTTCCTTCGCGTATTCCGCCGCCATGCTGCCGCACCATCTGCCGGTAGACAGCGCCTGGGTGCAGCCGCAGCCGTCATAGAGCTGCTGCCCGGCTGCGAACAGACCCGGTAAGCTGGTCATAAGCTTCCAGTCGTTCAGCAAGCCGCCGTAGCGGAGTCTGCGCCAACCGATTGGCGACGGCCCCATCTCATAGACCTGCAGTTGGTCCTTATCGGGATCGAAGCCAGCCTTGGTCAGATTGCGGTAGACCGGATAGGTCGTGCCTTCGTTGCTGATCATAAGGCCAAAGATCGCCCGCCGTTCCTTCTCGGGCATACCGGGAAGATCGGCATAGAGCGGCAGCTTGTATTCGCCTTTTTTGATCTTCTCCTGCAGATCCGGGATCATGACCGGGAACGCGCCCGGCGCCCCTTCGCCTTTTCCTAAAACGAGGGTGAAGAAGCCTTCCTCCGGACGCGGATGGGTACGATCGTAGGAGGTTTTGATTGGATGTCCTAACGTATCGACCCAGGGGATCTCTTTCCCGTCGGCATCCACGATCGTGCAGGGATACCAGGTCGCGAAACAGGTTCCGGACCCGAAGAGGACCGAACCGATCCCCGTGGAGCCACCCCACTCTTCGTGACTCGTATGCTCCATCTTGGTGAATTCCGCGCCGACGCGCCAGGCCATGGCATGGCCGTCGCCGATGTTCGTGGGCGGGCCGTCACGGCCGATCAGGCCGACCCACTCACTGCTGAAGTGGAATAGGCGGTCCGGCGTGCTCATGCACAGCACGACGGCTTTGCCCTTGAAAATGTAGAATTCACCGGTATGGGTATTCAGGCCGGTCGCTCCGATGACCCTGCCGCCGACTTTGCCGTCTTCGGTCAAGAGCGACGTGACCATGATGCGCTCGTACATCTTAACGCCGAGCTTTTTCGCTTCTTTATAGAGGCCCGGTTTCATCCCGCGTCCCCAGAAACGGATGGTGTGATTATTCTCATGGTCAAAGGCGAAGAGCAGTTTCGTCTCTTCGTCACGGAACTCCGCTCCCTTGAAATCATCCTCGGTATCGCGCATCTTGATACCCATCTTTTCCATTTCCAGCAGGCATTCATAGCTGTCCATGGCCAGGATATATTTGATGATGAAGTTGTTATACTCGTTGCGGCTGGCGAGATAGGAATCGATGTTGATCTTGCTGGCCGGGTTTAAGGGACAGCTGAAATGGTCGATCCCGGTGCCGCCGGCGCCGCTGTGGATAACGGCGCTCTTATCGACCAGCGCTACGGACAAACCTTTCCGGGCTGCGGCGATCGCCGCGTAGGTACCGGCCAAGCCGCCGCCAAGGATCACGACGTCCGCTTCTACGTTGACCTCTTTTCCGTAATTCACTTCATAAGGCCAATCGTATTCTTTGTCGTCAAAATACATATTCATTAGGCCAACCTCCTCTTAACGGCAGGGCGGCTTGAGATTCGGGGCCGGCGGATTCGGCATTCCGACGCGGAAATGCTCACCGGTTTCTTTTCTCTTCCAACGCATACGGCGCATGAGCGGCCAGTTGACTTCAATCGCGCTCTTTTCCACGCCTTCTTGCGACATCGGACATTCCATGACACAGGCGCCGCAAGCCCAGCATTCATCCGGGAAGATGATGATGGGCGGTTTGCCTTTCTCCGGATTGGGAATGAAGATATCGTTCATGCAGACCCGCACACAAGTATTGCAACCGATACAGACATCCGGATTGATGACGACCGGTTTACTCGGCGTCACGACGTTCGGGGACGCATATACCTTTACACTCTCAGACATCTCTATTTTCCTCCTATTTCAGCATCTCGGATCACGGCGTCCGCGCGCTTCTCGTACTCAGTCCCGCCGTAGCCGTAATAATCGAGCGGATATTCCGCGAAAGCCGGCTTGCCGTCTACTTCTTTAATAGCCAGCCATTTATTCCATTCTGCCGGATCGCGGTCCGGATAATCGATGCGGTCGAAGAAGAGCCAGAAGCTGGAAGCCTTGCGGGCTTTGCTGGCGTTGATGACCATCTCGGCGCAGGTTAGGATATCCATCGCTTCTACTGCCCGCATAAGTTCATGCGGGTTGCGGGCGACGAGGGTCTTCGCTTCGCCGTTTTTGATCTCGTCCAGGGCCTGCAGGCCGATATTGAACAGTTCCTCGTTCTTATTGTCCCCGCAGTAGTCCTGCAGGACTTTGCCGATACCTGCTTCGAGTTCCTTCCAGTTAATGCCGTCCTCGCGGTGGATCGGCGCGTAGATGCGTTCTTTTTCAGCGTCGATCTGGGCGCGGGAAAGCGGTGTGAACTCTTCCGGCAAGGTCTTGGTATAGTCTGCGGCGATGCTGCCGGCCCATCGACCTGTCGTCAAAGCGATCGAGCACCCACAGCCATCGAAGAGCTGGCCGCCGGCACCGTAAAGGCCGTCGAGATTCGTCTTCAGATCCCAGTCGTGCATCAGACCCCCGTAACGCAGGCGGCGCCAGCCGACCGGGGCCGACCCCATATCGTAGGCCTGCAAGAGATCTTTTTCCGGATCAAAGCCAGCCCGGGTCAGATTGCGGTAGACCGGATAAGTCTGCCCTTCGTGGCCGACCATGAGTCCAAAGATCGCCCGCCGCTCCTGGGGGCTCATACTGGGCAGGTCCGCGTAAAGCGGAAGTTTATACTCTCCTTTTTCGATGCGTTCCTGGAGATCATGGATCAGGCCCGGTGAAGCGCCGAGATATCCTTTCCCGTTCGTTTCACTGCCACCTAAAGCCATCGTAAAATAACCCTGTCCCGGTGCCGGATGGGTCCGTTCCGCGAAATCATCCAGGATCTTACCGTCCCAACGTTCCCAGGGAATGGGTTTCCCGTCGGCATCTACCATATTGCACGGGAACCAGGTGGAGAAAGTCGAGCCGGATCCAAAGAGGACCGAACCGATCCCCGTGGAACCGCCCCATTCTTCGTGGGTGGAAGATTCCATGCGTACCAGTTCTGCGCCTGCCCGGTAGGCCATAGCGTGACCGTTGCCGGAATTGGTGGGCGGGCCATCTCTCCCCATCAGGCCGACCCACTCGCTGGAGAAGATCCAGAGCCGGTCCGGCGTACACATCGCCATGACTACAGCCTTGGCATGGAAGATATACATCTCCCCGGTCTGCGTATCGAGGCCGGTAGCGCCGATGATGCGTCCTCCCTGTTTTCCGTCTTCGGAAAGCAGCGAAGTAGCCATTACCCGGTTATAGATGTTCACACCGAGGCGCTCACATTCTTTGACCAAGGCCGGTTTCATGCCACCGCCCCAGAGACGGGTCATCTGCCGGAATTCATAGTCGTTGGCAAAAAGGAGCTTGGTCTCATCGTCGCGAAAATCAGCGCCGAGGAACTCGTCGTCGGTATCGCGGACCTTGCATCCCATCTTCTCCATTTCACAGAGGACTTCATAGCTGTCACGGGCCATGATATACTTCGCGATATAATTCGCGTAAGTTCCCCGGGTGCTCATATATTCATCGATCGTCAGCTTACAGGCCGGATTGGATGGACAACTGTAATGGTCGATCCCGGTACCGCCCGAACCACTGTGGATGACGTTGCTCTTATCGCAGAGAGCAACTTTCAGTCCCTTTCTGGCCGCGCCGATCGCCGCGTAACAACCGGCCAGGCCGCCGCCGAGCACGACGACGTCCGCATAGACGTCTTTCTCCTGGCCGTATTTGATTTCATACGGCCATTCGATGCGTTTTCCGCTCACGCTCTATCTCCCCTCTCTATACTTCTGATGGATTATTCAGATAAATACTATTCTATTGAAAATATACCACTTTTGCGCCGCTATGTCAAATTATTTTGAATTAGATTAAATAAATTTTATATAAAATCCGGCGCAAAAAAAGACAACCCGAAGGCTGTCTTCTCGTTCTTATCTAAAATCGCTTTTCGCCGGCGGTCCGTTCTCTATTTCTCGTCACCGGTACGGATCTCATCCAGATAATTGTAGATGGAGAATTTTGTCAAATTGACTTTTTTGGCTATGATCTCGACGGATCCCTTCACCTGGAAGATACCCTTTCTCTCCAGTTCTTCGATCAGTTTCAGTTTCTCAATACGCGGCAGGCGGGCGAAATCTGAACCGCCCAGACGTTCGTTCATGAAGGTGTCGATGGTCCGGGAAACGAAATCCTGGACGCTGGTGATCGCCGTAGGATCCGCTGCTGGCTCGTTCTCCTTCAGATAGCTGTCAGAACGATAGAATTCCTCCAGGAAGCTCATGATCATCTTGATCTGCATCAGGTTATGGCTGATGGAAAGACAACCGATCAGTTCATCGTTTTCTCCGGTGATGAATTTCAGCGAAGTGCGGAGGAGAAAGCCGGGAACCTGCCGGTTGATGAAGCCAAAAGCTTTCTGCGGCGTACGTTTGGCTTCGGGGTACTCCTTCAGGATGTAGTCCGGCATAGGATCCCCGATCTGTTCGGCCAGCATATTTCCGCGCGTGCCCACGATCTTCCCTTTTCCGTTGCTAATGGAATACAGCGTGATATTACAAGTCTCACCAAATTGGGCATACAGCATATCCAAAAGCTGTTCATAAGACTTCATGATGCGGCGGTCTTCATTCATCTTCCTTCACCTCCTTTAAATATTTTAGATTGATAATGAATCAATTACAAGATGTAATTTTGGCAATTTTCACGGATTTTTTCTTGACTTTATCGGTTCTTTGATATAGTTTGAAAGCAGAAAATCTTTGACGTGATTCAAATATTTTTAAAGGAGATCAGCATGGCCCGTGAAAGCTCTTATCTCTGGCCTTACCCGGTCGAATTCGAAAAAGAGACTCGCATCACCTGCGACGTAGCCGTATTCGGCGGCGGCCTGGCCGGCTGTTGCGCAGCCATCGCCGCCCGGCGAAAAGGCCTGGACGTGGTCTTGGTCGATAAGGGCGGTATCATCCACAGCGGCGCCGCCGGCGCGGGCGTTGACCACTGGATGAGCTGTCCGGCCAATCCGGCTAGCCGCATTTCGGTCGCGGATTATATGACCATCAAAAATTCCTATGATAATCTTATCTCTTCCTATATCAACGCCGCCGACAGCTATGAAGTGCTGACCGAACTGGAACAGCTCGGCGTCAAATTTCGCGATACGGAAGATGAATTCCGTGGCGCGGCCTTCCGCGATGAAGCGAGCAAACTGCTTTTCGCCTACGATTATAAAACGAAATACAATCTCCGCTTTTGGGGCCGCACCCTGAAACCGGCGCTATATAAAGAACTGAAACGGCTCGGCGTCCGTCTCTTCGAACGGGTCACGGTTACTGACCTCCTGACGGCTGACGGAAAAGCCGGCAGTGCCGTCACCGGTGCCGTCGGCTTTGACGCCCGCACCGGTATGAATTACGTGTTCTCAGCCCGCAGCAGCGTACTGGCAATGAGTACGCCGGACCGGCTCTGGATCTTCGCCAGTGAATGGACCGGCCTCACAGGGCGTGACGGTCCACCGGTAAATGCCGGGAACGGTCATGCCATGGCCTACCGGGCTGGTGCGGAATTTGTGCGGATGGAAGCTTCCAGCCACGAAGAATGGGGCGGTTCTACCGGCATCGGATCGGTCATGTTCGGAAGTGGAACGGCTTTTGCTTCTTACTATCCGATGAGTCTCTGTGACGCAAACGGCAAACCGGTCCCCTGGAAGGACAGCCAGGGCCGTCCGATTCAGAGTTTTTCGGAGCGGGTGATCCCGAAAGACGGGTTCTTTGCTTTTACCTCCGGCGGCGGTGAAGGCGGAGCCAGTTCTTTCCCTTCCCCGGATCTCGGTGGCGCGCATGCCTTACCTCTTTATGCGGATTTTCCCTCCATGCCCCCTGCAGAACGGCGGGCCATCTTCGGCCTGATGATCGGGAATGAAGGGCAAACCTACCCGGTCTACCGCAATCTGACGCGGGCCGGCTTTGATCCCGATCGCGATCTTTTGCAGGTATATGGCTTAGGCGATGCCCCGATCGGCTGGCGACGCCTGCGCGGGGGCGGTCTCTACCACGATTGGCAGCTGATGACCAATCTTCCCGGACTCTTCGCAGCTGGTCAGCAGATCTTCGACGGGATGGGCTGCTCTACCGCCTGTACGAATGGCCGTTGGGCTGGCAGCTTCGCCGCGGATTACGCGAAAGCAGCCAGGAAGGCTCCCCTCCCGGTTCCGGTCGAAGCCCAGGTTCGCTCTTTACAACAACGTTATCTGGCGCTTTTGGATCCTTCCCGCGACCTGCCGTGGAAAGAACTCGAAGCCGGTATCGCCAAGACGATGCAGGACTACTGTGGGGACCGTCTGAACGACGAACTGCTCCGCATCGGGCTGCTGGCTCTGGATGAGATCGAAGCCGGCGAAGCCCGTACCTTGAGCGCCCGTGATCCGCACGAACTGACCAGGGCCATCGAGGCTCTCGATCAGATCGACTGTGCCCGCCTGGTCATGCAAGCCTGCCGGGCCCGGACTTGCAATGTTCCCGGTCTCGGTTTTTCCCGTCTTGACGCCGACGGCAGTTCTCCGGACTGCTGGATCGGCATCCGGCAGGATAACGGTCAGGTCATAAGTCGACTGATTCCCTTTATTGATCCCAACTCTCTGGCTGCTTCCTATGCCGCCCGCCGCGATGCCGTGGCCAAGCTGGCTGACAAACCGGCCAAATAGTTTTGGATATTGATAAGCTTTGATCAAAGGAGGAAAACAAACGAATGAACGAGCATTACATGGATCTCATACAAAACGCCATCGACCCGCAGCGTGCTTATGAGACGCTGACAGACATCACTTCTTTCCATCGTATTCAGGCTACGCCTATGTTCCACGAAGCCGCGGAGGCCGTCGTCTGCCGCTTCCGGGAGCATGGGATCTCTGCTTCCATCCTTTCCTTCCCCGCTGACGGAAAACCGACTTGCACCAGTCGTCGCACCATCCGGGCCTGGCAGGTGCAGGAAGCCTGGTGTGAAATCGCCGGACGCCGGCTTTCCGCCTATCCCGAAAAGCCGATGAGCATCATGCCACGCAGCACCGCTTGTGACTACCGCGAACAGCCGCTCCGGCTCTATCTTATCGAGAAGGATACCGAACCGCAGGAAGGCCTTGATTTGACGGGGTGTCTTGTTTTTGCCCACGATCTGGAACAGTCGGAATGCGCCTGGGCTATGAAATGCGGGGCAGCCGGGGTCATTACGGATTACGTGACGAACCGTAAGCGTCATTATGACTCTCTGCGCAGTACCGCCTTCTGGTGGGACGAGACCGTACCCGATAAATACTTTGGATTTGTCATTACGCCGCGCGAAGGCGATCAACTCGCGGCAGATTACCGCGCTGCCGCCGCGCGGGGCGAAACGCTTCCCGTCCGTTGTTACAGTGACGCCAGCTTTTTTGACGGAGAGTTGGAGGTCGTGGAGGCTTTCCTGCCCGGCCTTGAACCGGAGGGCGAGATCCTGCTCACCGCGCATCTCTGTCATCCCCGGACCTCGGCCAATGATAACGCCAGCGGCTGCAGTGCCGTGATCGAAGCCATGACCGCGTTAAAAGAACTGATGGCGGCGGGACAGCTTCCCGCTCCCCGTTATGGGATCCGGGCTTTGCTCATACCGGAATTTACCGGCAGCTATGAATATGCCGAACTGCTGGTACGCGGCCAGGCGCCCGGGAAACCGCTCGCGGCTCTGAATCTCGATATGGTCGGCGGCCGTGCCAGTCTCGGTTACGGGCCCATCGATCTCACCCTGCTCCCTTATTCGCTGCCATCTTTCGTCGGCGATCTCGCCTGGCATATTCTGAAAGACGTTTCCGACCGTTTTGAAGATTTCTCTACCGACGAGATCTGCTACAACATCAAAGCCACCGGTTTCAGCGGCGGGAGCGACCACTCGGTCTTCAGCGATCCCTTAGTCGGTGTTCCCTGTCCCATGCTCGGTCAATGGCCGGATCCCTATTATCACACCTCGACTGATACGATCGATAAGGTCTCTCCTTCCGTCCTCAAAGCTTCGGCTTTGGTCGGCGCCACATATGCATACACGCTGGCTGCCTTTACCGGGGAGGATATCCCGGACCTGGCGGCGGAGATCCGTCAGCGTTTCCTCGCCGATCTTGAAAAACTGCGCAGCCAGGTCCGGCACGGCAAACTGGCGGTTTCCACCTACCCCCATATGGCTTCGGCGCGCCTTTCCTATTATCTCGCGGTCGCGGAAAGTTTCCGTACCTTCTGTCCGCAGGATCTTGCCGGATCACAGGCTTCAGCGGATACCGCTATCGCTTCCCTGCAGGAGGAACTGCGCGCGTTGTATGCGGCATTAAGCCCGGAAAAAGGTCCTGCCGGCGCCACAGGCGTGAAAGAATATAAAGATGCCAATCTCCCCCTTGTCGCTCCCGAAGATCCTCGCGTTTTCCGTCGCACCTTCCTCGGCCCGATCGACGATTCCGCTTTTGCCGCCAAATGTGCCGGTTGTACGGAATTGTTCCAGAGCTATTTGAAAAACCATCGCTGGCGGATCCCCGGTTTCATCCAATGCGAGATCCAGACCCAGTACTATATCGATGGCCACCGCACAGTCGCCGAGATCATCGACCGGGTGATCTCCGATCTGGGCTATGGCGACGTCGAAGGACTGACCGCCTACTTCGGGTTCTTGGAGGCTGCCAACCTCATCGTGCCAGCTTAAAGCAAGCCCGGATCACACGCGCATCGCCCTTCCTGAATCATAATATCTGCACAAAAAGTAAAACCGCTGTAAGGATGTCCGATCAACCTTACAGCGGTTTTTTGCGGAGGAAGAACGCCTATCTCTGTCTGTTTCTGTTACTTACGCTTTGATCTCGCCCTTATGGTGACAGGCGACATAATGGTCTTTTCCGACTTCCTCAAGTTGCGGCGCTTCCTTGAAGCAGATCTCAGTCGCATACGGACAGCGTTTACAGAACCGGCATTCCGGGCCGACGTTGATCGGGCTGGGAACGTCGCCTTCCAAGAGGATGCGCTGACGTTTGCGTTCCACTTCCGGATCCGGGATCGGGATAGCGGAGAGAAGCGCGTTGGTATAGGGATGCATGTGGTTCCGGTAGAGCGTTACGCTCGGCGCGGTCTCCATGATGGTTCCCAGATACATAACGACGATACGGTTGCTGATCGCCTTCACCATAGCCAGATCGTGGGTGATGAAGAGATAAGCGAGCCCTCTTTCCTTCTGCAGGCGCATCAGGAGATTGACTACCTGCGCCTGAATGGAAACGTCCAAGGCTGAAATCGGCTCATCGCAGATCACGAGTTCCGGATTCAGCGAAAGCGCGCGGGAAATGCCGATACGCTGCCGCTGGCCGCCTGAAAATTCGTGCGGGAACCGGTTCGCGTGTTCATGATTCAGGCCGACCATTTCCAGGAGCCGGGTCACCATGCTGTTACGGTTCTCTTTTTGGGCCAGTTTATGGATATCAATGCCTTCCGCGACCGAATCGTTGATGACCATCAGAGGGTCAAGCGAGGCATACGGATCCTGGTAGACGATCTGTACCTTCTGCCGGTATTCCTTCTGTTCTTCTTTCGACATCTGCCAGATATCCTGACCACGATAATAGATATGGCCGGCATTCGGCTTATAAAGCTTAACGATGCAACGGCCCAAGGTGGACTTGCCACAGCCGGATTCACCGACCAGGCCGACCGTTTCCCCTTTATTGATGGTGAGCGATACGTTATTGACCGCTTTCAGGACGCCTTTCTTGCGGACGTCAAAGAATTTGTCGAGGTTCTCGATCCTTAATAATTCTTCACTCATCGCCAAACTCCTTCTTTGCCAGCAGATCGCCCCATTTCGCCTGGCAGGCCGGATCGTTCAGCCAGCAGGCCGCGTAATGGCCTTCTTCCGCGAAATCGGTATAAGCCGGTTGCTCTTCGCGGCAGATGTTCATGGCATAGGGACAGCGTTCCGCGAACGCGCATCCCTTCGGTGGGGCCAGCAGATCCGGCGGTGAGCCCGGAATAAAGGCCAGGTCCTGCTGCTCGTCCACGTCCAGACGCGGTACGCTGCGCAGAAGCCCGATCGTATACGGATGGCGCGGGTTACGGAAGATCGTGTAGATGTCCGCGTGCTCCATGATCTGGCCGGCATACATGACGTAAACACGGTCGCTCATATTGGCAACGACGCCCAGGTCGTGCGTGATGAGGACGATGGAGCTGTCGATCTCGTCCTTCAGGTTTTTCATCAGGTCGATGATCTGCGCCTGGATGGTCACGTCCAGCGCTGTCGTCGGCTCGTCCGCGAAGAGGATCTTCGGCTCGCTGATCAAAGCCATGGCTACCATGACACGCTGACGCATACCACCGGACAATTGATGTGGGAAACGGCGGATGTTTTCTTCCGGATTCGGCAAGCTGACCTTCTTCATGAATTCGATGACCCGCTTTTCCATTTCCTTCTTATTGACACCGGGATGGTGTTTGATATAACCTTCGGCGATCTGTTTCCCGACGCGTTTGGTCGGGTTCAGATAGGTCAGCGGATCCTGGAAGATCATGGACATGGAATCGCCCTGGATCTTCCGCATCTCTTTCGCGGGCAGATTGGTAATATCCCGTCCCTCAAAGATGATTTTTCCTTCCGTGATGTGACCGGCCGGTTTCGCGAGAAGCCCCATCGCGGTTTGGATCGAAACGGTCTTGCCGCAGCCGGATTCACCGACGATGGCGATCGTTTCTTTCCGGTTCAGATGCCAGGTCACGCCGCGTACGGCCTGCACTTCGCCGGCATAGGTCGTAAAGCCCACTTTCAGGTTCTCTACAGAGAGGATCGGTTCATTGCCTTTTTCCATGATGTCTCCTCCCTTCCCCTATGAGCGCAGACGCGGATCGAGCGCGTCACGCAAGCCGTCACCGAGCAGATTGCAGGAGAGCATGGTCAGGCTCACGCAAAGGCACGGGAAAGCGAACTGATACGGAAATTCCTTAAATACTTCCGAGGCGGTTTTGATCAGTGAACCCCAGCTCGGGCTCGGCGGGGCAATGCCCAGGCCGATGTAGCTGAAGAAGGACTCACGGAAGATCGCGCCCGGGATCGCGCCGGAAATGCTGACCACCGTGATACCCATCGTGTTCGGGATCAGGTGGCGCAGGATGATGCGCCAGTGGCTCGCGCCCAGCGTCTGGCTGGCCATAACGAATTCTCTCGCTCTGAGCTGCAGGACCATGCCGCGCGTACTGCGGCAGGCTCCGAGCCAGCCGGTAATGGAAAAGGCCAGGATCAAGGTAAACATATTCCCCGCGCCCATGACGACCATGAGCAGGATCGTCAGGATCTCGGACGGGATACCCATCAGGATATCGATGATACGCATCACGATCATATCCAGCTTACCGCCGATATAACCGCAGAGGCCGCCCAGGATGATACCGAAGGCCCAGGGGATCAGAGTCGCGAACAGTGCGATGAACAGCGATACACGACCTCCGATCCAGACGCGCGTCCACAGGTCGCGTCCGAGGTTATCGGTCCCAAACCAGTGATCGCCGAACGGCGCACGGTTGATATTGCTGTAATCGTTGGAATAATAGTCGTAGCTGTTCATGGACGGGCCGAAAATGACCAGCAGGATCAGGAGCAAAAGCACGACAGCCGCAATGACCGCGGTCTTCCGCTTGCGGAAGTTCCGCCATACGTCCTGCGCGTAAGTAGTCGGCGGACGGGCGATCTTTTCGGTTTCAAAGGATCCTTCCGGGATGCGCTCAAAAGCGTCGGGCGCAAACGTTCTTTTTTCTTCGTTCATAAGGCGCCCTCCTAATCGATGCGGATCCGTGGATCCACGATGCCATAAAGAATGTCAACGATGAAATTCCCCGCGATCAGGATGGCCCCATAGAAAATGGTTAGGCCCATGACCAGCGGATAGTCCAGCGAGGTGACCGAATTGGTAAAATGCTTTCCTAAGCCGGGGATGACGAACATGCGCTCAATAACGAAGGAACCGGTAAAAATGCCCGCCAGCTGGGTGCCGAGCCCGGTCACCATGGGGATCATACCGTTGCGGAACTGATGCCGCCACAGGACTTCCGAATTGGTGAGCCCTTTCGCGCGCGCCGTTTTGATATAGTCTTCGGTCGACACGCCTAACATCAAAGCACGTGTCGAACGCGTTTCCCCGGAAAGGCCACCGATGCCCATACAGAACATCGGCATGATGATCTGTTTCCAACTGGCCCCGAGGCCTGAAACCGGGAACCAGCCCAGTTTTACGCCAAAGAAATAACGAACGACCGGTCCGATGACCATGGACGGAAGCGCGATACCCAGAACCGCCAAGAATACG
>JAFRYQ010000012.1 GCA_017437565.1 Bacillota bacterium
AGCGATTTACTCATCTTGCGGCCCAGCTCGTCGCGCACGAGCCCGTGCACGTAGACGTACTCAAAGGGGCGCTTGCCGGTCATGGCATAGGCCGAGAAGACCATGCGGATGACCCAGAAGAAGATGATATCGTAACCGGTGACCAGCACGTCGGTCGGATAGAAGTATGAGAGGTCCGGCGTTTCTTCCGGCCAGCCCATGGTCGAGAAAGGCCAGAGCGCGGAGGAGAACCAGGTATCCAGCACGTCTTCATCCTGGCGCAGATGCGTGCTGCCGCATTTCGGGCAGACAGTCGCGTCTTCTTCCGATACGATGAGCTCGCCGCAGTCCTCGCAATACCAGGCCGGGATGCGGTGTCCCCACCAAAGCTGGCGGGAAATGCACCAGTCGCGGATCTCTTCCAGCCAGTGCAGATAAGTCTTATCGAAACGTTCCGGAACGAACTTGACTTCTTTCGTCTTTACAGCTTCGATGGCCGGTTTGGCCAATTCCTTCATGCTGACGAACCACTGATCGGAGAGCATCGGTTCGATGACCGTATGACAGCGGTAGCATTCGCCGACCGGAATGACCATATCTTCGGTCTTCACCAGGTAGCCGCCTTCTTCCAGGTCTTTCACCCAGGCTTTCCGGCATTCATAGCGGTCCATGCCGGCATATTTTCCGGCCAGCTCGTTCATCGTGGCGTCTTCGTTGATGCAGCAAAGCACTTCCAGTCCTGCCCGCTGTCCTACTTCATAGTCGTTCGGGTCATGAGCCGGCGTGATCTTCACGGCGCCGGTCCCCTTTTCCGGATCCGGATAAGGATCGGCGATGATGGGGATCTCCCGGCCGACCAGAGGCAGGATAACCTTGGTTCCGATCATATCCTGATACCGTTCATCGGAAGGATGGACGGCGATGGCCGTATCACCGAACATCGTCTCCGGACGGGAGGTCGCCACGACCATATCACGTCCGCCGGCTTCCGCAGCCGGATAACGGAAATACCAGTACTTACCGTTCTGGTCTTCATGCTCCACTTCGGCGTCGGAAAGCGAGGTCCCGCAGCGCGGGCACCAGTTGATCAGCCGGTTGCCACGATAGATGAGGCCTTTTTTATACAGTTCCACAAAGAAATGGCGCACGGCTTTATTGCAGCCTTCGTCCATGGTAAAGCGTTCCCGGCTCCAGTCACAGGAGTCGCCCAGTTTCCGGCACTGACGGGTAATTCGGCCACCGTATTCCCGCTTCCACTCCCAGACGCGGTCCAGGAAGGCTTCCCGGCCCAGGTCCTCTTTCTCGATGCCCTGCTCGCGCAGCTGGTTGACGACTTTTACTTCCGTCGCGATACTGGCATGGTCCGATCCCGGCAGCCATAAGGCGTTATAGCCCTGCATTCTTTTATAACGGGTCAGGACGTCCTGCAGCGTATGGTCCAGCGCGTGCCCCATATGCAGCTGTCCCGTGATATTCGGAGGCGGCATGACGATCGTGAACGGTTTCTTATCCGGAGCGATCTCCGCCCGGAAACATCCGCTCTTCTCCCACGCTTCGTAGATGCGGTCCTCGAATTGCTTCGGATCGTAGTTTTTAGCCAGATTCTGTTCCATGAAAAAGTCCTTTCTCATCTATCGGATGCCGCTTGCCCGCGGCAAAAAAAGCTATAGAACGTTACTTTATATGATATTCCAAATCGCTTGATTTTTCAAGAAGATAATGCGTTGCATCAGGTTTCCGCGTAGGCGGTTCCTTTCCGCCTCCCGGTTCTCCCCGGGACCTCATTTTGTTTTCATATACTGTGAAAGCGCAGTTTTCTTTGTTTTTAAAACCAAAATCGTCTTCTTTGCATTGACGGAAAAAAACGCTGGTGGTATGATATTTTAGCACGTTTATTGTATTTTAATATGAGAGTTTGAGAAAAGAAGGAAGCATTATGAAGTACGAATTTCCGGTTACTCTGAATCCCAATCCCGGCAAGAAGCCCGATCCGAAAGGTCTGCGTTTCGGCACCGTTTTCACCGACCATATGTTCATGATGGACTATGATGAAGGTCAGGGCTGGCACGATGGCAAGATCGTCCCCTACGGCCCGATCGCCCTGGATCCGGCAGCCTGCTGCCTCCATTACGGACAGGAGATGTTCGAAGGCCTGAAGGCTTATAAGACCGCCTCCGGCCGCGTACAGCTTTTCCGCCCGGATATGAACGCCAAGCGCACGAACCGCACCAATGACCGTCTCTGCATTCCGCAGATCGATGAAGAATTGTTCGTCGAGGCCATTAAAGCCCTGGTCAAAGTCGATCAGGACTGGATCCCGGAATGCGAAGGCACGGCTCTCTATATCCGTCCCTTTATCTTCGCGACCGAACCCTTCCTGGGCGTCCGCAAATCCAGGTCCTATAAATTCATGATCATCCTGAGCCCTGTCGGTCCCTATTTCGTCAACGGTCTGGCTCCGACTAAGATGTATATCGAGGACGTTTACACCAGAGCCTGCCCCGGCGGCACCGGCGAAGCCAAATGCGCCGGTAACTACGGCGGCAGCCTGAAGGCACAGGAGATCGCGCACGAAAAGGGTTATGAGCAGATCCTCTGGCTCGACGCGATCCAGCATAAATACATCGAAGAGATCGGCGCCGCCAATGCCTTCTTCGTCATCGGCGATGAGATCACCACCTGCCCGCTGAACGGCACCATCCTGCCGGGCATTACCCGCAACTCCATCATCGCGCTTTGCAAGAAGAAAGGCTATAACATCACCGAACGCCTGCTCTCGATCGACGAACTGGAAGAAGCCTATCGGAAAGGCGAACTGAAAGAAATGTTCGCTGCCGGTACCGCCGCCATCGTCTCCCCGGTCGGTGAACTGCTTTATAAGGGCGACAATATGATCATCAACAACAATGAGATTGGCCCCGTTGCCAAGGAGATGTACGATACCATCTACGGTATCCAGACCGGCAAACTGGATGACTTCATGGGCTGGACGGTTCCGGTCGAATAAACCGCTCTTCCGGCAGGCAGATCTTGTAACGACATAAACGGCGGGCCCGGATACGGATGGCCAAACTTCTTGTGCTGATTGAGAGCACCAACCACATCCTATCCGCCCGCCGCTTTTATAAACCTTTATCATCCATTCGATCGCATGAAAAATCCATGACCATAGAAGGAGTCCGCCCTATGTCCCTAACCTACGAATCGCTTTCTAATCTCGTCCTGCAGTTCTCCGCGCTTTCCTGCTTTCCGGATTTCACCAAGACTCCGGTCGGAGAAGCCTTAGCCGATTACCTGACCCAGGCAGCTGAGGCTTACGACGGCGAATGGTATCCCTTTGCGGCCCGTAACGCCATCGTCGCCAGTTGGAAGGATCTTGCCGCGGCAATCTACCAGGGCGGTGGTGATCTCGGGAAGTGGCTTTCCGCCTATCTTTCCCGCGGTGATTCCTATTACCTGCCGCTCTATCTGAAAGGCGCGGTTACCGATGATCTGGAAGCCTCCCTGCAGGCAGACCTGGCGTTTTTCGACGCGCTCAGCACGCTCGACCCGGCGGAACTGGCCTCCTTTATGCGTGTGAACCCGGTCGCTTATCAGGGACCGCTACCGACCTGGCAGAATACCAGGATCGATGCCGCCGCCATTTTTGCCGATCTGCTCACCCACGTCAGGACGCACGGTTACGGTATCTTTAAAGACTGTTGTTTCTTTAAAGTGAAAGAGACCGATCTGGTCCCCATTCCCGACGCGGATATCCAGACCCTGGATCAGCTCTACGGATTCCAAAAAGAACGGGAAAAAGTCCTGCGCAACACGGCCGCCCTGGCTGCCGGTGAAAAGGCCTCTAACGTCCTGCTCTACGGCGATGCCGGCACCGGTAAGTCCACCACGGTCAAAGCCTGCGCTGCCGCCTATTTCGAAGAGGGCGTCCGCCTGATCGAATTCAATAAGGACCAGGTCTCCCGGATCCCCGATCTCGCGGAAAGCCTGCGGACCGTGCCGCTGCGCTTCATTCTCTTCATCGACGATCTGACCTTCGCGGAAAACGACAGCGACTATTACGCCTTGAAAGGCATTCTGGAAGGCAACGTCAGCGGCACCGGCAACAATATCGCGATCTACGCGACCAGCAACCGCCGCCATCTGGTCAAAGAATCCATGTCCGACCGGGACGGGAGCGACCTGCACGTAAACGACACGCTGCAGGAGACGATGAGCCTCTCCTCCCGCTTCGGCCTCACCATCACCTTCCAGAAACCGGCAAAAGACGAATACCTGATGATCATGGATAACCTGGCCCGTGAATATGGCCTGCTCTCCGGAACGGAAGATCCGGAAGTCCTGGCTGACCTGGACCGCCGCGCGGAAGCCTTTGCCATCCGCGCTAACGGCAGGAGCCCGCGTACCGCCAAACAATTCGTGACCCTCGCCAAAAACGGCCTCGCCTGAGGTCCGTTCACGTCTCGCCCGTTTTATATTACAAATCCATGTTTTCAGAGCTCATTTGTAATAAGCTCGCCCATATAAAAGGGGTCCCGGCTTGCCGGAACCCCTTAATTATGCTTTGATGCTACATCTGCACGGTGACGAGCTGGGGATCGTAGCCTTCTTCGCGCAAGGCCTCCAGGATGCGTTCCTTATGCTCGTGCCCGAAGGCTTCGATCGTGAGACGCAGTTCGACGGACGCGTTACGGTCAATACTGACGAACTGGTTGTGATCGATGCGGATGACGTTGCCCTGCTCGCGCGCGACGATGGAAGCCACGTGGACGAGTTCGCCGGGCTTATCCGGAAGCAGTACCGACATCGTGAAGATGCGGCCGCGGGCGATCAGGCCGTGCTGGACGACCGAAGACATGGTGATCACGTCCATATTGCCGCCGGAGAGCACGGAGACGACTTTTTTACCCTTACAGTCGAGGTGCTTCAGCGCCGCGACGGTGAGCAGGCCCGAATTCTCCACAATCATCTTGTGATTCTCCACCATATCCAGGAAGGCGACGACAAGCTCGCTGTCCTCCACGGTAATGATGTCGTCGAGATTCTCCTGGAGATACGGGAAGATCTTGCTGCCCGGCGTTTTCACCGCGGTACCATCGGCAATGGTGTGCACTTCCGGCATGGTCCGCACTTCACCGGCAGCAAAGGATGCCTTCAGGCAGGCCGCGCCGGCCGGTTCCACGCCGATCACCTTGGTCGTCGGTTTCAGCAGCTTGGTGAGGGTCGAAACGCCGGTCGCCAAACCGCCGCCGCCTACCGGTACCAGGATCACGTCGACCAGCGGCAGTTCCTGGATGATCTCCATGGCGATGGTGCCCTGTCCGGTCGCAACCACGGGATCGTCAAAGGGATGGATAAACGTATATCCCTTCTCTTCAGCCAGTTTCGCCGCGTAGGCTGCCGATTCGTCGTAGACATCCCCATAAAGGACGACCTCAGCGCCATAGCTCTTGGTACGGTTGACTTTGATCAGCGGGGTCGTCGTCGGCATGACGATCACAGCCTTACAGCCATAAGCTTTCGCGGCGAAAGCCACGCCCTGGGCATGATTGCCGGCGGAGGCGGCGATCAACCCGCGGCTCCGCTCTTCATCGGACAGCGTGCTGATCTTATAGTAGGCGCCGCGGATCTTATAGGCGCCGGTCTTCTGCATATTTTCCGGTTTCAGATAAACCTTATTGCCGCAGCCTTCCGAGAAATAATCACTATAGATGAGCGGCGTACCCGCGGTCACCTTCTGTACCATTTCGGTTGCCTGTTCAAAATCGTCTAAAGTCATATCAGATCTCCATTACCGCGCCCTTGCAGGAAGGCCCGACCAGTTTCGCGTAACGCGCCAGCCAGCCCGTGCGGATCTCCTGTTCCTTGATGACCTGCGTCTTGCGGCGTTCGGCCAACTCTTCATCGCTCACCTTGACCTGGATACTGTAAGACGGGATGTCGATGGCAATGATGTCGCCTTCCCGGATCAGCCCGATCTCACCGCCGGCAGCGGCTTCCGGGCAGACGTGGCCGATCGCCGCGCCACGGCTGGCACCGCTGAAGCGTCCGTCAGTGATGAGGGCTACGGTCTTATCGAGCTTCATGCCGGCTAAGGCCGAAGTCGGGTTCAGCATCTCCCGCATTCCGGGACCGCCCTTCGGTCCTTCGTAACGGATGACCACCACGTCGCCGTCCTTGATTTCGCCAGCATAGATGGAAGCGATGGCTTCATCTTCGCTGTCAAAAACGCGAGCCGGTCCTTCATGTACCAGCATTTCCGGGGCAACCGCGCTGCGCTTGACCACACAGCCGTCCTTGGCGATATTACCGAAAAGGATCGCCAGGCCGCCGGTCTCACTATAGGGTTCGTCGATGGGCCGGATCGCTTTATGATCCTTTACGAACTTGCCGCTGATATTCTCCCCGACAGTCTTGCCGTTCGCGGTAAGCAGAGACTTATCGATCAAGCCTTTCTTATCCAGCTCGGCCATCACCGCCGGAATGCCGCCCGCCATATCCAGGTCGTGCATATGGGTACCGCCGGCCGGGGCCAGATGGCAAAGGTTCGGCGTCTTGGCGCTTACCTCATTAAACATGTTCAGGTCGACCGGGACGCCGGCTTCGTTGGCGATGGCGAGGAGATGCAGCACGGTATTCGTGGAGCAGCCCAGGGCCATATCGCAGGTCAAAGCGTTCCGCACGGATTTGGCATTGATGATATCCCGCGGCTTGATATCCTTCGCGACGAGATCCATGACCGCCATGCCGGCGCGCTTAGCCAGCATGATGCGTTTGCCGGTGATGGCCGGAATCGTCCCGTTTCCGGGCAAAGCAATACCGATAGCCTCGCAGAGGCAGTTCATGCTGTTGGCCGTATACATGCCGGAACAGGATCCGCAGCCCGGGCAGACATTCTCTTCAAATTCACGCAGGCCTTCGTCGTCGATGATGTTCGCCTTACGGGCTCCGACCGCTTCAAACATCTTGGAAAGCGACACTTCCTCCCCTTCGACGACGCCGCTCATCATGGGGCCGCCGGAACAGACCACCGTCGGGATATTGATGCGGAGCGCCCCCATCAGCATGCCCGGCACGATCTTATCGCAGTTCGGGACCAGCACCAGGCCGTCGAACTGGTGTCCGACCGCCATCGTCTCCACGCCGTCCGCGATCAGCTCCCGGCTGGGAAGCGAATACTTCATGCCCTTATGCCCCATGGCAATGCCGTCACAGACACCGATCGCCGGGACCATGATCGGCGTACCGCCGGCCATACGCACGCCGGCTTTCACCGCTTCCGTGATCTTATCCAGGTGGCTGTGGCCCGGAACGATCTCGCTATAGGCGGAAACAACGCCGATCAGTGGCCGTTCCAGTTCTTCTTTGGTATACCCCATCGCGTAGAACAGGCTCCGCATCGGCGCCCTTTCCACACCCTTGGTCACATTATCACTGATTCTCATCCTTACTCCTTTTCAGACATCAAAGCTTCTTATGCAACAATTCCGTGTGTCCGGGAGACGACTTCCGCCTCCTCACAGATAGGTTCTTATGCAACAATTCCGTGTGTGCGCCGGCGGATTTCCCTTACACAGCGCATAGGTTCTTATGCAACAATTCCGTGTGTCCGGGAGACGGTTTCCGCAGGAAACGGAGCGAGCATCCGACCACGTGAGCAGATGGCTTTGTTGGAACGGGATCTGTTTTGATCCCGTTCCCAAAGGCATGCGAACAGGTCGGTTATGATCGCCCGTTTACGAGGACGAAAGTCTCCGGACGCACGGAATTGTGAATCTCAGTAAGAACCTATTTCTTCAGCCAGCTCATCATCGCCCGCAGTTCCTTACCGGTCTCGCAGAGCTGATGGCTTGCTTCTTTGGCTCTCGTGGCCAGGAATCTGGCTTTGCCGCCGGCGTTGAATTCCTGAATGAATTCGGAAGCGAAGGAACCGTCCTGGATCTCCGAGAGGACCTGCTTCATGCTCTCGCGGGTCTCCTTGCCGATGATTCTCTTGCCACGGCTATAGTCGCCGTATTCCGCCGTGTTGGAGATGGAATAACGCATCTTCTCAAAGCCGCCCTGGTTGATCAGGTCAACGATCAGCTTCATCTCATGGATGCATTCAAAGTAAGCCATTTCCGGAGCATAACCGGCTTCCACCAGCGTTTCGAATCCGGCTTTCATCAGCTCGCAGACGCCGCCGCAGAGGACAGCTTGTTCGCCGAAGAGGTCTGTTTCGGTCTCTTCCTTGAAGGTGGTCTCCAGGATACCCGCGCGGCCGGCACCGATACCGGAAGCATAAGCCAGCGCGTAATCCTTGGCCTTACCGGAAGCATCCTGATAGACGGCGATCAGGGACGGAACACCCTTACCTTCCACATACTGGCTTCTGACGGTGTGGCCGGGGCCCTTCGGGGCGACCATGATGACGTCGATATCCTTCTGCGGGATGATCTGCTGATAATGGATGTTGAAGCCGTGGGCAAACATGAGGATGTCGCCTTCCTTCATGTGCTTCTCAACCTTCTCTTTATAGATCTTGGCCTGGAGTTCATCCGGAGCCAGCATCATGACGACGTCACCGGCTTCCGCGGCTTCTTCGATATCGAGGACCTTGATACCGGCCGCTTCCGCTTTCGCGATATGCGCCGAACCCGGTCTCAGGCCGACAACGACGTCGCAGCCGCTTTCCTTCAGGTTCATGGCGTGAGCATGGCCCTGGCTGCCAAAGCCGATGATAGCGATGGTCTTACCGTCCAGAAGTCCAAGATTGCAATCCTGATCGTAATACTTCTTGATCATTTTTCTACTCTCCTTCTTATAAAAGATCGGATGAGGAATATCCCCATTCTATTTAGTGACATATTGAATTAATAGACGCCGCCGGGCTGATCCGCACCTTCATCGGCATCATCATCCGCCTGCTTGATCTTTCTGTGCTTCCGGCCTTCGATTCCGGTTACGCCGGTACGACAGACCTCCGCGATATCGAACGTCGTCATGACGTCCAGAAAACCGTTGATCTTCTCCGGTGTTCCGGTCAGCTCGATGATCAGGCTCTCGCGGGACAGATCCACGATCTTCGCCCGGTAGATGTCCACAATTTCCTTGATGTCCGAACGCATTTCCGGGCCGGCATTGATCTTGATGAGCAGGAGTTCCCGATAGAGGCTGTTTTCACGGTCCATCAGGGTCACGCTCTCCACCACTTCCAGTTTTTCCGTCTGGGTGATGATCTGCTGCAGGGATCGCTCCGTAGCCGTAAAGGCGATCGTGATGCGGGAAAGCCGCGGATCGTTGGTCGTGGAAACGGTCAGGGAGTCAATATTGAAACCGCGGCGTCCGAAAAGATTGACTACACGGTTCAAGACGTTGGCCTTGTTCTTCACGAGCACACTGATGATCTCGTTCTTTAACTGCTTCGCCATCTTTTCCCCCTTTACTCCACGATCATGCTGTCCACGGACTTGCCGCCGGGGATCATCGGCAGCACACGCTCTTCACGGGAGATGGCACAGTCGATCCAGACCGGGCCTTCGCACTTAAGAGCCTGCTCATAAGCTGCCGCGAATTCTTCCGGATTCCCGGCCCGGAAACCCGTTCCGCCAAAACCTTCGATCACTTTTACGTAATCTGTCTTCCGTTCCAGAATGGTATTGGAATAACGGCCTCCATAGAACAACGTCTGCCATTGATAGACCATGCCGAGCACCTGGTTATTGAGGATAACGGTGATGATCGGCAGATTCTGCGTCACGGCCGTGCACGCTTCGTTCATATTCATATGGAAAGATCCGTCACCGGTGATATGGACGACTCTTTCTCCGGGACGCCCGAACTGGGCCCCGATCGCGGCGCCGTAACCGTAACCCATGGTTCCTAAACCGCCGCTGGTCAGGAAATTCCGCGGTTTCTTATGCTCCAGATACTGCGCCGCCCACATCTGGTGTTGCCCGACGTCAGTCGTGTAGACCGCCTGCGGTGTCTTCTCATTCAAGATATGGAAGATGGCGGAAGGCGTCAGGGCCGCGTCCGTTTCCACAATCCGCTCGGAAGCCTTCAGCCGGCTCAGTTCCTCATCCCAATGACTGTGTTTCTTTTCTTCCGTCAATGGCAGGAGGGCCGTCAGGAAGTCCTTAATATCACAGGCACAGGACTGGAAAATGTCAACGTTCTTATTGATTTCGCTCTTATCCAGATCGACCTGGATAATGCGGGCGCTGGCTGCGAATTTTCCCGGATTCAGGGCTACCCGGTCGCTGAAACGGGCGCCGAGCGAGAGCACGAGATCGGCTTCGTCCACCGCCATATTCGCGGAAACCGAACCGTGCATGCCGATCATCCCGAGATCGTGCGGATCGCGGCCGATCACGCCGCAAGCCATCAGCGTATGTACCAGCGGAATATCGGCTTTCCGGACGAGTTCGAGGACCTGCTCTTCCGCGCCGCTGGACACGATGCCCCCACCCGCGTAGATGACCGGCCGGTGACAGCTGTTCAGCATATCGGCGATCTCATAGACTACGTCCATATCGGGAGCCGGCGTCTTACGAAGAGCCAGCGGAGCCATCGGTTTGAATTCGGTGACCGCCGCGGTAACGTCTTTCGTGATATCGATGAGTACGGGGCCTTTTCTGCCACTCTCGGCAATCATGAAAGCCTCCCGCAGCACATCCGCGAGCTCCTCGATATCGTTGACAAAATAATTGTGTTTGGTGATCGCCATGGTGACGGTAGTGATACTGACTTCCTGAAAAGTATCCCGTCCGATCAGCTTATCCGGTACGTTAGCGCAGATCGCGACCAGCGGAATGCTGTCCATTTGGGCCGTCGCCAGGCCTGTTACCAGATTCGTGGCGCCCGGACCGCTCGTCGACATGACGACGCCGACCTTGCCGGTCGCCCGCGCGTAGCCGTCCGCGGCGTGGGCGGCGCCCTGCTCGTGGGCGGTCGTCACGTGCCGGATGCGGTCGCTGTATTGATAGATCTGATCATAGATGTTCAGGATCGAGCCGCCGGGATATCCGAAGACGGTATCCACGCCATGCTCTAACAGGACTTCCATGACGATTTGCGAGCCGTTTAATAGCATTTTTCAGTTCCCCTTATGTAAAATAAAATGATTGCCGTTACAAACCGCAATTATTCTTATTATATTGATTTCAAGCCAAATGTCAACAATGACACCCCTATTTAAGCACGGAAATGTGTTCATCTTTTCATGTTGGAGTTGAATAATTTTTTACACCTTTGGCATTGACTTTTTATCCGCCTTGGATTATATTATTGAAAATTACATATTTTCGTTTTGGCGATGACGGGAATAATCGTTTCTTACCAAAGGTCTTGCAGAGAGTGTCCGTTGCTGCGATGGACGCGGCCTTCATGGAACGAGTCTCACCCCCGAGCCGGAGCTTTTCGAGTGGACGCCCTCATTGCGGCGGCGTCAAGAAGAGTGGTACCGCGGAACTGATTTTCCGTCTCTTCCTTTATTTGAAGGAAGAGACTTTTTTATAAGGAAAAGCCGCGCACTGCGTTATGAATGGAGGAACAAGTCATGAACCACACCAAGTACCAGCCGGGTTATTACCCGCCGCCAACCGTTCGCAGAGAATGGGTCACGAAAGACCACATTGAAAAAGCACCGATCTGGTGCAGCGTTGACCTGCGCGACGGTAACCAGGCTCTCATCATTCCCATGAGCCTGGAGGAGAAGCTAAGCTATTTCCAGACCCTCTGTGAAGTCGGTTTCAAAGAGATCGAAGTCGGCTTCCCGGCTGCTTCGGAAACGGAATTTGAATTCCTGCGGGCTTTGATCGACGGCAATCTGATCCCGGATGACGTCACGGTACAGGTGCTGACCCAGTCACGCGAGCACATCATCGAGCAGACCTTCGCGGCGCTGAAAGGCGTGAAAAAAGCCATCGTCCACCTCTATAATTCCACTTCTTTCGCGCAACGGCAGCAGGTCTTCCGTATGTCAAAAGAAGAGATCAAGCAGATCGCCATCGACGGCGCCATGCTGATGAACGAATACCGCGAGAAATACCCGGAGAGCGATTTCACCTTTGAGTATTCGCCGGAGAGCTTCACCGGAACAGAACCGGAATTCGCTCTGGAAGTCTGCAATGCGGTCATCGACATCTGGGAGCCCACTTCGGAGCATCCGATGATCATCAACCTGCCGGCCACCGTTGAGATGTCGCTGCCGCACGTCTTCGCCGATCAGGTCGAATACATGAGTGATCACTTCCACCGCCGCGACGGCGTGATCCTCTCCATCCACCCGCATAACGACCGCGGTACGGGCGTTGCCGATTCCGAACTTGCTTTGCTGGCCGGCGGGCAGCGCATCGAAGGTACCCTCTTCGGTAACGGCGAGCGTACCGGCAACGTCGACATCATCACGCTGGCCATGAACATGTATACGCACGGGGTCGATCCCAAACACGATTTCTCCGACATGCCGAAACTGGTCCGCGCCTATGAAGAAAACACGCGCATGAAGGTCGGCCCGCGCCAGCCCTATTGCGGCGAACTGGTCTTCGCGGCTTTCTCCGGCTCCCATCAGGACGCCATCGCCAAGGGCATGAAGTGGCGTGAGGAAAAGGATCCTTCCCGCTGGACGGTCCCCTATCTGCCTCTCGACCCGCATGACGTCGGGCGCGAATACGACGGCGACGTCATCCGCATCAACAGTCAGTCCGGCAAGGGCGGTGTCGCTTACATCCTGGAAAACAATTACGGCTTCATCATCCCGAAGGATATGCGGCCGGAGATCGGTTATCTCATGAAAGACGTTTCCGATCATATGCACGACGAACTGTCGCCGGAAGAGATCTACGAGATCTTCGCGAAAGAATACGTGAACGACTTCTCCCCGATCGATATCACCGACGCCTCTTTCGGGCATATGTCTTCCACTAAGAGCGAGGATTCCTCGATCAGCGTCAAGATGCGCGTCGTCATCCGCGACGAGGTCTTCTACCTGAACGCGGAAGGAAACGGCCGTCTGGACGCCGTCAGCAACGCGCTCCGGCAGACGCAATACCATTTCGACTATAAATTCGTGACCTACTTTGAAAACGCGATCAGCGTCGGTTCCGACTCCAAGGCGGCCGCCTATATCTGCATTGAAGATAAATTCGGCACCCGCTACTGGGGCGTCGGAACCCAGCACGACATCATCCTGGCCTCGGTCAATGCCCTGGTCAGCGCGCTGAACCGCATGAACAAGAAAATTCACTTTGTTGAATAATCAAAGCCGGGAAGCTATAATGGTTCTATCCTGAATCCGTTATACGCTTCTTTGCTAAAGAGGAGAAAATCTATGGGAATGACAATGACACAAAAGATCCTGGCCGCGCATGCCGGGCTCGATCTCGTCACGGCCGGCCAGCTCATCAATGCCAAGCTGGACCTGGTCCTGGCCAACGATATCACCGGACCGGTTTCCATCCGGGAATTCGAAAAGGCCGGTTTTACGGACGTCTTCGATCCCGGTAAGATCACACTGGTCATGGACCACTTCGTACCAAATAAGGATATTAAGAGCGCCGAGCAGTGCAAAACCTGCCGTGCCTTCGCCCGCCGTACCGGCCTCGACCACTTCTACGACGTCGGGGAAATGGGCATCGAACATGCTTTGCTGCCCGAAAAAGGACTCGTCGCCCCCGGTGAAGCCGTGATCGGCGCCGACTCCCACACCTGTACTTACGGAGCCCTGGGCGCCTTCTCTACGGGCGTCGGTTCGACGGACGTAGCCGCCGCCATGGCCACTGGGGAAGCCTGGTTCAAGGTTCCTGCCGCCATCCGTTTCAACCTGCGCGGCGAACTCGGCCCCTACGTAAGCGGGAAAGACGTCATCCTGCACATCATCGGCATGATCGGCGTCAACGGCGCCCTCTATAAGTCAATGGAATTCGGCGGTTCCGGCGTAGCTTCGCTCTCCATGGACGACCGCCTGACCATCGCCAATATGGCCATCGAAGCCGGCGCTAAGAACGGGATCTTCCCGGTCGACCAAGTCACCCTGAAATATCTGAAAGGCCGGGTCAGCCGCGCTTACACCGTCTATGAAGCCGATCCTGACGCGGATTACGACGCTATCTACGACATCGACCTGACCCAGATCGAACCGACCGTCTCCTTCCCGCACCTGCCGGAGAACACCAAGACGATCCGCGAAGCCGCCGGCGTGGAGATCGACCAGGTCGTCATCGGCTCCTGCACCAACGGCCGGCTGGAAGATATGGAGATGGCCGCCCAGATCCTGAAAGGCCGTCACGTCGCGAAAGGCATCCGCGCTATCATCATTCCGGCTACCCAAGCCATCTATAAGGAATGCATCAAGGAAGGCTATATCGACACCTTTATCGACGCCGGTTGCGTCGTCTCCACCCCGACCTGTGGTCCCTGCCTCGGCGGTTATATGGGCATCCTGGCTTCCGGCGAACGCTGTGTCTCCACCACCAACCGCAATTTCGTCGGCCGCATGGGCGCTGTCGATTCGGAAGTCTATCTGGCCAGCCCGGCGGTAGCTGCGGCGTCGGCCATCTGCGGCAAGATCGCGGATCCGCGCATCGTAGACAGCAAGGAAGAGCGCCGTGCTGAGAAACAGGCGGAAAAGCTGGATCGGAAGATCCGCGAACAGGCCGAGAAACTCGATCGGAAGATCGAAAAGGAAACCGGCCGCTTTGACCGTTTCGTTGAGAAACTGGAAAAGGATGAGAAGGGAGAGTGAGATCCGTGGACGCAAAAGGAAAAGTTTTTAAATTCGGCAACAATATCGATACCGACGTCATCATCCCGGCCCGCTATCTGAATACCACCGATCACGCGGAACTCGCCAGCCACTGCATGGAAGATATCGATAAGGAATTCGTCCATAAGATCGCCGCCGGTGACATCATCTGCGCCGGTGACAATTTCGGTTGCGGCAGCTCCCGTGAGCACGCGCCCATCGCCATCAAAGCCGCCGGCATCAGTTGCGTGATCGCCGCCTCCTTTGCCCGGATCTTCTACCGCAATGCCATTAATATCGGTATGCCGATCCTGGAATGCCCGGACGCGGCAGCGCGCATCGCGGACGGCGACGAAGTCGAAGTGGATTTCGCCAGTGGCCGCATTCATGACCTCACCAGCGGCGAGACCTTCCAGGCCGCGCCCTTCCCGGAATTCATCCGCAAGATCATCGATCACGGCGGGCTGTTTGCCGCTATCAAAGGAGAATAGAACATGGAATATAAAATCGCGGTCGTACCCGGCGACCACATCGGCCCGGAAGTCATCGCGGAAGCTTTAAAAGTACTCGCGGCGGTCGGCGCGAAATACGGTCATCGTTTCTCTACCGAAACCGTACTGGCCGGCGGTGCCGCCATCGACGCCACCGGCAACTGCCTGCCGGCCGAGACCCTGGCGGTCTGTAAAGCCGCCGACGCCGTCCTGCTCGGCGCGGTCGGCGGTCCGGAATGGGACAGCCAGCCCGGCGCCAACCGGCCGGAGCGGGCTTTGCTCGGACTGCGCAAAGAACTCGGCCTCTATGCCAACCTGCGGCCGGCGATCGTTTTCCCGCAGCTGGCGACCGCTTCCCCTCTGAAAGCCGAACTGATTGCCGGCGGTCTCGATATCCTCATTGTCCGCGAACTTACGGGCGGCATTTATTTCGGTGAACACAAGACGATCGAGACGGAAACCGGACCCGCCGCTTACGATATCGAGTATTACAGCGAAGCGGAGATCCGGCGCATTGCCGTCACCGCCTTCGAGATGGCCCGGAAGCGGCAAAGCCGGGTGACCAGCGTCGATAAGGCGAACGTCCTGGACAGTTCCCGCCTCTGGCGGAAAACCGTTACTGAGGTCGCTGCTTCCTATCCGGACGTGGCTTTGGATCACATGTACGTGGACAATGCCGCCATGCAGTTGGTCCGCGATCCTGCGCATTTCGACGTGATCGTCACCAGCAATATGTTCGGTGATATCCTCTCCGACGAAGCCAGCCAGATCACCGGCTCCATCGGCATGCTCCCCTCCGCGTCCCTCGCGGACGGCAATTTCGGCATGTATGAGCCGGTGCACGGTTCCGCGCCGGATATCGCCGGTACCGGGAAGGCCAACCCCATCGCCACCATTCTCTCCGTAGCCATGATGCTGCGCTATACCTTTGGCCTGGGAGCGGAAGCCGACGCCATCGAACGCGCCGTTACTGCTTTCCTGGATTCCGGAGCCCGCACCTTCGACCTGGCCGGGCCGGCTTATGCCGGAACGCCGGTCGGAACGGTGGCTTGTGGCGACGCCATCGCCGCCCTGATCTGAATAACAAATACCAAACGAGCAACGTCTTCCCTTAGGGATTCGTTGCTCGTTTCTTTTTTTGAGGATTTTAAGCAGATCAAGCCGCGTCAGCCGGACCGGCTTTGATCAGAGGTTCTTCAGGAAGCTCTTCCGGGGGATCGGCGTCAGTCCGCTTCCCGCTGTGGGCGCGAGCCCCATCCCGGCAACCTACAACACCCAGCCTGTTCACGAACTGACCACCGAGGAGGTGGAGGCGGTCGTCG
>JAFRYQ010000175.1 GCA_017437565.1 Bacillota bacterium
AACGGCCGCACGGTGATCCCGGGACTGATCGACGCCCATATGCATCCCTCGATGCTGGCGGATTACAGCAAGCGGATCAGCGCGTTGCCGCCGGCAGTCCGTTCCATTGAAGACCTGATCGGCGCCATTCAAGCGAAACGGGCCGAGCAGGGCGCGGACGAGTGGATCACCGGCTGGGGCTTTGATGAAGGAAAGCTCGCGGAACACCGGCCGCCGACCCGTTGGGATCTCGACCGCGGCGCCGCGGACGTCCCGGTGGAGATCTACCGCGTCTGCGGGCATATCGCTTACGTAAATTCCAAAGCGCTGGAGTTGGCCGGCATCACGCGCGAAACGCCGGATCCGGTCGGCGGTACCATTGGCCGCGACGAGAACGGGGAACCGAATGGCATCCTCTACGAGACGGCCGACCATTTGATCGAACCGGTAAGGCCGCTGGTATCCTTTGAGGAGTCGGTCGCCAATATGGTCGACTTGGGCCGGCTGCTCTCCTCGCAGGGCATCGTAGCCGTGACCGATATGGGTGATGATTCCGGGAGCCGCATCGTTCAGATCTACCGGGAGGCGGAAAAGCGAGGCCTCGCGCAGGACGTGGCGGTCTATCTGACCTGGGTCCGTGTCCGGCGGGAAGAGGGCTTCTGTATCACGGCCGATGAGCGCGACCGCGCGGCCAAGATCCGCGTGGCCGGGCTGAAACTGATCGGCGACGGCAGCTATTCCGGCCATACGGCCAGCGTTGACGTACCCTATCTGGGGACGGATGATTACGGCATCGACGTCTGCACGGATGAGGACATCACCAGCGCCATTCAATTTGCCAAAGAAAACGGCATCCAGGTTTCGACGCACGCCATGGGCGAGCGGGCGATCAGCCGCATGCTCGGTTTCCTGAAAGACGAACCGAATTGGATCCCGCAGGCCGCGGGCAGACGCAGCACGCAGGAAAACGACGTCCTGCCGCACGCACGGCTGGAGCATGTGACGGAGCCGTCGGAAGCATCGCAGAAGCTGGCGGCGGAGCTGGGCGTGCCTTTTGCCACGCAGCCGGATTTCTTCTTCGCGGAGATCGAGAGTTATCTCATGAACCTCGGCCCCGAACGGACGCGGGAGACCTATCCCTTGCGCACCGAGCTGGCGCGCGGCGTGAAGGTCGCGCTTTCCACGGACGCGCCGGCGACGTCCTGGGCGGTGCCTTCCGATCCCTTCATTAATATGCAGGCGGCGGTGACGCGCCGCGCCTGGGACGGGACGGACTGTGGCGCGCAGGAAGCGATCGATATCGAGACCGCTGTCCAGCTCTATACCCGGGAAGCTGCGGTCATTTCCGATCTGCCGGATCTGGGCGTGATCCGTCCGGGAGCCCGTGCCGCTTTCGTCGTGCTGGACCGGGATCTGTTCACGGTCGCGCCGGCGGAGATCGGCAGCGTGAAGCCGGAGGCGACCTATATCGACGGGAAGAAAGTCTTCAGCGCGACCGGCTCGTCAGAAACGGAATATGGAGGCGTAATTTCCGGATGTTGAATGAATCCTTAAGAGAAAAAATCCTGCGCGGTCTGGCCGCACAGGAAGGAAAAGTCGGTTTCTACTACCGGGATCTCGTCAGCGGCGAGACGCTCGGCTGGCATGCCGATGAGTCCTTCCTCGCCGCCAGCGTGATCAAGCTGCCGATCTTCATGTATCTGGCCAAGCTTGACGCGGAAGGCGCGCTTTCGCTCTCCGAACGCGTCAAAGTCCGCGAAGCGGACAAGGTACCGATCTGCGGGGCGCTGCCGCTCTTCACGGACGAACCGGAATGCGATCTGCGCACGCTCTGCAACCTGATGATCTCGCTCTCGGATAACACGGCGACGAACGTCCTGATCGAACGGCTGGGGATCGAAGCCTATAACCGCGGCTTCCGGGAGATGGGACTGAAGAAAACGGTGCTGCAGAGAAAGCTTTTTGACGCGACTGCTTCAGCTGCCGGAAAAGAAAACCGGGTCGTGCCGGAGGAGATGGGCATGCTGTTGGAGCAGGTCTACCGGCGGGAATTCGTGAATCCGCAAGTTTCGGAGATGATCCTGGACACACTGCTCCTGCAGCAGATCAATCATAAGCTCGGCGGCGTCATCGGCTATCGCTATGAGATCGCGCATAAGACCGGCGAGGATGACGGGATCAGCAATGACGTCGGGATCGTCTTCAGCGAGGAACCCTTCATCACCTGCTTCCTGGGGAATGAGACGGACGTTTTCAAATGGGAAAACTTCATCCGCGTAACAGCGGGTGAACTTGCAGGAATTGCAATAGATTAAGCATTGTTTGTAAACCAATAGGTTTCATAAAGTAAACCAAAGTGAGAAAGCCGGAAGGAGCATCATGAAGAAGGATCCGACGGATCTGCGCCCGGTCCTCTGGCGGGAGGACAAGCTGATCATCATCGATCAGACCCTGCTGCCGGGTGAGGAGCGCTATATCGAATTGAAAAATACGGAAGAGGTCGTCGAGGCGATCAAAAAGCTCCGCGTGCGCGGGGCCCCGGCCATCGGAGTCTGTGCCGCTTACGGGCTCTACGTGGCGCTGCGCGAGCGGATGCGGGCGGGCAGGCCGGCTGGTCGGGCTGCGGACGCCGGGACCTGTTTCCGACAGGCCTTTTGGGAAACGGCGGCGGCGATCGGGGCAGCCCGGCCGACGGCCGTCAACCTGCGTTGGGCGATCGCGCGGCAGGAGAAAGTCTTTACGGACGCGGAAAAGGCCGGAAAAGATCCGGAAGAGATCCTGGCAGCCCTGCTTACGGAAGCGAAAACCATTCACGCGGAAGACGAGGAAGCCTGCCGCCAGATGGGGGAAAACGGGCTGACGCTGCTGAAACCGGGCATGGGCATCCTGACCCACTGCAATGCCGGGGCGCTCGCCACGTCGCGTTACGGCACCTGTCTGTCCCCCATTTATCTCGGGGAGGCATCCGGTTACGGGTTCCACGTCTACGCGGATGAGACGCGTCCACTGCTGCAGGGCGCGCGTCTGACCGCCTGGGAGTTGGCGCGGGCCGGGGTGGACGTGACGCTGATCTGCGATAATATGGCCCAGACGGTCATGCGGAAAGGCCTGATCGACGCCGTCTGCGTCGGTTGTGACCGCATGGCGGCGAACGGGGATGGCGCCAATAAGATCGGCACGGCGGCGGTAGCGATCCTGGCGAAGGAATTCGGCATTCCTTTCTATATGTTTGTTCCGACCTCTACCATAGATCTGGCGACAAAATCCGGAAATGAGATCCAAATCGAAGAAAGAGAAGGGGCGGAGATCGCGGAAATGTGGTACAATAAACCGATGGCCCCGGCCGGGATCAAGACTTTTAACCCGGCTTTTGACGTAACGCCGGCGGCATATATCACCGCGGTGGTGACGGAACGGGGCATCGTCCGACCGCCCTACGGACCGGGATTAAAACGGATCATGGAGCAATATGAGTTATAAAGTCAGCCTGCCGCTCTTTGAGGGGCCTTTCGATCTGCTCGTCTATCTGATCGAAAACGCGAGGATGAATATCTACGACATCCAGATCTCGGAGATCACCGAGCAGTATTTGGCGTACCTGGAAAAGATGCAGGAGCAGGACGTTGCGGTCGCGGCGGACTTTATGGTGCTGGCCGCCACGCTCATCGACATCAAAGCCCGTATGATCCTGCCTCGCAATCAGGACCTGCCGCCGGATGAGGCGGAACCGGATCCGCGCAGCGAACTCGTGGAACGGCTCCTGGAATACAAGCGGTATAAGGAACTGGCGGCGGTGCTGGGCGAACGGGCGGAAAAGAACGCTTTGATCTATGAGAAGCCGCAGGAAGACATCTCCGCTTATCTCGAAAACCCGGACATCTATCTGTCGCTGACGGTGGAAAACTTCATGAGCGCCTTTGAGCTCTTCCTGCAGAAGGAACGGCGCGTCGCGGAAGTAAAGGCGCATTACCAGCGGATCGAGCGGGAAAAAGCGTCCATCGAAAGCCGCATCGTCTATATCCGGGACCGTCTGCAGCGGGCGCTGCGCAACGGGCTGAAAAAACTGTCCCTGCGGGACCTGATCCCCAATAAGAAGGATAAATACGACGTGATCGTGACCTTTGCCTCGCTCTTGCAAATGATGAAGGAGCACCTGGCGGATGCCGAACAGCGGACGACTTACGGCGAGATCTTTGTAAAACCGCAGTCCCGGGCGAGAAAGGAAGCGGAAGATGTTCAATAAAAAAATGACCAAATCAGCTTTGGAATCGCTGATGTATATCTGGGGCGAACCGCTCTCCGCGCATGACGCGGCGGAAGCCTGCGCGGTCACGAAAGAAGAGGCACTGGACTGCTTCCTGGAGCTGCAGAAGGAATACGACCAGGAAGGCCGCGGGCTCCTGATCCGGCGCGTGGGGGACGGTTTCCAGTTCGCGACGCGGCCGGAGAACGCGGAATTTGTGGAAAAACTCTGTACGCCGGTGAAGACCCGCAAGCTCTCACAGGCGGCCCTGGAGGTGCTGGCTATCATCGCCTATAAGCAACCGGTCACGAAGGCGGAGATCGATGCCATCCGCGGCATTAAATGCGACCGCACCATCGAAGGCCTGGAGAAAAAGGGCTTGATCGGGGAGAAGGGCCGTTCCAACCGCATCGGCCGCCCCATCCTCTATGGGACGACGGATACGTTCCTGAAGCAGTTCGGCTTCACCAGCCTGAAGGAACTGCCGGAGCTGGCGGAGATCGAGAACGTCATCGGCGAAAGCGAAGAATACGAGTACGAGTTCGAAAAAGACGACGCGCAGATGACGATCGCCGAAATGACCCGCGCGGATCGCGCGGATGAGGAACTCACCGACTGGGCGCCGGAAGAGGACGCCGGCAGCGCCGCGGCCTTGGCTGACGCCGAGCTCGACGCGCGGACGCTGGCGGAAGCGGAAGAAAACTGAGACCGGGCGTACCGGAAGTAAAGAAAGACAAAAAACCGATAAGGAAAAGTACTCGAAACAACAGGCAATGGAAGAACACGACTATACACAGAGACCGCGTAGACATTTGGAATATCCGGAGCTGACCATGTACCAGCTGCTGGCCAGGACGGCGGCGCAGTATCCGGATGCACCGGCTTATGAATTCTATAAGCGGAGGAACACCTATACCGACTTGATGAAGCGGATCGAGCGCGCCGCGAAAGCCTTCCTCGCCCTGGGCGTGAAGGAAAGGGACGCGGTGACGATCTGCCTGCCCAATATCCCGCAGACCGTGGATGCCTTTTACGCGGTGAACCGGATCGGGGCCGTGGCGAATATGATCCATCCGCTTTCGGCGGAGAAGGAGATCAGCTATTACCTGACCCTTTCCCAGAGCCGCTTCATCCTGACGCTCGATATGTTTTATGAGAAGGTGAAGCACGCGCTCTGTGACGTGCCGCAGAAGGTGACCATCCTCTGTTGCCGCATCCAGGACGAGCTGCCGCTTCATCTGAAAGTCCTGTATATCCTGCGCGCGGGGCGGCCCTTCCTGCAATTCCCGTTGGCGCCTGACGTAGACTGGCAGGACTGGCTGGAAAAGAAGCACGACGTGCGCCTTCCCGCCATCCGCTTTGATGCCGGGAAGACCGCGGTCATCCTCTATAGCGGCGGAACGACCGGCAAGCCGAAGGGGATCTGCCTTTCTGACCTGAATTTCAACGCGCTGGCGATCCAGGCGCGGGAGGCGATCCAGGAGAATTTCCGGCCGGGGCTGACGATGCTCAGCTGCATGCCGATGTTCCACGGGTTCGGGCTGGGGATCAATATCCATGCCGTCCTGGTGCACGGCGTTGCCTGCATCCTGATGCCGGTCTTCAATATTAAAAACTATACGGCGATGCTGAAGAAGCGCCATCCCAGCCTCATCGCTGGCGTGCCGACCATCTTTGAGGCGCTGCTGCACGCGGAAGGGCTGAAGAACGTCGACCTGAGCTTCCTGGTCGGTGTCTTCTGCGGCGGGGATTCGCTCTCGGTGGATCTGAAGAAAAAGGTGGACGCCTTCCTGCACGCGCATCATGCCGATACCCAGATCCGTGAAGGATACGGCCTCACCGAGTGCGTGACGGCTTCCTGCCTGACGCCGAAAGATACCTTCCGGGAGAAGTCGATCGGACTGGCCTTCCCGGATACCGAGTACGATATCGTTAAGCCCGGGACGGATGAACACCTGCCTTGCCGGGAAGAGGGGGAGATCGTTTTAAAGGGTCCGACCCTCATGCTGGGCTATCTGAACGACGCGGAAGAGACCGGGAAAGTGTTACGGCGGCGCTCTGACGGCGACGTCTGGCTCTATTCGGGCGACGCGGGCTATATGGATGAGGACGGCTATATTTACTTCAGCCGCCGTCTGAAACGTCTGATCGTCACCAACGGCTATAACGTCTATCCGGATCTCATCGAAAACGAGATCGACGCCTGTCCCGGCGTGCTCCTGTCCTGCGTGATCGGAGTTCCTGACCAGCGGCGCGGCGAGAAGGTGAAAGCTTTTGTCGTGCTGGAGGACGGGGAACCTGAGACGGAAGAGAAGAAGCAGGAAATACTGAACCATATCAAGAAGGGCGTTGCCGCCTACGCGCTGCCGCGGGAGATCGAGTTCCGGAGAGAACTTCCCCGCACGCTGGTCGGCAAGGTCGCCTATCACAAGTTGGAAGAGGAAGAGGAGGAGAAAACGTCATGAAACTGACCTGGCTGGGAACGGCATCCCTGCTGATCGAAGCAGGTGAATGGGTGCCCGATCCGTATGGTAAGAAGAATCCGGATCGCGCGGCGCTGGCCTTTGATCCTTTCCTGGGGATCCCCTTTACGGACGAGCAGAAAAAGCGGACGCTGTTTTCCACGGCGGACGCGGTCTTCGTCACCCATGGGCATTTCGACCATGAGCATCACGTGGAGCAGATCTATCGCGGCATGCCGAAACCCGTGTATTGCACGATCACCCCGGCGGTCCGCCTCGGCCGCGACGGCTATCCGAAGGAGAAGATCAACGTCATCTCGCCGGGCTGGGAAGAGCAGTTCGGGCCGCTGCGCGTGCGCGCCTATCAAAGCCGGCATTGCGTCTTTGATCAGGCTTTCATCCGGGAGCGGGCTTTCTCTTTCCGCACCTATCGTGAAATCAAGAAATTAGCCCATCTGGCTTCCCTGCACCGCCGTTGCCAGGAAAATGGCGAGACGCTCATGTATGAGCTCGAAGGGGAAGGCAAGCGGATCCAGATCCTCGGCAGCCTGGGGCTCGACGAGGCAACCGCCTATACGCCGGGCGCGGACGTGCTGATCATGGCTTTCCAGGGGCGCAGCGATCTGGAAGGAGCGGCGCTGCCGATCGTGGAACGGCTCAAACCCCAGCGCATCCTGCTCGATCATTGGGACGATTCCTTCCCGCCCTTTACGGAGAACGTGGAAACGGCGGATTTCGTGCAGCTGATGACCGAGATCTATAAGATCCCGACGGAGGCGTTGAAGCTTTACGAGGCCATCGAACTGTAAGCATCTGCCGGGGAAGACCTTTCCGCAGATGCCCGGACCGCCAGAGTGAACCAGGAGGACAATATGGGCAAGAAGAGAAGAGGCGACCGCCGGGACGGGAAACGCGTACAGGCACCCGGCCTGCAGACGGTCATGACGGCGCTGTTCCCGAAACGGACGGACAGCGAAGTCTATCTGAACGATAAGATCGACGCGACGGAGCTCTTGAAGTATCTGGAGAAGAAGAACGAAGGCCGCACGGAAGGCAAGATGACCATCTTCCACTGCGCGATCACCGGGCTGGCCCGCATGGTCCGCGAGCGGCCGCTCATGAACCGCTTTATCCAGGGATACCGCATCTATGAACGGAACGAGATCAGCCTTTCTTTCGTGGCCAAACGTCGTTTCGCCGATAGCAGTGAAGAGACGCTCATGTTCCTGGTGCCGGAAGAAACCGATACGGTGAATGAGATCTCCCGCAAGATCATCGGCGACGTTCAGGAAGCCCGTAAGAGCGAACACGCGACCGGCGGCATCGATGAGCTGCTGGATAAATTCGCGGCGATGCCGCGCCTGGTCATGGCCGGGGCGATCCGGGTGATCCGCATCATGGATTTCTGGGGCGTGAACCCGAAATTCCTGACCGACGGCGATCCCAATTATTCCACGATCCTCGTCTCCAACCTGGGCTCCATCAAATGCCCGGCGGTCTATCATCATTTGAATAATTACGGCACCAATTCCATCATGGTCACCATCGGCACCCTGCATAAGGAAGAAGTTCTTATGCAGGACGGGCATAAGGAGGTGCGGGACGTGGTCGATGTCGGCGCGACGCTGGATGAGCGCATCGCGGACGGCTTCTATTTCGCGCGCAGCCTGAAGCTCATCCGCTATATCTTTGAAAATCCGGAGCTCCTGGACCTGCCGCTGAACCAGCCGAGCGGGTTCGAGTATCAATAGCGGAATGAAAAAATACGTTCTGGGTAAGGTTTTAACATTACTGCTTGGACTCCTCCTTACTTTGGGCTTGCTTTTTTTGCAGCGTAAAGATGGCACGATTCCTTTCAGGGGCTTTTTTATCCCAGGCTTATTATGCGCGATTGTGGTTCAACACTGTCGTCAACTGTTTTTACTCCTTTTGGATCAAGTAGGTGGGAAGGTGACCGAGAACGGTCACTTTTCTGCAGCAGGGAATCTGAGGAGATATGATTTCTTTCTCGGAACGTTTTCTTGTACATGGCGCTTTTATATAGAGCAAAAGAAACTGGATTTGATTTATCCGCTTTCTTTGTCGAAAGAGAAAATCGAAACGATGGCATTCCCGGAAGAGGACAAGGAACTAACGATCACTTATTATCGGTTTTCTAAGATCCTTTGCGGTTGGAATTATGCCTATGGATACCAGCCGGAACACTATGCACCGATTACTGCAGCCGGTTTTGATATTGAAAAGCCAATAAACCACAAGACGCTTAAAATTGCTAAGAAATTAGGTTCTGCACGGGAAAAAGTGATGGAACATCCGGATTGGATATGGCCAAAATCAACGGTCATTTTTCTACTGGCAACAGGGCTTTTTCTAGGATCCGTATTTATCTTCCTGACCAATCAGCCGGTTCCACGAGAAACTGCGATTGCGACAGAAGCCGTCTACCAGTCTTGTGAATGGTCAGGGGATCATAAAATTATATACGTCTATTTTGAA
>JAFRYQ010000176.1 GCA_017437565.1 Bacillota bacterium
CGGGCTCCCTTGCCTTCGTGGTGCTGATCAACCTGACGCAGGTGAATATCAGCGAACGTATCCGGGAGATCGCCACCTTGAAAGTCCTGGGATTCAGGAACAGCGAGGTGAATTCCTATATCTTCAAAGAGATCTTCCTGCTCTCCCTCATCGGCGGCCTGGTCGGCCTGCCCCTGGGCGTGATCGAGCACTCCTTTATCATGAACGTCATCAATATGGAGATGATCATGTTCGGCAAGGAGATCAAAGCAGTCTCCTTCCTGATGGCTTACGCCGTGACCCTGCTCTTCACCGCCATCGTCCTTCTCCTGATGCGCCGTCCGCTGCGCAAAGTCGAGATGGTCGAATCCCTGAAGTCCGTGGAATAAGGACTGCCGGCCGGTCCGACCTGGGCAAATCCGTTCCGTTTTTTTGAAAAACAGGATTTTGCTACCTGTTTGTGGTAGCAAAATCAAAAAATCTCAAAAAAAGGAACGGATTTTGTGGAGGCAGCTTGGATCCTCTCTTTCCTTACAGAATATAATCAGTGATGCAGTCGTACCAGTGGACGTAAGTCTGGCCGTTGATCGTCACGCGTTCGTTTTCCGGTAACAGTTCTGTCCAGGGCTTCTTGAAGTCGGCCTGGGCCCAGTCGTCCCGGTTGAAACGACGCCAGAGGACGGTCCGGCCGCTTTGATCGAGGAACTGCTGGCTGGCGGTCCCGTCCTGGGCATAGCATTCGATGTCCCAGAGGCAGACGGTATCGTAGGATTTGCCGTTGATGGTGACCGTGTAACGGCCGACGACATCCAGGGGCCAGCCGCTGCGCGCGGCGGTGATCACGGGGCCGGTTGGGGTCTCTTCCTGACGGATCAGGCCCTTCGCCCGCAGGTCTGTCTCATTGCCGCAGTTGTCCGGCCCAAAGCCCCAGTTATCCAGGAAATCATCACCGTCCAGGAAGGTATAATACTCGCGCGTGCCGTCTTCCGCGGTATGGCTTTCGGCCAGCAGGCGGCAGTGGGTGGGGGTCAGCTGCGCGACGAAGAAGCGCTCAACGTCCTGTTGATCACCGATCTGCTCGCTGGGGGCAGGGTCGTGCTCCACGGAGCGGATGCGGACGCCTTCGATCCCGTGGACCTTCGCCTTCCCTTCCACAGCCAGTTCCACGGTCATCGTGCGCGTCCGGGCCGGGAAATCGTACATGGCCCACCGGCAGGTCTCGCCTTCCTTCGGGACGATGAACCAGCCCATGATCTCCTCCCACTTCACGGGGAAGGGCAGCCTGCCGTCGGCTTGGATCGTATATGCCGGCATAATTTCCGGTAAATCTTTCATCTCATTTTCTCCTTTCTGCGGGTAGGGGTAGAGGGAGCGGAAGCGGGCTTTGGCGGTGTGCATCCGGCTCTTGACCGTGCCGAGCGGGATCCGCATTTGTTCCGCGATCGCGGTTTGGGGCAGGCGCTCGAAATACGAAAGCTCCAGGATCTCGCGGTCACGCGCGGCGAGCTGGTTCAAAGTGTCGCGGACGGCCGTCGTCGGGGTGTCGGCTTCCAGTGGCCAGGCCGCGGCCGCCGTCGCCGCATGAGCCGCAGTGACTAATGGCCAGACCCCGTGCGTGGCCGCCTGTTCAGCTGCCAGCCAGTCACCGGCCGCCTCCAGCGACACCGGCGCCGGTTTTCGCGCGGCATAATAGTTCGCGCACTGATTGCGGGCGATCTGCAGGAGCCAGGGCTTGAATTTCTCCGGATCGCGCAGCGCCGGGAAGTTTCGCCAGGCCGCCAGGCAGATCTCCTGCAGCAGGTCCTCGGCGTCGCCCGTTCCTTCCAACCGGAACCGAACAAAGCGTTCCAGCGGCCCATAATTCTGTTTTAGCAATGCGTCAAAATCGTTCATTCCTCTACCGTGATCAAATGGCTTTAAAACCGGTTTCACCTAATAAGACAAGAAAAGAGAGGAAAAGGTTCATTTCGGCAGAAATCTTTTTTCTTAGTTTCTGCCGGCCGGGGGACCGGCTTTCTTTATTGTACCATAGGTCTGGCGCGCGAGCGGAGAGCAGGAAGCCTGGCTGAGAGCAAATCTGTTGTGTGAGCTAAGCCGGCCTGTGGGCAAATCTGTTGTGTGAGCTAAGCCGGCCTGTGAGCAAATCTGTTCCAGTTTTTTTAATAATAGGCATTTGTTACCTGTTTCTGACCCAAAAGCGTTCCTAAAACCGCAAAAAACAAAAAAGTGGAACAAGTCGCCACGGCGGGGGCGCCGTTGACTTTAATCATTTTTTAGGAAAAGGGTTTATCATGGCACCATACCGATACGAAAGGACTGATTAAAGTGATGAAGAAGAAAATGATGATGGTTTTGGCCTTCATGCTGGCTGGGACGATGGTGGTAAGCGGTTGCGGCACCACCACAGACAATAACGAGCCGGCGGCGGAAGTGGAAGAGCAGGTAGAAGAAATAACTGCGGATGAAGAGGCAGTGGAAACGGAAGCCAACGAGCAGGCTGAGGAAGGACAGCCTACGGAGGCGGATGCTGCCGACGGACAGGCTGAAGAGGAACAAACCGTAGAGGAGTCGACTGACGCGGAAGAAGCTGCCGACGAGCAGGCTGCCGAAACGCAAACCGAGGAAGGACAACCCGAAGAGGCCGACGAAGCCGCTGAAGAGGCAACCACTGAAGAGGCAACAGCTGAAGAGGCAACCACCGAAGAACAAGCAATCACCGCCACCTATCTGACGGCAGAGGATATCACCGTCAACGAGACCTATCACGATAACGTCGATGGCGGGCATGCGATCGCCGCCGAAGGGGAGGATGCCGCTTACAGCAATATCGCCGTCACCAAGAGCGGGGACAGTTCCGGCGACGAAGCGGATTTCTACGGAGAGAACGCTGCTATCTACGCCAGTGACGGCGCCACGCTCGACCTGGCCGGGATCCTGGTCGAGACGGACGGCACCCATGCCAACGGCGTATTCAGTTACGGCAGCGGCACGACCGTGAATATCTCGGATTCGGTAATCTATACAGAAGGAAACTGCTCCGGCGGCCTGATGACCACCGGTGGGGGAACCATGAACGCGGAAAACCTGACCATCCATACGACCGGTAACTCTTCGGCCGCCATCCGCTCCGACCGCGGCGGCGGGATCGTGACCGTCACCGGCGGCAGCTATCAGGCCGATGGCAAAGGATCGCCGGCAATCTATTCGACGGCCGATATCACCGTGAACGACGCGCTCCTGACCTCGACTTCGGCGCAGGGCGTCGTGATCGAAGGCCGGAATTCCGTGACTCTGAACAATGTTACCCTGGTCGCCGATAACAATTCCAAGAACAGCGATAAATCCCCCTGGTATCAGGCGGTGATGATCTATCAGTCGATGTCCGGCGACGCGGCGGAAGGCCTCTCGTATTTCACGATGACCGGCGGCAGCCTGACTAACGCCAACGGCGACATCTTCTTTGTGAACAATACCTCCACCGAGATTGCTTTGACCGGAGTGGCGATCACCAATAACGGCGACGGCGTCTTCCTGCGGGCGGCGGCTGCCGGTTGGGGCCGGGACGGGCAGAACGGCGGACACGTCACGCTGACGGCCACCGATCAAAGCATCACCGGCGACCTCCTGGTCGATGAGATTTCCAGCCTGGATCTGACTTTGTACGGGACCTCCGATTTTACCGGTGCCGTAAATCCGGATGGGGAGGAAGGCGAGGTCAATCTGGTGCTGACCGATGAGGCCGTCTGGACCCTGACTGCCGATTCCTATGTCACCAGCCTGGAAGCAGCGGATGGCGCCATCGATTTGAACGGATATACGCTTTACGTGAGCGGCGAGGCGTATGCGGGCTGAGGCCTGTGGCTCACCATTTCAGCAGGGAGATCTCGCCGGAATTCAGCGTGAACAGATCGCTCCCGGCGCGCACGAGGAGATTGCCCAGTTCGTTCACGTCTTCGGCGATGCCGATCACCGTTTCGCCATTCCTTAGGAAGGAGACGCGGCGCCCGAGCGTGGAACAAAGCGCCCGGTACCGGTCAATGAGCGTCGACTGGAAGGGGGACGCGAGCCAGAATTGGAGTCGTTCTGTCAGGACCGCAGCCAAAGCGCTGCGGTCTATTTCTTTGAGGCCAAGGGTCCCGGCGATTTCGGCCAGCTCGGTCGGGAATTCCTGCGGGAGGCAGTTGATCCCAATGCCGATGATGATGCCATTTAGCTTGCCGGATGGCAGACGGACCGCTTCACAAAGAATACCGCCGACCTTGCGCTGATCCAGCAGGAGATCATTCACCCACTTGATGCGGACGTCAATTCCGGTGTAGATTTGGACGGCCTCTGCCGCGGCGACCGCCGCGGCAATCGTGACCAGCGCCGTCGGATCCGCTGCGGATTGGTTCGTAGTGGGCGGCGGTGGCGCAGATTGACCGGTAGTGGTCAGCTGTGGCGCGGACGGGTCGGCAGTGGTCGGTTCTGGCTGTGACGCGGATGGGTCGGCAGTGGTCGGTTCTGGCTGTGATGCGGATTGGCCGGCCGTAGCCGGTTCCGGACGGAAAACGTAAGTATAGTAAAAACCGCCTTCGGGAGAGAAGAAGGAGCGGCCGCGGCGACCGCGGCCGGCAGTCTGATGGTCGGCCAGAATCACGGCAGGGAGCGGCTTATCGCCCTTCAACAGTTCACGGGCGTAATCATTCGTGGAAGAAAGTGTATCAAAATGGTAGATGGTGGGCTTTAGCCCGTTTTTTATTTGTGGCATGGATGGTCTCCGTTCGTGCAAGGGTAATCATAGCAGTTGATCATCGCCTGTGATGATCGTAAGTGATGATCGCAGGCGTTTTTCGCAGGTGATGATCGCAGGCGATTGTCGGCCTCTGGGCGCGGCACAGAGTGCGCGATTCAGGTCGCGGCCAGAATATCAGGTCCATTATAGCGTTTCCCCATTTGAATTGACAAGTCGCGAATCCCCGCCGCCGGCAGCGCGTACGAATTGCTGACCGGCGCGTGCAGAGGGTGGAAATACAGGCCCTGAAATGGTAAAATAAATAAAACAAGAATTCTGTCAATAGGCCGGAGGAAAGACAGGAGGAACACATGAACTGCTTTGATGAGTATAAGAAGAAACTGGTGAGCCCGGAGGAAGCGGTGAAGGTCGTGAAGAGCGGGGACTGGATCGACTACAATTGCTGCGTCTGCTTCCCGGCTTTGCTCGATGAAGCGCTGGCGAAACGGAAGGACGAGCTGTTTGACGTGAAGATCCGCGGCAATCTGCTGTTCGGCCCGATCAAAGCCGTTGAGGGCGACCCGGAGCGGGAACATTTCTACTACAATTCCTGGCACTGCTCGGCCTATGAGAGGCGGCTTTGTGACCGGGGCTTGTGCAATTTCATCCCCATGGTCTTCCGGGACTGCACCGAATATTATAAACATTTCCTGACCGTAAACGTGGCCATGATGGCCGTACCGCCGATGGATAAACACGGCTATTTCAATCTCAGCGCGGCGACCGGCGTGGCGCGCGGCATCCTGGATAAGGCGGACATCGTCATTTTGGAAGTGAACGAACACCTGCCGCGCCTGTTCGGGGCCTTTGATGATTCGATCCACATCTCGGAAGTGGATTACGTGGTGGAAGGCGACCATCCGGATCTGCCGCAGTTCCCGATCGAGCAAGCGTCGGAAACCGACCGCCGGATCGCTGATAATATCCTGCCGTATATCGTCGACGGGGCGGCGCTGCAACTCGGTATCGGCGCGCTCCCGAACATGATCGGCAAGATGATCGCCGAATCCGGCGTGATGGATCTCAGCATGCATACGGAGCTATGCGGGGACGCCTATTATGAGCTTTACGAATCCGGCGCCATTACCAATACCAGATCCACGCTTTTCCACGGCAAGGGCCTGACCGGTATCGTTTTCGGGTCCCGGAAGCTCTACGACTGGGTCGACCAGAACCCGGCGGTGCTGGTGGCGCCGCTTTCCTACGTCAATTCGCCGGAGCACATCGCCAAGCTGGAGAATATGATCTCGATCAATAACTGCCTGCAGGTCGATCTCTTCGGACAGGTGAACGCGGAAAGCGTCGGCTTCCGGCAGATCAGCGGCACCGGCGGCCAGCTCGACTATCTGACCGGCGCATCCATGGCCAAAGGCGGCAAAGCCTTTATCTGTCTGAATTCCACCTTTACGGACAAGCAAGGCGTGCGCCACTCCAATATCATCCCGCATTTCAACGGCGACATCATCACCGATCCCAGGAGCCAGACCTATCTGATCGCGACCGAATACGGCGTGGTCAATCTCTGCGGCCGCAGCACCTGGGAGCGCGCCGAGATGCTGATCTCGCTCGCCCATCCGGACTTCCGCGAGGACCTGATCAAAGCGGCGGAAGCGCAGCGGATCTGGCGGAAAACGAATAAGATCGCGTATTGAGAGGCAGGATCAAAGGGAAGGACGGAAGACGGAACTGGTGGACGGAACTGCAGGACGGAACTGAGGGCATATGAGGGCATAGATGAGGGACGGAACTGAAAGGCAGCAGGAAGTGGAGCGGACGTGGCAGGAAAAACTGCAGCAGGCACCGGAGCTCTATATCGAGCTGGCCGACGCGGAGTGGCCGCTGACCTATGTGGATCACGACCGGGAGATCGTCAGGGCGATCGTGCTGGATGGAGAGGGCTATTTCTACTTCACCCGGGTGGACCGGGACGACGAGATCGAACGGGCGGCTTATATTGAAACGAGCGGGGGCGGCATTGAGAAAGGCGAGGACGAGAGGACTGCTTTGATGCGGGAACTGCAGGAGGAGCTGGGCGCCACGGTCGAAGTGCTGGGGAAGATCGGCGTGGTCAGCGATTATTACCACGTGGTGCACCGGCATAATATCAATCACTATTATCTTTGCCGGGCGATCTCTTTCGGCGAGAAGCATCTGACGCAGGAAGAGATCGAATGTACGCATATTAAGACTTTAAGGCTGAGCTATGAAGAGGCGGTCCGGGCTTATGAAGAGGGCCGCGGCTCCAAACTGGGACGGTTGGTCGCCAACCGGGAACTGCCGGTGCTGCGGCGGGTGAAAGAACTGCTCGACTGATGAGAGCAGCCGGCGGAAGTCGGCCGGCAGGGATCGACGGCGGAAGTTGA
>JAFRYQ010000177.1 GCA_017437565.1 Bacillota bacterium
CGGATGAGTACGCTCCGGGTTACAGTTACAGTGCCACATCAGGAACAGTCAAAAAGGCAGATGCAAGTATAAAGAAAAAGAAAAATAAAGTGCTTGTTCAAGAGGGAATACAAGACGATCACCGCTATCTTGCCGTTGTGGATAAAGATACTGAGGAGTCCCTTCCTTATGCTTGTTATGAGACTTATGCGGACGAGAATGGATATATCTTCGCGTTCGAACGGGGAGGACACTGGGGGCAGTGGCTGGATGGGCCGGGCGAGCCCTATGCATCCAGGGAAACGTATGTCATCATAGAATAGAACGGCGCGCAAGGCTGCGAACGATTCCCGCAGGACTGTTAGAAAGCATCAGACACACGAAAAAGGGCTTTCGTTGGCAGCCGGGTGATAACGGGACTCGCCCTGCGGCAAACCTTCCGCAGGCTTGCCCGCAAGCACCAAATAAAAACAGAGGCTTTCGCTGGAGTTGCGGCGTCGCTTAGCCGAACTCCCGAAAGCCTCTATGTTTTTATTTGTTATGCTTGCGCAAGCCGAGGACTCGGTTTGCCGGGGCGGGGTCCGTTATCACACAATACCCTGCATCATCATCGCTTCCGCGACTCTTTCGAAGCCCGCGATGTTGGCGCCCGCGATGAGGTTGTCACCTAAGTTGTAGCGCTTGCAAGCATCTACGGAGAGCTTGAAGATGTTGACCATGATGCCTTCGAGCTGCTTGTAAACATCTTCCTTGCTGAAGATGATGTGCTCGGCGTTCTGGCTCATTTCGAGGCAGGAGCAGGCAACACCGCCGGCGTTCGCGGCCTTGGAGGGTCCGATCTTTACGCCGTTCTCCATGAGGTAAGCGATCGCTTCGTTCGTGGTCGGCATGTTGGCGCCTTCGCAGAGGTATTTGCAGCCATTGGCAACCATCGTCTTCGCGTCTTCCATACGGATCTCGTTCTGGGTGGCGCAGGGGATGTAGAGGTCAGCCTTGACTTCCCACGGCTTCTTGCCCGGGAAGAACTTGGCGTTCGGATACTTCTCAGCATAGGGCGAGCAGATGTTCTTGCCGGAAGCTCTCAGCTCGAGCATGTAGTCGACCTTGTCGCCGGTGACGCCGTCTTCGTCCAGGATGTAACCATCCGGTCCGGAGATGGTGATGACCTTGGCGCCGAGCTCGTTCAGTTTGGTCACGGTGCCCCAGGAAACGTTGCCGAATCCGGAAACGACGACCTTCATGCCCTTCAGGTCTTCTCCGAAGTATTTCATCATTTCGCGCGCATAGAAGACGATACCGAAACCGGTCGCTTCCGTACGTCCGGCCAGACCGCCGTTCGTGGTGCCCTTGCCGGTCCAGGTGCCGTCATAAGCATTGGCCAGTCTCTTATACTGACCCATCATGTAGCCGATCTCTCTGCCGCCAACACCCAGGTCGCCGGCCGGAACGTCCGTATTCGGTCCAATGTGTCTATAGAGTTCGGTGATGAAGGATTGGCAGAAGCGCATGACTTCCGCGTCGGATTTACCATTCGGATCAAAGTCGGCGCCGCCCTTGCCGCCACCGATCGGGAGACCCGTCAGACTGTTTTTGAAGATCTGCTCAAAGCCCAGGAATTTCAGGATGCCGGGATAGACGTTCGGAGCGAAACGAATGCCGCCCTTGTAGGGCCCAAGCGCGCTGTTGAACTGGAATCTGTAGCCACGGTTCACCTGAACCTTGCCATTGTCATCGACCCAGGGGACGCGGAACATCACGCCTCTTTCCGGCTCGATCAATCTTTCGATCAGTCCAGCTTCGACATACTCGGGATGCGCTTCCAGTACCGGTTCGATAGAAGTAAGAACTTCTTCTACGGTCTGCAGAAATTCAGGTTCATACGGATTTTTTTCCTTCGCGATGTCGATGTACTTCTGAACTAAATTGCCCATGTTATCTCCTCTTTTCTGTAAAAATGTGATAGAGTGATTAATTTCCAGACGCCCAGCGGCGTCCAGATTGAGTGTAACACTTTGACAAAAATCAGTCAATATCTAAAGCCAATCTCCATTTGTTTTTCACATGAGATTCTCTTATAATGATGATAAAGAAAAGGAATAGAGAGGGGGTAGTTTTTATGGATATCGACCGGAGAACCGCAGCGATCGTCCATCTGGACCGCTTGGCACATAATATAGAGGAAATCAAAAAGCGCCTGCGACCGGAAACGAGGATCATCGGCGTCCTGAAGGGCGACGGTTACGGACACGGACTGGCCGGCATCTATCCGACGCTGGCAGCCAGTGGGATCCTGGATTACGCGGTCGCGGTCTGGGAAGAAGGCGCGGCGCTGCGGGAAGCCGGAGCGAAGGAAGAGCGCATCTTCCTGCTCGGGGATACCTATGACAGCCAGATGGGCAAACTGATCGAGTATAAGCTCATCCCGGCAGTCTATTCCGTGGAAAAAGCCCGGAAGCTCGATATCCTGGCGGAAGCCGCCGGCGTCGTTCTGCCAATCGGCATCAAGATCGACACCGGCATGTACCGCATCGGTTTCCGTTATGGGGAGCCGGCGGTCGAAGGCGTGTGCCAGATCGCCCAAATGAAAAACCTGCGCATCGTCGATTGCTTTACGCATTTCGCCCGGGCGGACGAACTGGACTGCGACTATACAGACCTGCAGTTTACTCGTTTCCGGGAAACCGTCGCCGCCATCCGCGCGCGCGGCGTGAAGATCCCGATCCTGCATACCGCGAACAGCCCTTCCATCATGCTGCGGCCGGAAGTGCAGTGCGATATGGTCCGCGCCGGCGACGTGCTCTTCGGCCTCAATCCGATCGACGAGGCCAGCTGGCTGAGATCCGGCTTCCGGGAGGTAATGACCTGGGAGACCTACGTGGCTTTCACCAAGACGGTACCGGCGGGATCGCCCATCGGTTACGGCGGCACCTTTGTCACCGAACGGGAAACGCGCGTGGCGACGATCCCGGTCGGCTTTGCCGACGGTTACAGCCGCCAACTCTCCAATAAGGGCTATGTCATGATCCACGGCAAGAAAGCGCCGATCATCGGCCGCGTCTGCATGGATCAGATGATGGTCGACGTGACCGATATTCCTGACGTCCGCTATGGCGACCACGTGACCTTGCTCGGCGACGGCATCTCCATCGTTCAGATGGCGGACATCGCCGGGATCTGTGTGGATGAAGTGGTCTGCGGCATCAGCAAACGCGTGCCGCGCGTCTACACTGAAGAATAAGATCAAAGCGGATCTTGTCCGCAACGATGATGGAACGAATCGATTTTAAAGCCGCATTACGGGATGAAGCGTGGCTTTACAAACTGAACACGGACGTCCAGAACCTGCTGTCGGCACAGGCCGGCCAGGAAGCGGAGATTCGCGCGGCCTGCGAAACGGTCTTGAGAGGCTATGCTGCCGGGCAGCTGGCCTCTGTTTCCGTGGAGGAATTGCGTAAATCCCGGACCGGGATCCGGGTGGCAGCACTGCAGGAGGCGGGATTCACGAATCTGGGGAAGATCCTGCAGGCTTCCGACTGGGAGCTCGCGCAGGTCGAAGGGATCGGTGAAAAACAGGTCGCGGCGCTCCGCAATATCACAGCCGAATTCGCTTCGCATATCACGAAAAACCAGAGCGTCCGCCTGGTCGCGGACGACTGGTCACCGGAGAATGCCGGACTCATCACGGCGCTGGCGCGTTACCGGAAAGGACAGGCGATCCGCCGGGACGTCGCCGAACCGGCGGCCGGGCTTGCTTCCCTTACGGAAAAGATCCTTGCCGGCTTCCAGGTGCGCAGCCGGCTGGCCTGGATCTTTTCCGGCCGGGCGAAAAAAGAGGCGACCCTGCAGGCTTTGACAGATCTGGGAGCTTTCCGCGCCAATCCGCTTTGTGCCCGGATCATGAACCTGCTCAGCCTCTATGAAACGGCCTCCCGCCTCGGTACGGCGGAAGCCATGGCTGATTTCCGGGAGAATGGTGCCGAGTATTACGCGCTTCTGGAAAAATTCGGCGGGGTGCGGCCGGCGGCCAGACTGGTTTACAGCAGCGTTCCGGCGCAGTTGGCGCAGGCGATCGATGAAATGCCCCTGGATCTTTCCTGCTTCCGGGGAGACCTCCGCGTCTACCAGGCCTTTGGCGCGAAATACGTCCTGACCCAGAAGCGGGTCCTCTTGGGCGATGAGATGGGACTGGGCAAGACGGTGGAAGCAATCGCGGCGATGGCGCATCTGGAAGCGCAGAGCCCGGGCTGCCACTTCCTCATCGTCTGCCCGGCGACGGTACTGGTCAACTGGTGCCGGGAGATTCGCAAGTTCAGCAGCATTGAGCCTTTCCTTCTGCACGGGAACCAGTTGGAAGCAGCTTTCGCCGCCTGGCAGGAGCAGGGCGGGGCGGCGGTCACCAATTACGAAAGCATGGGTAAGATCGCCGATCGCATCGATAACCGGATGTATCTGGAGATGCTGGTGATCGATGAAGCCCATTATATTAAAAACCCGGAAGCGATGCGCACGCGCCTGGTGCGCATGCTGGACGAGGAAGCGCAGCACGTACTCATGATGACCGGGACTCCGCTGGAGAACCGGGTCGAGGAGATGTGCGAACTGCTTTCCTTCGCCAATCCGGCCCTGGCGCGGGAAGCGCGGAAATATGCCTATATGAGCAGCGCGCCGCAGTTCCGGGAACTGTTGGCGCCGGTCTATCTCCGGCGGCAGCGGGAACAGGTCCTGACGGAGTTACCGCCGCTCGAAGAGCGCGAGGAATGGTGCCTGATGACACCGGCCGACCTGACGGCTTACCTCGTGACGCTGCCTACGCGCAATTTTACCGCTTTGCGGCGGGTCTCCTTCCTGCAGGACGATCTCAGCAATTCGGCAAAGGCCCAGCGTCTGCTCGCCATCTGTGAAGAGGCGGCGGAAGCCGGCCGGAAAACGGTGGTTTTCTCGTATTTCCGGGAAACGATCGAAAAAGCGCGCGCGCTGCTGGGGACGCGGGTCCTGGGCGAGATCACCGGCAGCACCGACATAGGGGCCCGGCAGATCCTCCTGGATCATTTCCGGGACGCGGCAGCCGGCAGCGTCCTGCTTTGCCAGGTACAGGCCGGCGGCACGGGCCTGAACATCCAGACCGCCAGCGTGGTAGTCTTTACCGAGCCGCAGATCAAACCCTCGCTGACCAAACAGGCCATCGCCCGGGTCTACCGCATGGGACAGGTGCAGAACGTACTGGTCTACCATCTGCTTTGCGCGGAGACCGTGGACGAGGCCATGGTACGGCTGGTAAAGGAAAAGCAGAACCAGTTCGACGTCTACGCGGATGAATCCGCGATGGGCGAGGCAACGGAAAGCCTCTTTGACCGTGATTGGATCCGTGAATTCATGGAAGAGGAGAACCAAAAATACCTGCCGATGGTGATCCCGGCAGGGTCCTGACCGTTGAAAGCCGGTTGGCTTTTGCTTTGATGGAGAACCTAATTCAGGCTGCCCTGCGTGGGCAGCTTTTTATATACGCGGCGGTACATGGTCAGGAAGCAGAGCGAAGCGCCGATGATCTGGGAGAGCATTTCGGCGTAGAAGACGCCCATGACGCCGAGGCCGAGGCGCGGCAGGAGCAGCGTGAGCGGGACGACCAGGAAGAGCTTGCGCAGCATGGAGAAGAAGACCGCGTATTTCGGCTTGTTCAGAGCTACAAAAGTATTCTGGCCGGTGGTCTGGAAACTCATCATGAAATAGGCGGCGTAATAGGCATGCACGCAGGGAATGCCGGTCTGGATGAGAGCGGCATCATTGGAGAACAGGCCGAGCAGCTGGGCCGGGTGGGTAAAGACGATCAACCAGAGGATCAGATTATAGGTGAGCGCGGAAGCCAGCATAAAGCGGATGACGCGGCGCACCCGGTCGTAATTCCCGGCGCCGTAATTGAAGCTCATGACCGGCACACCGGCGGAATTGATGCCGTTGATGGGCTGGCTGATGACTTCGCGCAGGGAATTGATGATGGAAAAAGCGCCGATATACAGGGTACTGGCCAGGCCGCCGAACTGCTTCAGCGTCAGATTGACGACCGTCTGCGCTACGCTGTTGGAGAATTTAAACATGAAGCCGGTCGCGCCGAGCTTGACGATGCTCAGTGCCAGGCGCCAGTCCAGATGGAGGCGGGTGATGCGTAAAAGCGTCTTCTTCCCGGTCAGGAAGCGGACGACCCAGACCGTACTCACCAGCTGGGAGATCACCGTGGCGATGGCCGCGCCGCGGACACCCATGTGAAAAACGAAGATGAACAGCGGGTCGAGGATGGTGTTCAGGATGGCGCCGATGAGGACGGTGCCCATGCCGACGCGGGAGAAACCCATGCCGTTGATAAAGGGGTTCATGCCCAGGCTGATGAGGACGAAGACCGTGCCGGCGACATAGATGCGGAAATAGCTTAAGGCGTAGGGCAGCGTTTCCTCGTCCCCGCCCACGGCAATGAGGACCGGCCGGGCGAAGATCAGGAAGAAGACCGTCAGAAGCGCGCCCAGGCCGATGAGCATGGTAAAGGCGGTCTCCATGATACGCCGGGCTTTTTCATTATCGCCGCGGCCCCTGGCCATGGAACAAAGCGGATTGCCGCCGGTACCGCAGAGATTGGCAAAGGCGGTGATGAGCGAGATCAGGGGAAAGGCGATACCGACTCCGGAAAGGGCAGCGGTACCGACACCCGAGATGTGGCCGATGAACATGCGGTCCACGATGTTGTAAAGGACGTGGACGACTTCCGCCATGGCGATGGGAATACCAAGCTTCAGCACCGTCACCGGGACGCTGCCGACCGAAAAATCACCCTTGCGTGAATTCTGTTTTTGCTGTTCTTCCTGTGCCATCGCGTTTCCTTTCCCTGTTCCTCCGGTCTGATCAAAGCCGGCGGACGGTTCCTATTATACGCCCGCCGGTGAGGGAATACAATTGCGAAGCGGATGAGTAAACCGAGCGGATCCGGAACGATCCGAGCGATTTTTTGTGAAAACCGCTTTTTTGACCGGATTTGCATATTAATCTGGCCGGAAAAACGGAAAAAACTAAAAATCCGGCCAGGTCTGTCTGTGCCGGGAAAGGCAAAAATGGTATACTAACAGGGGAGGATGAATGACTATGAATAACTGGCGTTGGAAACTGCAGAATCTGCTGATAAAGCTCTTTGCCGGTCGCTACGGGATAGACGAATTGGGCCGGGTCCTTTACCTGGCCGGCCTGGTCTTACTGATCGGCAACGCGTTCTTGCGCAACGGACTTCTCTCCATGTTGACGACGGTGATCCTGTTCTACGGTCTGTTCCGGATGTACTCGAAAAACATACCGGCCCGGCAGCAGGAAAATGCCCGTTTTTTGGGGTGGAAACAGAAGCTCACCGGGAAAGCGTCGCTGACCCGCAGCCGCTTCCGGGACCGCAAAGAATACCGCTATTTCCGCTGTGAGAAATGCAATCAGATGGTGCGCGTACCAAAGGGAAAGGGCGAGATCGAGATCCGTTGCCCGCGCTGCGGGAATTCCTTCCGACGGAGAACTTAAGCATGTTCGACTCGGCTCTTGATAATATACAGGCCCTGGGACCTGTTTTCGCAGCCTGTTGGGTGTTGACGATCGTTTTCACGCTCTGGAAACCGCAGCGGTATTTCAACAGCCTCCTGCTTCTGTTCACGATCCTCGTTTCCATGATCTTTTTGGCCGGCTTTTTCGGAGAAGGCTCCGGCCTGATTCTGGCGATCTGCTTCGTTTTGATCATGATCGCGCTTTTTCTGGTGCCCCTGATGCTGATCCTAAACGGCATCCGGATGATCCGCAAGGAATCTGTCTGTGCGACGCACCTCCTTTCCCTGGGGCTTGGCATCGTGATCGGCATCGGGGAGATCGCCACGGTGATCTACGTGCTTAGCTTCTATGATTCTATCCGGCTAAACGGCGGGGATAACTGGCTGCTTCTTTTCATATTGACGGTATTCTATTTCAGCTTCCTGGTCCTGAGTTTCGTGATCTATTCTCTTTTTATTCAGTTCATGCCGCACCGATATAATTTTAATTACGTGATCATTCACGGGTGCGGACTGGCGGACGGGAAACATCTCACCCGGCTGCTCGCGAACCGGGTGGATAAAGCGATGGAGGTCTATCGGAAATGCCGGGAAAAACCGGTTCTGATTCCAAGCGGCGGTCGCGGGGATGACGAGAAACTGAGCGAAGCCCAGGCGATGAAGAATTATCTGTTGGAACACGGCATCCCGGAAAAGGATATTCTTCCGGAAGACGGTTCGAAGACGACGGAGGAGAACCTGATCAACTCCAAGGCGCTCATCGACGCGCGGAAAGGTCCCAAGAAGACTGCCTTGGTATCTAGCAATTATCACGTATACCGGTGCTTACGCCTGGCCAGGAAAGCGGGGCTTCCCTGCACCGGGATCGGGGCCGACGTTGCTCTCTATTACTGGCCTTCCGCTTTGATCCGGGAGTTCATCGCGGTTTTCCTGACCAAGCGTTTCCTGATCTGGGCGTTGCTTGGCTATCTGGTTTTTGTGAGCCCCCTTTTATACGAGTTGTTAAACTGAGACAGAAAGCATAAGGGCCTTGCGGCGCCTGGCAAGGCTTACATGCCTTTCACGTATTCGCGGATCACCGGCATCGGGCCGATATGATCCGGCGTCTGGAAGGGCAACTGCACGAAATCGTGGGCGGTGTAGTTATTGCCTTCGATGATGACCGGTCCGTTCGGCGTTGTGGCCACGTCCCAGCCGATGTAGCGCATTTGCGGTACGACTTTGGCCGCGTTCAGGACCATCTCCTTCGCGTCCTGGAAGAAGGGGATCACAAGGCCCTGCAGTTTGACGCCCGAATTCGGGTGGTGCGTCACGAGCCGGTGGTCGGTGGTGTCGCCCGGGTGTCCGGGGAAGGCGAAGACGCCGGTCTCCAGGTCGATCGGACCCTGGACGCCGAAATTGTCAACGATGCGGCCGTTCACGCCGAATTTTTCCACCGCGCAGATCAGATGCGGGGTGCCGCCATCGTCGATCAAAGTCACCATGCGCATGGTGTTGACCGCCCCGTTATAGACCTTGGCCAGGTCCGGATGGTTGACGATGACTTCTTCCACCGTAGCGAAGCCCTTTTCGGCGACGTAATCGCAGAAGGCTTCCGCATTCTTGAAATCTTTCGTCTGCAGCTTCTCAGCTCCGTGGCCGCAGCCGAGATCGCGCATCTTGCAGAAGACCTGTTCATGACTGTCAAAGAAATCGCAAAGTGCCTTCCGGTCCTGCTTGGCCACGTCCACGAAGGTCCGGCCGATGTAGTCGGCAAACAGCGTATTGAATTCGTCCTTATTATCGAAAATATGATGCAGGTTTTCGTCGTTGACGAGGTTGTGGAGCTTCTTGCTCCGGAAGCGCGTGAGATAGGTGTCGCGCTCTTTTTCGGTCAGGTCAAAGAACTCGAAGATCCAATAATCGTAATAACCGGCTCCGAATTTGCGGAGGCAGTGCGCCATATCCGCCAGCGTCCCCAGGTGGCTCTGCCCGCTCTTTTCACAGACTTCGTCCACGACGCTGTTCAGTTTGTCCATGCTCGCGAGCCGCAGCACGCGCAGCGCGTAATTCTCTTTTTTCCCCGTAGCCATAGTATCCCCCTTTGATTTTCATTATTATATCGTATCCGGGGGCAGTGCGCAAGAAGTGCTGGTTCATTACCGCGCGGGAGTCGCCGTTTCATTGCCGCGCCCCGCCGTTTCATTGCCGCGCGAGAGTCTGGCCAGTTCCGGCTGGGAGGCACAGTCTTTTCGGTTATCACCATCGTCCTGCGCCTCCCATTCGGTGGTGAACGGCGTAAAAACCCGTTTGGCTGGTTTTTCCCCGCTTTTTACGCGGAATCACCACCACCCTCATAGCTGATCGCAAGTCAAATCCCATGAAAAGGCAAGAACTTCTCTCGTGAAATGTTTGACGGTTTCACCTGACGGGCTTTATAATAAAAATATGGAAATCAAGAAGATCGACAGCGCGTTTCTCGCGGCCTGGTTGAAGCCACGGCTGGCAGACGCATCCAAAACCGATTTCGGTAATATCCTGCTCATCGCCGGCAGGCACGGCATGTGCGGCGCGGCAGCGCTAGGAGCCATGGCGGCACTGCGCAGTGGCGCCGGTTTGGTGCGCGTAGCTTTGCCGCGGGAAGATTTCCCGATCCTGCAGATCCTGGCCCCGGAAGCCATCTGTATGGAACGGGGGGCGGCTCTTGCCGGACTGGATCATTTCCAAGCCATCGGAATCGGACCCGGCATCGGCACGTCAGAAGAAGCGTGCGACCTGCTCGCTCAGGTCTTGACGGATTACCACGGCCCCCTTGTTCTGGACGCGGATGCCCTGAACCTGGTAGCTCAGGACGGGGAACTGCGGAAAATGGTCATGAGGTATGGGGAAAGCGCGGGAGCAGCAACCAGCGGTTTACCGGGCACCGGAGATGGCGCCTCGGCTCAGATCCTGATCACCCCGCATGAAGGAGAAGCAGCACGCCTTATCAACGGCTTGCGCGGCGGTGACGGAAAGACAGCTTTCCGCAAGCGAGAAGGAGAAACGAAAGAAGAACGGGAGACCCGCCGGATCGATACGGCTTGTTACCTGGCAGAAAATCTGCATTGTACGGTGCTCCTGAAAGGGAAGGGAACGCTGATCGTTTCCCGGCAGGAGGACGCGGCGAATGCCTGCGACCTGACCGGGGACGCGGGAGCGATCTTCCGCAACCCAACCGGCAATCCAGGTATGGCAACGGCCGGCGCCGGTGACGTATTGACGGGTGTGATCACGGCTTTGCTCGGACAGGGCCTGGAAATTACCGCCGCGGCATGCTGCGGTGCTTATCTGCATGGCCGGGCCGGCGATCTCGCGGCGGCGGAATACGGGGAACGGTCCCTGATTGCCCGTGATCTGATCAGAAAGCTGCCGGCGGCCTTTCGCAGCGGCACGCTGATCGGAAGCGGAGATTGAAGCCGACTATAGGCTGTCGCCAGTTGGGCCCGAAAAGGGCGCTTGGCTCCAAATTCCGGGGTGTCCGGGGCAAAGTGGCGACGGGCGACCAAGCGAGCAATCGAACAACGTATAACGAACAACCAGAACATACAACTATAGGCAAAAGGAAGCAGGAGGTTTTCATGGACAAAGCATTCTTGACCGAAACGGCGAAGCGGGTGCGGATCGACGTGATCCGGGCTTTGGAGCGCGCCGGTTCGGGGCATCCGGGCGGGAGCCTTTCCGCCGCGGATATCGTGACGGCGCTCTATTTCAGCGAGATGAATATCGACCCGCAGGATCCGAAAAAAGCGGATCGGGATAAATTCATCCTTTCCAAAGGCCATGCCGGCCCGGTACAGTACGCGGCGCTGGCGGAAAGAGGCTATTATCCGGTGGAAGACCTGATGACCCTGCGGAAACTGGGCAGCCCTTTCCAGGGCCACCCCAATATGCATAAGGTGCCGGGCATCGAGATGTCGACCGGTTCGCTCGGGCAGGGATTCTCGGTGAGCGTCGGCATGGCGCTGGCCAACCAGATGGATGGAAATCCGGGCCGCATCTACGTGCTGCTGGGAGATGGCGAATTGCAGGAAGGTCTGATCTGGGAAGCCGCGATGTCAGCCGCGCATTATCATCTGGATAATATGGTGGCCATCGTGGACTGGAACGGCCTGCAGATCGACGGCGCCAACGATAAGGTCATGACGGTCAAACCGATCGATGAAAAGTTCCGCGCCTTTGGCTGGGAAGCGGAAGTGATCGACGGGCACGACTTTGATCAGATCCTGGCCGCCTTCGCCCACGCCCGGGAGACGAAGGGCAAACCTTACGCAATCATTGCCAAGACGCATAAGGGGCATGGCGTTTCCTTCATGGAAGACCAGGCCGGCTGGCATGGCAAAGCGCCGAATGAAGAACAGGCCAAGCAGGCGGTCACGGAACTGGGAGGTGAATGGTAATGGCGGAAAAGCAGGCAACGAGAGAGGCATACGGTAAGACGTTAAAAGCGCTCGGCGCGGAATATCCGAACCTTGTCGTCATGGACGCGGACCTTTCCGGTTCGACCAAGACGGCTGTCTTCGCGAAAGAATATCCGGAGCGGTTCTTCAATATGGGGATCGCTGAACAGAATATGTACGGGGCAGCGGCCGGGCTGGCACTCTCCGGGAAGATCGTCTGCGCGTCGACTTTCGCGATGTTCGCGACCGGCCGGGCGTTCGAGATCATCCGCAATTCCATCGGTTACACCCATGCCAACGTAAAAGTCTGCGCGACGCACGCCGGCATCACGGTCGGGGAAGACGGCGCCAGCCATCAGACTTTTGAAGACATCGCCCTCATGCGCACGATTCCCGGGATGACAGTGGTCAATCCTTGTGATGCCGTCAGCACGGAGAAGCTGCTGCGCCAGGTCGTGGCCATGGACGGGCCGGCTTACGTCCGGTTAGGCAGGGCGGCGGTGCCGATCTTCTATAATGAAGAGGATGAGATCACCCTCGGTAAGGGCAATCTCCTGCGCGACGGGAAAGACGTGGCGATCATCGCGACCGGCATCATGGTGGCCGAGGCCATGGCGGCTGCGGCGGAGCTGGCGGAAGAGGGCATCGACTGCCGCGTGATCGACATCCATACGATTAAGCCGCTGGACGAGGAAATTGTCCTCAAAGCCGCCCGTGAGACCGGCCGCATCGTGACGGCCGAAGAGCACGGCGTGATCGGTGGCCTGGGCGATGCCGTCGCATCGTGCTGCGCACATAACTGCCCGGTGCGGATCGAGATGGTCGGCCAGCTCGATACCTTCGGCGAATCCGGAAAACCCGCCGAACTGCTCGATAAATACGGTATGACCGCGGAAGCGATCATCTCGGCTGTTCGTGAAGTTTACTGATCCATCGGTAAGCCGTTTAGGAAAAACCGATCAAACGGCAGGACGCAGAGTGAGGTGACCCCTAAAAGTTAGACTTTTACTCCGGCGAGAAATCGCCGGAGTTTTTATATGCGCGCAAGCCCGCGTTAACGCGGGACTGTGTTGCCGATGTCGCGCCTGGCCAGGCGCGACCGCCCGGAATGACCGCCGGCCCGACAGGATGTCTCCGGCCTACTTATGCACTTCTTTTATATCCTCCGCTGGACCTATGTAAAAACGATATGTTTCCTGGAGAGGAAACAGCGTTATAATTCCCTGTGTGTCTGAAGACGTGAGCGGAAGGGAGATCCTTCAGAGATCCGGAAAAGATCCCGCTTTGACGATGGGATAGAAGACGCAGAAAGGGAAGAATGGATATGGATGTGTTTTTGGCTACGGCAATTGCTCTGCTCGCCGGCCTTCTGGTGACGCGGGTTTTTAAATATCTACACCTGGATTTTCCTGATGTGACCGCTTTTTTGCTTGCCGGCCTTCTGGTCGGACCTTACGTACTGGGGCGGTTGGGGATCGCGGGCCTCGGCTTTCCGGATATGGACGCGGTAGACAGCTTATCCGTCTTGACCAATACAGCGCTCGGGTTCATCGCGTTTGCCATCGGGAACGAATTCCGGCTTTCGCAGCTGCGGAATACCGGGAAAAAGGCGACTGTGATCGGGATCGTACAGGCCGTTATGGCCACGCTGCTCGTGGATGCGGTCTTGATCGGGCTGAGCGTCGCGCTGGGCGGACAAGTATTGCCGCTCCCGGCGGCGATCATTTTGGGCGCCATCGCTTCCGCAACGGCGCCGGCTGCGACTTTGATGGTCGTCCGGCAGTATAAAGCGAAGGGACCTTTGACCGATCTCCTGTTGCCGATCGTCGCTTTAGACGATGCCGTCGGCCTGATCCTGTTCGCGGTTTCGTTCGGAATCGCGCAGGCGGTACAGGGCGGTGAGCTGAATGTCATCTCCATCCTGGCAAACCCGCTTATTGAGATCATAGGTTCTCTGGTACTCGGGGCTTTGATGGGCCTGTTGCTCACCATGCTTGAGAAGCTCTTCTTCTCCAATTCCAACCGGCTCTCTCTGTCCATCTCCTTTGTGGTACTCACCATCGCGCTTTCTTCCGAGCACATCACGGCAGGACCATTCCTCATTTCATTTTCACCGCTCCTCGTTTGCATGATGCTCGGTACGGTCTTCTGTAACCTGAGCGCTTTCTCCGGCGATATCATGAACCGGGCGGATAAGTGGACCGCACCGCTATTTGCCACCTTTTTCGTGGTCAGCGGCGCCGGCTTGGAACTCAGCGTCTTCCGTTATCCGGTGATCATCCTGATCGGCATAGTCTATATCCTGGTGCGTTGCGCCGGGAAATATCTGGGAGCCTTTCTCTCCAGTACGGTGACCGGCTGCGAGCCGAAAGTACGTAAATACCTCGGCATCACGCTCTTTCCGCAGGCTGGCGTAGCCCTTGGCATGGTGGTTACCGCCCAGGCCATCGGTGGGGAGAGCGCTTCCCTCATTAAAAACATCATTTTGTTCAGTGTATTGATCTACGAACTCATAGGTCCGTTGCTCACCCGGATGGCCTTGAATGCCGCCGGCGAGATCGGGGAGATCCCGGCCGAGAAGAGAAGCAGGAGCCGTTTCGCCGACAGGAACCGGGAACTGATCTACACCGCGATAGACGCCCGGCGGCAACTCTTCGGCGGGGGGACCAACAAGGTTTCTTCACCAAGATTTCACTGAGACATGCCTTAATAAACACTAAAGATTGCGGTTTGGCTATTTCCAAACCGCACTTTTTGTAGTATACTTGCTAATGTGTGAGTCTATGCCGAAATGGGGTTTCGGCCGTAAAGAGCCACATATTTTGGGGATAATCAAGGTAATTGGGATGATCAAATTCGAAAACGTTACCAAGTACTACAATGAGAACGTAGGACTTGAGCATGCTACCATTCATATTGAAAAAGGCGATTTTGTCTTTCTGGTCGGTCCGAGCGGCGCGGGAAAATCCACTTTCATTAAATTGATCATGAAGGAGATCAACGCGGATGAGGGCCGTATTGTCGTGGACGGACAGGACGTCACCAGACTCAGCAGCCGGGAAATTCCCAAGCTGCGCCGCAAGATCGGCATCGTCTTCCAGGATTTCCGTCTGCTGCCGAAAAAGACCGTCTATGAGAACGTGGCTTTCGCGCTGGAGACCGTCCACCGCGGGAAACGCGTCATCAGGACCCGTGTGCCGGCGGCTCTGGAAATGGTCGGTATCGGCGATAAAGCCAAGAAATATCCGGATGAGCTTTCCGCGGGAGAACAACAGCGGGTAGCGATCGCGCGCGCGATCATCAATAACCCATCGCTCCTGATCGCGGACGAGCCGACCGGGAACCTCGACCCGGAAACGGCGAAGGGCATCATGGATCTGTTATTGGAGATCAATGAGACCGGAACCACCGTCGTCATGGTCACCCATGCGCGGGACATCGTGGACAAGCTGCAGAAACGCGTCATCGCCATCGAGGCGGGGCATATCGTGCGCGATGAATATGGCGATTACGGATATCGGGATTACGGCGGACTGGAAAGCCCGCAGGGATCCATCTTTGACGAGAAATTTACGAGAAAGGCTGCTCCGGCTGCCCAGCACGTGCAGGCGCGCCTGGACGGAGAAACCAAGCAGACTGACAGCACGGAGAAGGCGGAGGACAGAGCATGAGAATCGGATACAGTATTAAGCAGGCTCTGATCCAGATCTGGCGGAATAAGGGCATGGCGTTCGCCGCCACGCTGGCTATTACGGCAATGATGCTGATCCTGGGCGTCTTCTTTGTGATCATCGTCAATATCGATCTCTTCACCGAGATGCTGCAGAGCAACTATAACGAAGTCGAACTCTTCCTGAAGGATGAAGTCACTCCGGAAGAGGCGGAGACCATGATCGGCACGCTCGAGACCTATGGCGGCGTGCGGGAAGCGAAATTCCGCACAAAGGAAGAAGCGATGGACATCATGCGGCAGCGCTGGGGCGAGAACAGCTATCTGCTCGATTCGCTCGGCGAAAACCCGCTCCCTAATTCCATCGTGCTGAGCATGGACTCCATGGAATCGGCGAATAACCTGACCGAGAAAGTGAAGGCGCTCGAAGGAGTCGAGGACATTAAATATTATAAAGAAACGGTCGAGAAGCTGGGCCGGGTGTCCAACGCCCTGCGCATCACCAGCATCGCGATCATCGCCTTCCTCCTGATCGTTTCGATCATCATCGTGAGCAATACCATCAAGCTGACGGTCATGGCTCGCGCGAAAGAGATCGAGATCATGAAATACATCGGCGGAACGAATTGGTTCATCCGGGGACCGTTCCTGGTGGAAGGCATCATTCTCGGGACAGTGGCTTCCGCGGTGGCAGCCCTGGTCACCTATCTGATCTATCGGGAAGTCATCGTGCTGGTAGGCAGATCCTTCATGACCATCATGGGATCGCCCTTGGTACCGGCTGAATACATGCTGAACAATCTTTTGATCATCTTCATTGCTCTGGGAGTGAGCATCGGGGCCTGCGGCAGCATCATCTCGATGCGGAAATTCCTGAACAGGTAAGGCAGCAAGGAGGAAGAAATATGAGAAGAAACATGAACAGTAGAAAAATAATCATCATCTTTCTGGCGCTCAGCCTGATCCTGACCGTCCCCGGCATCGCTTACGGTTCCGGCGCAGAGGAACAGCTGGCGGAGATCCAGGAAAAGGCCCAGAAGGCAGAGCAGGAAAAGAACGATCTCGTTACGCGCATCGACGGCTATCAGAAACGCTTGCTTGAACTGGACGACGAAGTCGAGAAGACGAAACAGAAGATCGAGACGAAAAACACGGAGATCGAGGAGATCTCCGCGGAGATCGAGACGGTCAAGCAGAATATCTCCGACCGTAAAGAGGGCATCTCGGATCGTGTCCGCACTATGTATAAAAACGGGACGGCGAGCTGGCTCGACATCCTGTTCGGGTCGCGGACGTTTTCGGAACTCCTCAGCAACGTTTCCATGCTGCAGCGCATCTATCAAAGCGATCAGGCCATTCTCGACCGCTTTGAATCCAAGTACGGGGAACTGGAAGTCGTCCTGGGGAAATACGAGACGGCACAGGCGGAACTGAACGAAGCGGTGACGGAGCTGGCCAACCAGCAGGATGAGATCGTATCGACGGAAGCGTCCCTGGCGGTGGAAGTGGAAAAATACGATGAAATGCTGCTGCAGTATCAGGAGGAAGCCGCGAACCTGAAGATCGCCATTGCGGAAGAACAGGCCGCGCGCGAAGCGGAACTGGAACGCATCCGTCAGGAACAGGCGGAAGCAGCCCGCCGTCAGGCAGAAGAGGAAGCCGCGCGCCAGGCCGAGGAAGAAGCAGCCCGCCAGGCTGCCGAAGAGGAAGCTGCGCGTCAGGCGGAAGAGGAAGCCCAGCAGCAGGAAGAGGAACCGGCTGAGGAACCGCAGGAAGAGGAGCCGACGGAAGAGCCTCAGGAAGAAGAGCCGACTGAGGAGCCGCAGGAAGAAGAACCGGCGGAAGAGCCGCAGGAGGAAGAACCGACTGAAGAACCACAGGAGGAAGAGCCCTACGAGGAACCGCAGGAAGAAGAGCCCTATGAGGAGCCGGATTACGGCAGCACCAATCTCAACTGGCCGGTCGGCGGCACGGTCACTTACGGCTATGGCGACCGGGAAGCCCCGGTAGACGGAGCTTCGACCTATCATGAAGGCATCGACATTGCGGCCGACGTCGGCAGCGGCATCTACGCGTCCGCTTCCGGCATCGTCGGTGGGGAAACCGGTTGGTACGGCGGTTACGGACTGGCAGTCGTCATCTATCACGGCGACGGTCTGGTGACGATCTACGGACACTGTGATTCCATCTGTGTAAGCCCCGGCGAATACGTAGAAGCCGGCCAGCTGATCGGCTACGTCGGCATGACGGGCGTAACCAGCGGCCCGCATTGCCACTTCGAAGTCATCGATGGCGGCGCTTCTGTGGATCCGTTTAATTATCTGTAGCGCTTAAGCGACCGAATGAGGGCGGACGATGGAGTTGAATCGTTCAATTCGAAACATATTGGCATTAAGAGGAATCTCCGCGGCGGAAGACGTCGCGGAGTACTTTTGCGAAAAGCCGCAGCGAACCTATGACCCTCTGCTCATGAAAGGTATGGAAGAAGGGGTGGAGCAGATCCTGGCCGCCATTTCGACCGGCGAGAAGATCTGTGTCTACGGCGATTACGACGCGGACGGAGTGACCTCTGTCGCGTTGCTGACCGACGTACTGCGGGAGATGGGCGCCGAGGTCATCTATTACATCCCTTCTCGCTTTGACGAGGGCTACGGGTTGAACTCCGCCGCCCTGGACAAGATCAAAGCCACCGGCTGCGGCCTGGTGGTAACGGTCGACTGCGGATGCACTTCGGTCGCGGAAGTGGAACACGCGCAGGAGATCGGTCTCGATATCCTGATTACCGACCATCACGAACTGAAGGCGGAGATCCCGGACTGCGTGGTGATCGATCCCAAACAGCCCGACTGTCCTTATCCCTGTAAGGTGCTGGCCGGGGTCGGCGTGGCGTTCAAACTGGCACAAGCGCTGGTCTACGCGGCCGGGCTGCCGAAACAGGTGCTGACCCGGAACCTCGACCTGGTGGGAATCGGCACGATCGGCGATATCGTGCCGCTGATCGATGAAAACCGCACCCTGGCGAAATACGGGCTCCGGGCGATCAACGTGACGAACCGGCCGGGTCTGAAAGCTTTGATCCGCGGCATCGGCCTGGTGCCGGGCGAGATCAATTCACAGAACGTCTCCTTCGCTATTGTGCCGCATATCAACGCGGCTGGCCGCATGGGAGACGCGGCGCTGGCGGCTCGGCTGATGAAAACGACGGAGAGCGTTAAGGCCGCCGAGCTGACCGAAAAGCTGAAGCACTGCAATCCGGACCGGAAGATGGTCCAGAAGTCGATCTACGAAGCCTGTGTCAGCCAGGTGACGGATGAGATGAAAGCGGGCGGGTTCCTTTTGATCCGCCTGCAGGAAGCCCACGAAGGCGTGATCGGCATCGCCTGTGGCAAACTGAAAGAGACTTACCGGTTGCCATCCTTCATCGTCACCCGGACGGAGGACGGCAAGTGGAAGGGGACCGGACGGAGCGTGGACGGCGTCGATATCTTCGCTATCCTGTCCCGGGCGGAGCAGATCTTCCTGCGTTTCGGCGGGCACGCCGCCGCCTGCGGTTTTACGATCGAAGAAGAAAACCTGCCGCTTTTGGAAACAGCGCTCCGGGTCGGTATGCGCGAGCTCGGGACAGCGGTGGACCGCGGCTGGGCCCAGGCCGAACTGGTCCTGCCCGACGAAGACGTCAGTCTGGAATTCTGCGATCAGCAGAAATTGATGGAACCCTTTGGCAAAGGAAATGAAATGCCCAGCGTCGGGATCCGGGTGCAGGCCTGCGATCTCCTGCGCATGGGGAGCGAGAAACAATACCTCCGCTTCGGAAGCCGCTTGCAGGACGGTCGCGTCCTGAAGACCGTCGCTTTCCGGAACGCGGATGAGATCGAAGCGGAGATCACCCGGGCTTCCGGCGGGGAAGTGCTGGTGATCGGCAATTTAGAGGAACAGGAATGGAAAGGGACTACTTATCTCCAGATGAACGCGAAAGCGGTCAGACCGAATATGCCGGACTCGGCGAAAGCGGAGAACCGTTGAATCCGGAGGAACCCAAGACCTATGGGTTGCCGGAAGGATATGGCGAACCGGAGGAACCTGAGGAACCGCAAGAAGCCCAGAATTACGAACCATTGCCCGAGCTTCCGGCGAGCAGCCGGAAACGGCACGTCATCCTTACCCTGCTGGCAGTGATCCTGACGGCGGCGGTGGTCTTGCTGGGCAGCTACGCGTATCTTGAATTCAGCGGCCGCGCGATCGTCGACCGCGCGGAATATGAGGAACTCGCCGCGATCAAAGCCGAGTATGCCAAGATGCTCCGTATCCAAAAGACGATCGACGACCGGTTCCTTTGGGAATATGATCAGGACGCGGAGAAAGAAGCTATCTACCGGGCGATGCTGGCCAGCCTCGACGATAAGTATTCCCGTTATCTGAATCAGGACGACGTGGCGGACCTCACGAGCACATTGAACTCGAGCTTTACGGGAATCGGCACGGTGATCGAATTCAACGAAGAAAAAGGCCTGGTGGTTGTCGACGTTATCAGCGGCAGTCCCGCGGAGCAGGCAGGGCTGCAGGCCGGCGACGTGATCCGGCTCGTAGATGGGAACCCGGTCGAAGAC
>JAFRYQ010000178.1 GCA_017437565.1 Bacillota bacterium
CCGGAAGAGGAATACCAGGCAGATAGCGACGGGATCGCCGTCCTCATGTACCACTACGTCTATCCGGCGGAGGATCCGCCGGATAAACTGACAAGCAACTGGATCCTCGACACCGATCTGGAAGAACAGCTTCTCTATCTGCAGGAGAACGACTATTATTATCCGAGCCTTGCCGAGCTGCGTGCTTACGTGGACGGGGAGATCTCCTTACCGGAGAAGAGCTGCATCTTGACTTTTGACGATGGTCAAAGCGGCTTCCTGAAATACGGGTCGGCACTGCTGGAGGAGTATCGGATCCCAGCGATCGCTTTCCTGATCGGAGCAGAAGAGGGGGCGGAGAAGGTGCGGGACTACGCCAGTCCGCTCATTTCCTATGAATCCCATTCTTACGCCATGCACCGGGGCGGAGGGACGAGCGGGCACGGTGGCATCATCAGCAAACTGACACAGGAAGAGATTGAAGACGATCTGGATCGCGCTATCGCGTATCTCGGGAGCGCGGACGGCTTCGCCTATCCTTATGGTGATGTCACAGAAGAAGCGCAGGAAGCCGTGCGTAACCTTGGTATCGTTTGCGCGTTCACAACGGTTTACAATAAGGTCAAGACCGGCGCAGATCCAACATCTTTACCGCGCGTCCGTGTCTTGGGCGACGCCGGACTCGAGGCGTTCATTAAGGGCTTATAGATGCCGGGGTTAGGTATTGCGGGAAGTCCCTTTTTGTTGTAATATTATTATGTATATCTATATGGAATAATCAGTGTTCGCCAGGCAGTCAGAGAGGAGAAAATATGGCCCAGTTTATCAACGAACCTTCGCGCACTTTTAATGAATATCTTTTGGTTCCCGGCTATACCGGAAAGAACTGCACGGTAGAGAACGTGGATCTTTCCACACCGATCGTGAAGTTCAGGCAAGGGGAGGAGCCCGCTTTGAAAGCGAATATCCCACTCGTCTCCGCGGTCATGCAGGCGGTCAGTAACGATACCATGGCCATCGCCCTGGCGAAAGAGGGCGGCATCTCTTTCATCTTCGGTTCCCAGCCCATCGAGAAGCAGGCGGAGATGATCCGCAAGGTGAAGTCCTATAAAGCCGGTTTCGTAAAGAGCGACAGTAATCTGCGGCCGGATCAGACCTTGGCTGACGTTCTGGAGCTGAAGGCCAGAAGCGGCCACTCCACGATCGCCATCACCGAAGACGGGACGGCGGAAGGCAAGATCCTCGGCCTGGTCACTAGTCGTGACTACCGCATCAGCCGCATGACGATGGATACGCCGATCAGCGAATTTATGACGCCGTTTGAAAAGCTGGTCTACGCGAAAGAAGGCGTGACCCTTTCCGAAGCGAACGACATCCTTTGGGATTACAAGCTGAACGCGCTGCCCATCATCGATGATAAGCAGAGATTATCCTCCTTTGTCTTCCGTAAGGACTACGACAACCATAAATCCAATCCGAACGAGCTGCTCGACGTGCACAAGCGTTTCGTGGTCGGTGCCGGCATCAACAGCCGCGATTACGCGGAGCGGGTGCCCGCTCTGGTCGAAGCCGGGGCGGATGTGCTCTGCATCGACTCTTCGGAAGGCTTCTCCGAATGGCAGAAGGAGACCATCGCCTGGATCCGTGACCATTACGGCGATTCCGTAAAAGTCGGCGCCGGGAACGTCGTCGACGCGGAAGGCTTCCGCTTCCTGGCTGAAGCCGGCGCGGACTTCGTCAAGATCGGTATCGGTGGCGGCTCGATCTGCATCACCCGTGAACAGAAGGGCATCGGCCGCGGACAGGCTTCGGCGGTCATCGACGTGGCAGCGGCCCGTGATGAATACCTGAAGGAAACCGGGATCTACGTCCCGATCTGCTCCGACGGCGGTATCGTTTACGACTACCATATGACGCTGGCCTTGGCCATGGGCGCCGACTTTATCATGCTGGGCCGCTATTTCGCACGCTTTGATGAATCGCCGACCAACCGTCTGAATATCAACGGCAATTACGTGAAGGAATACTGGGGCGAAGGTTCCAGCCGTGCCCGCAACTGGCAGCGCTACGACCTGGGCGGCGACCCGCGCATGAAATTTGAAGAAGGCGTCGACTCCTACGTACCTTATGCCGGCCCGCTGCACGACAACGTGACCATGTCCCTGACCAAGGTGAAATCGACGATGTGCAACTGCGGCGCGCTCTCCATTCAGGAGCTGCAACAGAAGGCTAAATTGACGCTGGTCTCGGCGACATCCATCGTCGAAGGCGGCGCGCATGACGTCATCTTAAGAGATTCCAGCCAGAACGCGATCCGTTAGGAAAGCGGTGATGAGGGAGCCCCGGAAACGGGTATAACCAAGAAAAGGAGGCACTGATGGCGGTCAAAAAGCTCACACTTCTGCACAGCAACGATATGCACGGGGATTTTCTGCCGAAAGAGGTGGACGGACACCAGATCGGCGGTCTTCCGTGCCTTTCCGGCTACGTGAAGAAAGTCCGCCACGAGGAGGAGAACGTCCTTTACGTGATCGCCGGCGATAATTTCCGCGGCTCGATCATCGACGAGGATTATCTGGGTCTCTCCACGATCGAACTGGTGAACCTGCTGGAACCGGACGTCATGACGGTCGGCAACCATGAGGTGGACTACGGCGTCGCGCACCTGCTCTTTCTGGAAAAATGCGCGCGTTTCCCGATCATCAACGCCAACCTTTTCGTGACCATCAATAACGCGCGGCTGTTCCAGCCCTATATCAACGTCGACGTGCACGGCTCCCGCATCCTCTTTATTGGCATCCTTACCGACGAGGTGATCGCTTCCACCCGCGCGGAAAAGGTCATCGGCTCTTTCATCGACGTAAAGGAAGCGGCGCGGGAAGTCGGTGTGATCTGCGATAACTACCGAACGACCAGCACGGATCTGACGATCTTGTTGACCCACATCGGCATTGAAAAAGACCGGGAACTGGCGGCTTTGCTCGATCCGGACTGGGGCGTCGACCTGATCATCGGCGGCCATTCCCATACCCTGATGACGGAACCGGAATATGTGAACGGTGTGCCTATCGTGCAAGCTGGCAGCGGTACCGGCCAGATCGGCCGCTGCGATATCGAGTACGATACGGAGAAGGGAGACATCACCAACTTCCATTGGAGGTGCGTGGAGGTACGGCCGGAGACCGCTTATCCCGACCGGGTCATGGAGGCTTTGCTCGGCAAGTTTAAAGGGGAGACCGACGCGAAATACAAGCGGATCGTGACCGATTTTAAACGCCCACTGACGCATCCAGCCCGCAACCAGGAGACAGAACTGGGGAACCTCTACGCGGATCTGTTGCAGGAGGATTCCAGTTTCGACGTCATGTTCATGGGCTCCGGCGCGATCCGTAAAGAAAAGCTGGGCCCGATCATCGAATACCAGGACATGCTGGAGAATACGCCTTTCGACGACGTTTTATGGATGGTGAAAGTGACCGGGGCACAGCTGAAGAAGATGCTCCTGCACATCTTCCGCGACGAGGCCTGGGAAGGGCACACCGAATTCTACCAGTTCACGCATACGATGCGGGTCTCCTACAGCAAGAGTGAGCATCAACTGAAGTCACTGACGCTGTATGGGGAGGACGTAAAGGACGACCAGACGATCCTGATCGCGCTGCAGTCCTATCACTACAACAATTTTGACGAATTCCTCGGGGTACCGCTGGAAGAAGTGAAACAGAATATGAAACCACGGGTCATCGCGACCTCGGTGAATAATATCATCGAAGAATACTTCACCACGCATCACGGACTGGACGCCCACGTGGACGGACGAATCACGATTCTGGAGTGATCCGGCAGCGGGTCATTAGGAAACAGGAGGATATCATGGGATTATTCAAAAAAGAGCAATGTGACATCTGCGGAAACGACATCGGCTTTCTGGGCAAGAAGAAAGTAGAAGACGGCATCATCTGCAAGGAGTGCGCCGGCAAACTCTCGCCTTTCTTCTCGGACCGGCGCCGCACCACTTTGGAAGACATCAAAGCGCAGCTGGCCTACCGGGAACAGAACCTGGCGGAGCTGGCTGGATTCCATGCGACCCGGGTGTTCGGTCATAAATATACCAAGCTGCATCTGGATGATAACAGCGGCCGCTTCCTGGTCACTGCGAGTTCCAACTGGCAGAAGGCTAATCCGGACCTGATCAGCATTTCCCAGGTGAAGGACTGCCGGATCGAAGTGGAAGAACATAAAGAAGAGATCATGCGGAAAAAGGCGGACGGAACGGAAGAAAGCTACAATCCGCCGAAGTACGAAAAAGAATACGAATTCACAGCCAAACTTCTCATCGATTCGCCGTATTTCGATGACATCGAGTTCGAATTCTCCGATGAGCGGCCGAAACTGCCGAGCCTGATGCTCTACAAGCAGCTGGCCGCGGAAGGGGAAGAGATGAGAAAAGCGCTGTTACCGGCGCTGGCCCAGGCGGAAGCGGAAGCGGCACAGGCAGCCCAGAACCAGCAGGCGGCGGCCACGCTGCTGCACACGGCAGCCCCGAAACCGACGACGCCGGCTCCGACGGTCACGCCGACGCCTGCCATGAATGCATCAACTGCCTACAGCAAAGGCGTTACCAGTTATAACAGTGGAAATTATGATAAGGCTTTCGAGTATTTCCAAATCGCCGCAGA
>JAFRYQ010000013.1 GCA_017437565.1 Bacillota bacterium
CGGTGAAGCGTTTTGTCGTAATGGAAGGCGTAGAATATATCGGCTATATGGCGCCGCTCCATACGGAAACGGTGCTCGGCTTGCCCGCGTCGCTCCAGGAGGTCGACCCACAAGGGACCTTCCTCGGCTCGGAGTATCTGACCAAGATCAACGTCGCGATGGACGGAGAAGTCTATCAAAGCCTTGACGGCGTTCTATTTGACGAGCAAAGTATCTACAGTCCGCACGTTTCGCTGACCAAATACCCCGCCGCGCGGGCCGGGACGTCTTATACGGTGCCCTTAGGGGTCACGCGGATCGGCCGCTTTGCTTTCGATAGTCCCAAGTATCTGCAGGAGATCACGCTCTCGAAATACGTGACGGAGATCGACCGCGACGCGTTCTGGTATATGAAAGACGCGACCGTGATCGTGATGAATCCGGATGCCACTTTTGATTATGACGCGTTTGAGTACTGCAGCGATATCACCATTAAGGGTTATATCGGTTCTACAGCGCAAGCCTACGCGCAGAAGATGGGCTTTAACTTTATCAGCATCGGCGAGAACCTGGGCAAGCTGGCGACACCGACCAATCTGGGCTGGGATGGGACCTTTGCCACCTGGGACCCGGTAGAGAACGCGGCCCGTTACGATCTGAAATTCTATCGCTGGGACGCCAACAACGAAAGATGGGATCACGTCAGCGACCATGACGTCAGCGTGACGGACGGTTCCAACCGCTTTGATTACGATGAGCTGCTCTGGTATCAGGACCAGCGTTACTATTTCACCGTTACGGCATCCTGCACGCAATATGAGTCCAGCGACCCGGCAGCATCGCCCGAGAGGGTCGGCCGCTACAGCCAGGGGACCTACGATCCGGAGATCGCCGATGATGTGCTTCGGATCCCTTACGAGCCGGAGGCCGGTTATGATTATCTGGAAATGAGGCTGATGATCTACGACGAGACGGACAACTGCGTAGTGAGCAGCTGGATCAGCGGCAATACCTGGAACCTGCGCGGTATCCTGGAATCATATCCCTATGGGCGGTATCGCGTCGAGACAGAACTCTATGTGAGCCATAAAGGCTGGTCCCTGGACGTCGCGACCCAGGCGGCTCCCGTTTATTACGATTATCAGCCGGTACCGGCGATCAACGAGCTGTCGATCGTGATCCCGCTGCCGCAGGAAGGCCTGCCCTGGGCCAAGGCGGAAGGGGTGAAGGTCTGGGCTTACGCGGACAGCGTGCCGTATGCCGCCGCGGAGCGCACTGATTCAGAGTATAACGACTGCTATGTGTACCAGAAGGAAGGATCATATGTTTGGAACGACTTTGAGCCACAGGGTACGGTCAGTCTGGATAAAGCCCGTTACGGGTATTATCTGCAGGTCTACACCAGACCCGGCTTCGAGTTCGTTGATGAGATCCAGGTGAAAGTAAACGGCTCGGAAGAAGACGTTGAGATCATCGGTCACAATTCGGCGACCGTTATCCTCCGTTATGATTTCGGCGGCCCGATGCCATCCTTCGGCTCGGAACCGGAAGTGCTGCCGGAAGCGACCGTCGGGGAAAGCTACAGCACGGTCATCACCTATACCGGAGATTATACGATCAGCGGCATGGTCGGCGGCGAGTGGGACCACTTCGTACCGGGCTTCCACTACAACGTACGGGAAGGCGAAATGGAGTTTAGCGGCGTTGCGGAGAAGGCTGGTACCTATACCTTCGAGATGGTCGCCATTCAGGGTCATCTGAGCGTCACCAAGACCTTCACCATTAAAGTCAATCCGGGCAGTATCGCCAAGGCCACCGTTACTGGCATCACTGACAAGACCTATACCGGCGCGGCTCTCAAGCAAAGCCCGAAGGTCGTGCTGGACGGGAAGACACTGAAGGCCGGCACCGACTACAGCCTGTCCTATAAGAACAATACCGACGCCGGCACGGCGACCCTCATCATCAAGGGCAAAGGCGCTTATGCCGGGTCGATCGAGAAGAACTTCACGATCAAGCCGGCAGCTCTGACCAAGGTGACGGTGAAGACGGCCAGCTACACCTACGACGGCAAAGCCAAGAAACCGGCCTTGACGGTGCAGGCGGATAAGCTCACCGTTGCGGCTGACGGTTACACCGCGGCTTACGCGAAGAATATCAATGCCGGCACGGCAACCGTCACGGTCACCGGAAAGGGGAACTTCACCGGTAAGGTGAAGGCCACCTTCACGATCGTTCCGGCCAAGGTCAAGGTGCCGACCGCCAAGACCGGCCTGACCTATACGGGCGCCAGCCAGACC
>JAFRYQ010000179.1 GCA_017437565.1 Bacillota bacterium
AACTTCCTGGAATTCGTCCGGGAGATCGGCTCCCAGTTCAACGTCAACACCATGCTCAGGTCCGAGGCCTTCAAGCAGCGCATGGCCAGGGAATCCGGCCTCACATTCTTCGAGTTCAGCTATATGCTGATGCAGTCCTATGACTTCATGGTAATGGCCAGGGATTTCGACGTGAAGATCGAATTCGGCGGCGACGACCAGTGGTCGAATATCATCGGCGGCGTGGATCTGACCCGCAAGCTCCTGAAGAAAGACGTTTACGGCATGACCTTCTCCCTGCTCACGACCAGTGAAGGCAAGAAGATGGGCAAGACCCAGAAGGGCGCGCTCTGGCTGGATGCCAACCGCACTTCCCCCTATGAGTTCTTCCAGTACTGGCGGAACGTCGGGGATGCCGACGTGAATAAATGCCTGCGCATGCTGACCTTCCTGCCCATGGAAGAAGTGAACCGTCTGTCCGCCCTGGAAGGAGCGGAGATCAACAAAGCCAAAGAAGTACTGGCCTTTGAGATCACCAAACTGGTCCACGGGGAAGCGGAAGCGCAGAAAGCCCTGGAAGCCGCGCGGGCAGCCTTCGGCGGCGGCGCCGGCGGCGCGGCATCTGCCGACATCCCGACCACGGAAATGGATGCGTCCGTCTTTGCCGGGGAAGGCAAGGGCCTCATCTCCCTGCTGGCCGAACTGAAGCTGGCGGAGAGCAACGGGGATGCCCGCCGTACCGTCCAGCAGGGCGGCGTCAGCTTAAACGGTGAGAAAGTGACCGACGCGCGGCGGATGATCACGGAAGCCGATTTCAAGGATGGCGCTATCGTCCTCCAGAAAGGCAAGAAGAAATACCATAAAGTGGTGCTCCATTCCTGATCCTGTCAGCATCGCGTGTATTCCCTTAGCGGCAGACTCCGGTTCGTTCCATACATCCGGCTGGTCTGCCGCTATTTTAGCGCCATCCGTTCTCTCTCCGTCAGCCGGCGGCTTTCACCCGGCTTCAGCTCCGGATCGAGTTGGAGCGGACCCATGGAGAGCCTTTTCAGATAGAGCACTTCCATACCGATGGCTTGAAACATCCGCTTGATCTGGTGAAATTTGCCTTCCCGGATCGTGATCCGGACTTCGGACTGAAAGCCTTCGGTTTCCGCGCCGTTGACGGAAAGGACTTCCAGCTCCGCCGGCATGCATTCCAGTCCGTCGGGCAGGACAAGGCCCTTCCGGAAGGCCGCAACATCCGGAGCTGTTACCTGGCCGGAGACGCGGGCATAGTAGATCTTGTCGACGTGGTGTTTCGGCGACAGGAGGCGGTGCGCCAGATCTCCGTCATTGGTGATCAGCAGCAGCCCTTCGGTATCCCGGTCAAGCCGGCCGACCGGGAAAAGATCCTTGCGCCGCGGCTCCGGGAGCAGGTCGATGACGGTCGCCTCCCGCGGATCTTCGCTGGCACTGATGATCCCGGCGGGTTTATGGAGCATGTAATAGACGAGAGTCTCATACGGAATCAGCGCCCCGTTGACCGTAACGGCGGCATCCTCGCTGACGTCGCAACCCGGATCTTTCACGGCAACACCGTTCACGCTCACCTGTCCTTTGCGGATCATCTTCTTGAGTTCTGTGCGTGTTCCTATGCCCATGTCGGACAGGTATTTGTCGAGTCTCATGAAAAACCTTTCTGTTCCTGCGGTCGGGCCGCGCAGGGCGCGGCATCGCTGTTTGAGTCAATTATAGCACAGGTCCGGAGCCTGAAAGCGGATATTGAACCGCAATACGCGCTTTTCCGCTTTCTGTTTTTCAGCTCTGCAAAGGCAGGAATATCACATGGTTAGCCCCGCATGGTCAGGTAAAGGCAGGGAATTCGCAAACAAATGTTTGCGATCTTTATTCCCATTCGGGTGGTTTTATGGTAGAATAACGGCATGGACTTCAAATTAGTATCGAATTACAAACCGACGGGCGACCAGCCGCAGGCGATCGATAAGCTGACGGAAGCTTTTGAGAACGGCCAGAAAGCGGCGACACTGCTCGGGGTGACCGGGTCGGGAAAGACCTTCACCATGGCCAACGTGATCGCCCGGTTGAACCGGCCGACGCTGGTCATTTCGCATAATAAGACCCTGGCGGCGCAGCTGCACGGCGAGTTTAAGGAATTCTTCCCGGAGAACGCGGTGGAGTATTTCGTTTCCTATTACGATTATTACCAGCCGGAAGCCTACGTGCCTTCGACGGATACCTATATCGAAAAGGACAGCGACATCAACGCCGAGATCGAGAAGCTCCGGCACAGCGCGACGGCGGCTTTAGCCGAACGGCGGGACGTGATCGTGGTGGCCTCGGTCTCCTGTATCTACGGCGTGGGGAACCCGATCGATTACCGGACGCAGGTGCTGTCGCTCCGGCCGGGCATGGAACGCTCGCGGCGGGAGATCTTAACGCGTCTCGTGGACATCCAGTATACGCGCAACGACATGGATTTCGCGCGGGGCACCTTCCGGGTGCGTGGGGACATCATCGACATCTTCCCGGCCGGCGGCGACCAGGCGGTGCGCGTGGAGCTCTTTGGCGACGAGGTAGAGTCGATCAAAGAAATGAACCCCTTGACAGGGGAGATCCTCGGCTACCGCAACCACATCGCCATCTATCCGGCGTCCCATTACGCGACGTCCAAGGA
>JAFRYQ010000180.1 GCA_017437565.1 Bacillota bacterium
AGTAATAGGGGTTTGCCAGGATCTCTACCTGATCCGCGAGCAGGCGGGCGTGCTTCACGGAAGACCAGGGCACCTCAAACGTCTCAAGGACTGCAGAGACGCCACGCTTTTCACATTCGTTTTTCAAGTAGTCCGCAACCTTCCGCTCTTCCGGAGTGCCGCCAACATGGATAAAGGCGGTATCGTCCAGGATCGTCTGAATCGTTTTTTGTTCCATGGTATTCTATCTCCTTACTAATCGTTCCCTGGGGTTTCCATCCTTATTATAGCAAACATCGGGACCGGAAGGGAACGATTAACCGGAGAGACGGGGAAAGAGAGAAATGGGAAGAACCTTTTTACTCCTTATGGAAGTAAATAATAGTATAATAAGTGTAAACACCAAGCGTTATAACCCTGGTAATAAGGAGTACCAATATGCAAACCACGATTACTTTGTTAAAATGCGGCATTACAGACGTGCGGGCGGACGCGATCGTGAATGCGGCCAATGAGTTACTGGCAGCAGGCGGCGGTGTCTGCGGCGCTATCTTCCAAGCCGCGGGAAGGGAAGAACTGCAGGAGGCCTGCAATGCTTACGGGCATTGCGAAACGGGAAGCGCGGTGATCACACCCGGCTTCCGGCTCCCGGCTAAATACATCATTCATGCGGTCGGACCGCGCTGGGCGGGGGGAAAGCATGGGGAGCCGGAACAGTTGCGCGGTGCCTATCGTAAGTCCCTTGAACTCGCGTTGGAACACGGCTGCCGTTCGATTGCGTTCCCTCTGATCTCATCCGGGATCTTCGGCTATCCTTTGGAACCGGCTTGGCGGGAAGCCCTCACGACCTGTTTGGAATTCGAGAAAGAACATCCGGACGCGCTGAAGATCTTCTTTGCGGTTCCCGGGGACGGCTTAAGAGCGCTGGGCAGAAAGACCTTGCAGAGTCTTATCGGAGGAACGGAGCGGCAATCCGAAGGCCTGACCCCGGAAACTCTCGCCCGCATCCGCAAGTTCACGGAAGACCGCGACTGGGATCAGTTCCATACGCCGGCCAATCTCGCGAAGTCTATCGCCATCGAAGCGGCGGAGCTCCTGGAATGCTTCCAGTGGAGCGATACGGAGTACGATCTGGAGCACGTAAAGGAGGAACTGGCGGACGTTATCGTCTACTGCCAGGACCTGCTGGATAAGCTGGATCTAAACGTAAACGAGATCGTGAACAGCAAGATGTCTAAGAACGAAGCGAAATACCCGGTCGAACAGGCGAAGGGAAGCGCGGCGAAGTATACGGAACTGAAGGAGGCGGGGAAATGAAGATTTTGATCCTGAACGGCAGTCCCCGGCCGCAGGGGAATACAAAACAGATGATCAGGGCATTTTGCGAGGGGCTGGAAACATGCGGGCACGAGTACGAGGTTTATGACGTCTGCAAAATGAACATTCACGGCTGTCTTGCTTGTGAATACTGCCACAGACCGGGTAACGATTCCTGTGTGCAGAAAGATGACATGCAGCTTATTTACCGGAGTCTTGCGGAAGCAGATATGCTGGTACTCGCTTCACCGATCTATTATCATGGGCTCTCCGGCCAGCTGAAATGCGCAATCGACCGCTTCTATGCAGCGGCTTATCCGGAGAAGCCGGCGCGGCTTCGGAAAGTCGCTATGTTCCTGAGCTCTGGCGACCCGGATATGTACGAGGGAGCCTTGTTCTCTTATCAGGGCGATTTTCTGGATTATCTCAAGCTGGAAGGCATGGGCGTATTCACAACGAATGGCTATGATCCGGGTGTGCCGGACGAAAAACTGGCGGAAATCAAAGCCTTCGGCGCCTCGCTGTAAGACTTACGGGGCGGAACCTCCTACCCCGGATGTTGAGAAGAGCGCCATAGCCAAAACAAAAAAACCTGCGGCTTTCGGGCCGCAGGCTTTGATGTAAAAGGGAGATTTACAGTTTGCTGAAGTCGCTGGCGGGGTGTTTGCAGAGCGGGCAGATGAAGTCTTCCGGAAGCGGATCGCCTTCATAGATATAGCCGCAGATATTGCAGACCCAGCCTTTCTTCTCGGTCTCGGGCTTCGGCTTCACGTTTTTCTGATAGAAGGTATAGGTCATGGTGTCGACGTTGTTCAGCACCACCGATTCGGTGATGTCGCAGAGGAACATCCAGTGCGAGCCGAGGTCGACGGTATCGAAGACCTTCAGCGAGATATAGGCATTGGCGTACTTCGTCAGATAGGCTACGCCGTTGGAGGCAACGTCGTAATGCTCGTAGTCGGCGAATTTATCCACGTTCCGTCCGGACTGGAAGCCGAAATGCTGGAAGATCTTGAAGGGCGCCTGTTCGTTCAGCGTGCAGACATTGATGACGCCGGTGCGGCGGATCACGTCGGCGGAATAGTTCGCTTTATTGATGTTGACGGCGATGCGGTCCGGATTATTCGCGACCTGACTGACGGTGTTGACGATCTGCCCGTTGTGCTTGTTGCCGTCGTTGCAAGTAACGACGTAGAGCCCGTAACCGATCTTGAAGAGGGCGGTCGGGTCGATCTTCTTATCTTCCGGAACCTCGACCTTGGCATAACCTTCGGCCAGCTCGTCAGCGAGCGCCAGCAGCTGTTCCATGCTTTGATCGTTCAGGGCCGAGAGGATGGTGACGTTGTTCTCGGTGTAGGTGATGTCCTTCAGGCCGGCCATCTTGGCTTTCATGACTTTCATGGCCGTCGGTGCCCAAGATCCGTTTTCGATGAAGGCGACGGTGCGCTTCTGGAAGTTCCGCTCGACGAGCATGTCGATGAACTCGCGCATAAACGGGAAGATCTCCGCGTTGTAAGTCGTGGTGGCCAGGACGAGCTTGTCATAACGGAAGGCGTCTTCCACGCATTCCGGCATATCGCTTCTCGCCAGGTCGTTCAGGGCGACCTTCGGCACACCGCGTTTCTCGAGTTCAGCGGCCAGGAGCTCAGCGGCCTGCTTGGTATGGCCGTAGACGGAAGTGTAGCAGATGCAGACGCCGTCCGATTCCGGCAGATAGGAGGACCAGGTGTCGTAGATGCCCAGATAATAGCCGAGATCCTCATCCAGCACCGGTCCGTGCAGCGGGCAGATCACCTGGATGTCCAGGCCGGCGGCTTTCTTCAGGACCGCCTGCACCTGCGCGCCATATTTGCCGACGATGCCGAAATAGTATCTGCGCGCTTCGCAGGCCCAGCCTTCCGGATCTTCCATGTCGAGGGCTCCGAATTTACCAAAGCCGTCGGCGGAGAAGAGGACCTTATCGCAAGCGTCGTAGGTCATCATGACTTCCGGCCAGTGGACCATCGGCGCGAAGACGAAGGTCAGCTCATGCTGGCCCAGGGAAAGGGTATCGCCGTTCGCGACTTCCTGTTTATTACGGATGGTGAGCTTGGGGAAGAACTGCTCGATCATCTTAAAGGTCTTCTTATTACCGATGACCGCCGTATCCGGATAGATGTTCAGGAAGGCCTGGATGGAAGCCGAGTGATCCGGTTCCATGTGTTGGACGACGAGATAGTCAGGCTTCTTGCCCGCGAGCGCTTCCTGCAGGTTGGCGATCCATTCATCGGTCTTGCGCTGGTCCATGGTATCCATGATCGCGATCTTCTCATCCACGATCGCGTAGGAATTATAGGCCATGCCGAGCGGCACTTCAAAATGGCCTTCAAAGAGGTCGATATCGTGATCGTTGCAGCCGATGTAGAGAATGGAATCCGTTACTTTATTGATCATATCTTTCCTTTCTTATTTTCATCAAAGCAGTAGTGATATTTGTGCGCCGGGCCTCGGAGCCCAGCCTGTGAAAATAATAACACAGATGGCTTCCGTTTGCTACCATGAATTCCACTCGGGGTTCTCTGTAGACGCGTTTCTTGACAAGAAAACGCGGACTCGTTTATCATACAAAAAGACCTCCGGCGATTTGCTGTGCCGGTGGGAGGATAATCGGTTATGGATAAGAAAGTGAAGACAGGCATTCGTTTCTACCGGGCGGGTGACCGCGCCATCCTGGCGGTTTTAGGGGATGAGATCCGGGAAGACATCAACGACCGGGTGGGGAATCTGTATCAGGCGCTGCGCGCGGAGCGGGATCCGGCCCTCGTGGAAGCGGTGCCTTCGTATGCGGCGGTACTCGTTCATTACCGCCCGGAAATGAGATCATATGAGGCGATGTGCAGCTATCTGACGGATCTGTCCGGACGCGTTGGCGGCCAGCGGGAACGCGCGCCCTGTACCGTCGTGATCCCGGTCTGTTATGGTTTGCATTTCGGCCCGGATCTCTGGGAGATGGAAGAAAAACTGGCGATGAGCCGGGAGGAGATCATCCGCCTCCACACCGAGCGGGATTACCGAATTTATATGATGGGATTCCTGCCTGGCTTCGTCTATCTGGGCGGCCTGGATGAGCGTCTCTTCTATCCGCGCCTGGCAAAGCCGAGAATGCGGATCGAAGCCGGCGCTGTGGGGATTGCCGGCCAGCAGACGGGCGTTTATCCGTTCGTTTCGCCCGGCGGCTGGCGCATCATCGGCAATACACCGTTAAATATGTATGATCCGGATAATCCGGAACTGGCGGGACTGGGCCCCGGGGACCGGATCCGCTTTCAGCCCATCAGCGTCGACGAGTGGTATGAATTAAAACGGAAAGTAGCGCGTCAGAGAAACGCATCCGGCGAACGCAGCCACGCGGATGTATCTTCGGCGGCGGACGGTGCAGGCAGTTCCCAAGCGAAAGCCTTTGGCTTAAAGGTCCTTCAGCCCGGCGCGCTTACCACGGTCCAGGATGGTGGCCGCTGCGGCGGACAGGCACAGGGAATGACGGAATCAGGTGCGATGGATCGCCGGTCTTATGCCCGGGCCAACCGGTTACTGGGAAACGATCCGAACGCGGCGGTGCTGGAGCTGACCCTGGTCGGCGGCTCCTATGAAGTACTGGGGGACGGGTGGATCGCTTTGACCGGCGGGGACCTGCAGGCCTGTCTGAACGACGCCCCACTGCCCATGGATCAAGCGGCCCCGGTCAAAGCCGGTGACCGCCTCCGTTTCGGGATGGCCAGAAAAGGACTGCGGGCGTATCTCGCTCTTACCGGAGGAATCGACGTCCCGGAGGTTGCCGGCAGCCGGGCGACCAATCTGAAAGTCGGGATCGGCGGCCTGGCCGGGCGGAAACTGCGAACGGGCGACGTGCTGTGGGCTGGAGAAACGGCCGGCAGCCGGACAGCCCTGGCAGAAGTGGCGAGCGCGTCTACCGGGGCGACAGCCGCTTTGCAGGATCAGGAAGTGCCCGTTCTGCAGGAACTGGAGCGGCGCACAGACGCGGACGGCGTAACTTCGATCCGCTTTCTTTACGGGCCGCAGGACGACCGCTTCCCGGAGACTTTGAAAGAACGCTTTACGGAAAGCGTCTATACGATCAGTGAGGCCAGCGACCGCATGGGCTACCGCCTGGAAGGACCCACGCTGCTACCGGAGGGAGGAACGGATATTCTCTCGGACGGCATCTGTTTCGGCTCGATCCAGGTCCCGTCTGATGGCAAACCGATCGTTTTGATGGCGGATCACCAGACGACAGGCGGCTACGCGAAAATCGCGACCGTTATCAGCCCGGATCTGCCGCTCCTGGCCCAATTGGGACCGGGCGCGAAGATCCGCTTTACACCGGCAGGGGAAGGATTTCCGGAGGAACAGGCAGCGCCGGCCGGCGGCGTACAGGAGGATGAAGCATGAGGACGATTGATTTAAACAGCGATCTCGGTGAGAGCTTTGGCGCCTATAAGATGGGGCGCGATGAAGACGTATTAGCCTATATCAGTTCGGCGAACGTCGCCTGCGGTTTCCATGCCGCCGATCCTTTAACGATGGTGAAGACGGTCCGCCTGGCGAAAGCCAGGGGCGTCGCGGTCGGCGCGCATCCCGGTTATCCCGACCTGGTCGGTTTCGGGCGCCGGGAGATGAAGATCGCCCCGGAAGAGGTGCGGGCCATGGTAATCTACCAGATCGGGGCCCTGGCTGCCTGCTGCGCGAGCGAAGGGATCCGCCTCCATCACGTCAAACCGCATGGGGCGATGTACAATATGGCGGCTAAGGATCCGCGATTGGCAGACGCGATCTGTGATGCCGTCGCGGCTGTCGATGAGGGCCTGATCCTCTACGGGCTGCCGGGGAGTGAAGTGGAGCGCGCCGCAAGGGTGAAAGGCCTGCGTTTCGCGGCGGAACTCTTTGCGGACCGGGCTTATGAAGAAGACGGCAGTCTAGTCTCCCGCAGCAAAGCCGGGGCCATGATCACCGATGAAACGGAAGCGATAAGCCGCATGGTACGTGTCCTGCGGGAAGGAAAGCTGACCAGTATCACGGGTAAGGATATCGCACTTTCCGGCGATACTATCTGCGTCCACGGCGACGGGGAGAAGGCCCTGGCCTTCACGTCCTTGCTGCGGGAGCGGCTGTTGGCGGAAGGAATGCTGGTACAAGCTCTTTAAAAAACGCGATGTCTGGCGAAGCCAGTAACAGGTATGCCGCAGTCAGCCCGGGATGGGCAGGGCTGCGGTATTTTTTTTATGCGCAAAAGGGAAACCTGGTATCAAGAGCTTGAAAAGGGCCTTCGGATACCGCGCCGGTCCCCAGGTGGGGAGGGTTGCGGTATTATTACAACGCGCAAAGGGAAAACCTGGTATCAAAAGTTCGAAAAGGGCCTTCCGATACCGCGCCGGTCCCCATGTGGGGAGGGCTGCGGGATATTAACTGTGCACAAAAGGGAAACCTGGTATCAAGAGCTTGAAAAGGGCC
>JAFRYQ010000014.1 GCA_017437565.1 Bacillota bacterium
AAGAAGATCACATGCGTAATGGTCAGCTTAAGCCAGGATACAATCTGCAGATTGGAACAAATTCCGGATATGCAGTATGGGCAAAGCTGTTCCCCTATTCGACGGACACGAAAACTCTGATCCCATTCTTGAAGGAGCTGGAAAAGAAATTAGGGTTTCGATATGATACCGTTGTAGCAGATGCTGGCTATGAAAGCGAAGAAAACTACACATATCTCGAAAAACACGGCATCCGTTCTATGATTAAACCTGCTGATTATGAAATATCGAAAACCAAAACATTCAAACAGGATATCAGCCGTAAAGAGAATATGAGCTATGACAAGGATCATGACCAGTACATCTGCGAAGCGGGAAACCGGTTAAAGAAAGTTTCCGAAAGATCCAGGAAATCCAAGGCGGGCTATCTTACTCGCCTGTCCGTCTATGAATGCGAAGACTGCAAAGGCTGCCCTTTCAAGAGCAGATGTATCAAAGGGAACCATTCCGATATCCCTATGGAAGAACGCAGGAAGCGTATGGAGATATCCAGGGTATTTGAAAGGCAGCGTAGAGAAAGCCTTGAAAACATTACAACAGACGAAGGGTGTATGTTGCGGATGAACCGAAGCATACAGGCCGAAGGCACTTTCGCCGAACTGAAAGAAGACCGTAAATTTAAACGGTATCTGTGTCGCGGGAAACCGAATGTTTTGACCGAAACGTTCTTGATTCTGCTTGCTCAGAACGTCTGCCGGCTGGATCGAAAGATACAGAATGGAAGAACCGGCGAACACCTTTATCCGTTGAAACAATCCTGACTTCAAAACGAACGAAACCGAGGACTTGCTTTTGTGTGCTCAAAGAGGCGGGAAGAATATCTTTTTGATTATTTTCCCCTCAAATATCCGTGCTCCTATGAATTAAAAACGAAGCTCACAAAGAAAACATAGAAAAAGAGCTGTTGCCCAAGGGATTTCCAATCACTTTGTGCAACAGCCCCTTTGCGTACTGATTCGCTGCCCAACCGGGAAAGCTTATTTCTCCAGCAGATGGCAGGCAGCCATGCGGCCATTGTCGTATTCCTTCAGTTCCGGAGTCTCCCGCGCGCAGCGTTCGCTGGCGTAGGGGCAACGGGTGCGGAAATAGCAGCCGCTCGGCGGATTGACCGGGCTCGGGATCTCGCCGGTCAGCATATCTTTCTTTTCTTTCCGGTAATCCGGATCCGGCACCGGTACCGCTTCCAGGAGGAATCTCGTGTACGGGTGCAGCGGGTGGTCGTAGATATCGCGGGTCACGCCGATCTCACAGACTTTCCCCAGGAACATTACACAGACGCGGTCGGAAAGATAGCGGACGACGGAGAGGTCGTGAGAGATGAAGACGTAAGTCAGATTCATCTCCTGCTGCAGATCGCCCAGCAGGTTCAATACCTGCGACTGGATGGAAACGTCCAGCGCCGAGACCGGTTCGTCGCAGATAATCAGCTTCGGATTCAGCGCCAAAGCGCGGGCGATGCTGACTCTCTGCCGCTGGCCTCCGGAGAACTGATGCGGGAACCGGTACATGAATTCCGGACGGATGCCGCATTTTCTCATCAGGTCTTCGACACGGTCGGTGTCTTCCTGCTTGGTCTTGTTCACATGGTGCGTGATCAGGGGTTCCGCAATCAGTTCCCGCACTCTGAGGCGCGGATTTAAGGACGCGTAAGGATCCTGGAAGACCATCTGCATCTTCTTGCGCATGGTGCGGATCTCCTCATCCCGCAGGGCGTTTAAGTCTTTGCCTTCAAAGAAGACCTGCCCGCTGGTCGGAGTGAGAAGGCGGATCATCAGCCGTCCCAGGGTGGACTTGCCGCAGCCGGATTCACCGACCACACCCAGCGTCTCGCCTTCGTAGACGTTGATACTGACGTCAGTAACGGCGTGAACCGTAGCGCGGTTTTTCCCGAAAGATCCGGAACGGGTCGCAAATTCTTTCGTCAGGTTCCTCGTTTCGACCAGAACTTTCTTTTCCTCATTTGCCACAGTTCATCACCTCCTTAGACGCCAGGAAGCAGCGCACCTTATGACCGCCACCGATATCGTAAAGATCCGGCTGGAATTCCGTGCAGATCTTCATGGCGTGATCGCAGCGGGTGCAGAAGCGGCAGCCTTTTGGCAGAGCCAGCAGGTTCGGCACCAGGCCGCGGATCGTGAACAGATGCTCTTTCGTCTCCGTGACCTTGGGGATGGAATTCAGGAGCCCGTAAGTATAGGGATGCTGCGGGTTCTTGAAGATCTCATGGACGTTCGCCTCTTCCATGATCTTGCCGGCGTACATGACGTAGACGTAATCGCAGGATTCGGCAACGATGCCTAAGTTATGGGTGATCATGATGATCGCCGTACCGAGATCCTTCTGCAGCTCCTTCATGAGGAAGAGGATCTGGGCTTCGATCGTAACGTCGAGTGCCGTCGTCGGTTCGTCCGCGATCATAAGCGTCGGTTCACAGACCATGGCCATACCAATCATGACTCTCTGGCGCAGACCGCCGGAGAGCTGGTGCGGATAGGTGGAAAAACGTTTTTCCGGTTCCGGGATACCGACTTTACGGAAGATCTCGATCGTCCGCTCTTTCGCTTCGGCCAACCTGACGTTCTTGTTATGCGTCAGGATGGCTTCCATGACCTGCTTGCCGATCGGATAGACCGGGTTCAGAGACGTCATCGGCTCCTGGAAGATCATGGAGATCTTATTGCCGCGGATGTCGTCCATCTCGCGTTTCGTCTTATCCAGCAGGTTCTCGCCTTCCAGTTCGATGGTACCGGCTACCACGCGCCCCGGATGTTCAATCAGCTGCATGACCGACATTGCCGTCATACTTTTACCACAGCCGGATTCGCCGACCAGGCCGACGGCTTCGCCGGCTTTGACGGTGATATCCACGCCGTCAACGGCCGGGACGATGCCTTTACTGGTAAAGAACTGCGTCTTTAAGTTTCTGATCTTTAATACTGCATCACTCATAGCCGCACCTCCCTACTGTTCCTGGAGTCTCGGATCCAGCTTGTCACGGATCGCGTCGCCCAGGAAGTTAAAGGCTACGACGAGGATCAGGATGACCACGCCGGGCGCGAGCGTTCCGACCGGATTGATCTGCAGATAGGCTTTCATCTGGAAGACCATGAGGCCCCAGCTGGTCGAAGGCGGCTGCGCGCCGACGCCCAGGAAGGACAGGCTGGACTCGCTCAGGATATTGCCCGGGATATGCCCGGTCAGCAGGACGATCAAGGTCGGTACGCAGTTCGGCAGGATATGCCGGAACATGATGATGGATTTTTTAACGCCGATGGACGTCGCCGCCTCCACGTATTCTTTCTCCCGGAGTGAAAGCACCTCGGATCTCACGACACGGGAAGTACCGGCCCAGCTCACAAAGCTTAAAGCGACGAAGATGGTCAGAATTCCGTTACCGATCGTGTACGAGATAACCATCGCCATCAGGATTGAGGGGAAAGCCATGATTACGTCTGCGATACGCATGATCAGCGAATCCACCCAGCCGCCGACGAAACCGGCAATCAGGCCGAGCGTGGTTCCGATGAGCATGGAGACCGTCGTTGGCAGGAGGCCAATGGCGAGCGAGACGCGGCCGCCGTAGATCATACGCGACAGGATGTCGCGGCCGAATTTATCGCAGCCCAACAGGTGGTTCGCGGTCGGCCCTTTCAGAGACATCGTAAGATCCTGTTCAAAGGGATCGTGCGGTGCGAAGACCGGGGCCCCGATGCAGATGACCACAAAGGCGATGATGATGATAAGGGATACGAGCGCCAGCTTGTTATGCTTGAAGATACTCCAGAACTGCTCGCCCAGAGTCTGATTCGGCGCGATTTCCGCTTCCGCGGATTCTTCAACATGTACCGGCTCCAGAGCTCCTTCCGGGATCCAGTCGGTTCCTTCAAAGTCGGCCGCCATGTTGCTGACAAATTTTTCGGCGAGAGCGTCAGCAACCTGATTCATTTTCTTATTGTTCAGCATTTTGACCCTCCCCCTTTCTACTGTTCACGGATCTTCGGATCCAGGAACGAATACATGATATCCGCTACCATGTTGCCGATGATGATGATCATCGTTGCGAAAACGGTAGATCCGAGGAGAAGCGGCATATCTCTGTTATTGACCGCCGAGATCATCAGCATACCGATACCGCCGACGCCGAAAACAGTCTCCGTGATGGTAGCACCGGATAACAGACTCGCGAATTGCATGGCCATCATGGTGACGACCGGGATCATGGCGTTCTTCAATCCGTGTTTGACGATAACCATGCTTTCCCGGATACCTTTGCTTCTCGCGGTTCTGATATAATCGTTTTTCATAATACCAAGCAGGCTGGAGCGCGTCATACGGGCAATCGAGCCGGATGATGACCATCCCAGTACGATCGCCGGGAGGATCATGTGCTTCACCGTCGTATAACCGTAGATCGGCAGGACGCCCAGTCTGTAGCCGAAGATATATTGCAGCAGCATGGCTGCCCAGAATACGGGGAGTGAGATCCCGACGAGCGCAAAGCCCATCAGGAACCGGTCCAGAAGTGAATCTTTTTTGATTGCAGAGATGATCCCGGTAGGAATACCGATGATCCAGGATACGAGTGCGGCACTGATCGCCAGTTTCACGGTACGCGGGAACGCTTCGCCGATCAGCGTGGAAACAGGCCGGTTCAGTTTATAAGAATGCCCCAGATCACCGTGCACCAGATCGATGATATAGCGGGCAAATCTTACCAGAACAGGATCGTTCAGATGCATCTGCTCTGTTACCCGTTTTACGACCGCTTCATTCACCTTTTCCCCCATCATGACAACGATCGGGTTGCCAGGTAATACCTGCAGAAGCAGGAAGATCACGAGGATCGTGGCGATGATCAGCGGTATCGAGACGAGTATACGTTTTACTATATACTTTACCACTTGGCGGTTTCCTTCCTTATTTCAGACCTCCGGTGAGATCTTTAACCTGTAAGGGGAGCTTCCGGGAGGAAGCTCCCCTCAACATTTACCTCAAATCGTTCTTGTCAATTCTTTCTAGCCTTCGAGGTAGACGCCATAGTAGCAGTTGTTCTGCCAACCAGCCCACATCGGGACGAAGCCTTTGACTCTGGGCTGCAGGGCTCTCACTCTGATGGTGTGCCAGAGCGGGATGATCGCATAGTCTTCATGTACGATCGCGTTTTCAATCTTCTCGTAAGCTGCCGTTCTCTCATCGACGTCGACGATGTAACGGGCGCTTTCAATCAGGTCCAGGATCTCCTGGTTATCATAGTTGAAGGATCTCGTTACGTTGGACGCGCCGCCGACCAGGGAATAATAGAAGTTATCCGGGTCGTTGTAGTCCGCAGACCAGGAGGTTCTGTAGGAACCGAGGTCGCCGGTTCTTCTGACGTCAGACCAGGTTGCGCTGTCCATCTGGTTGATCGTGCAGTTGATGCCGACCTGCTGGAGCATGTTCTGGATGACTTCGTTGATCGCCTGGGATTCCGGATCCGTGGAGGTCGTGGTCAGTTCGAATTCGAGACCGTTCTCGTATCCGGCTTCCTTCAGCAGTTCTTTCGCCTTCTCCTGATTCATGCCGGTCGCTTCCGCTTCTACATAACCGGCAACGCCTTCCGGCAGGAAGTTGTAAGCCGGGATCGCGCTCTTGCCGTTGTTGAAGAGGTTCGTGCAGATGGATTCACGGTCGATCGCGAGCGAGATCGCTTCACGGACGCGCGGGTCATTCAGGCCTTCCTTCTTCTCGTTGAGGGCCAGATAGGCGGTACCGAGAACCGGAAGCGTATTGATATAATCTTTGTATTCGTCGCTGGAATAATAGTAGTCGATCTGGTCCGGCGCGTTGTTCAGAATGAAGATGTCCGTCTGATGAGAGTCAAAGAGCATCTTTTCCGCGTCGACATCGGCTACGATGCGAACCAGGATACCGTCAAGCTGGGAAGCGCCCGCGAAATAATCCGGGTTCTTTTCCAGATAGAGGTGATCGTTCAGGACCCATTCCTTGAGGATAAACGGACCGGTACCGGTGAAATAATCCGGATCGGAACCGTAGAGGCTCGTCGCAGCGCCGCCGCCGGCTTCGTCAGCCTTGTCACCGGCTTCACGGTTGCAGATGGCCCAGTTCGGTACGGACAGCATCGAAAGGAACGGAGAATAGGTTCCGGCCAGAACGATATCAAAATTATAATCGTCCTTGACAATGACACCGATATTCTCAACCGTCTCCGCCTTGCCATCAAGCATATCCTGTGCACCGGCGATCATGCTCATCCATTCGGAGCCTTTGGTCATTCTTTCCGGCTGCAGCATACGATCGATCGAATAAAGAACGTCGTCTGCCGTAAGGGGTTCTCCGTTATGGAACTTCACGTCTTCTCTCAGCTTGAAGCTGTAAGTAAGACCGTCTTCGCTGACTTCCCAGGATTCGGCGAGCCAGGGCTTGGAAACCAGTGTGCCGGTGCCGTCGTCTTCCATCTTGGTCAGCGTGTCCATGCAGTTCATCATGATGAGATAATCACCGGAAGTCATCGCCGGGTCAGCCGTTTCCGGCTCTTCCTGGAAGGTGATGCGGAGTACGTTCTCCGGATAACCGTCCTCATAGACGACACTTCCCGACGCAGCGGGTTCAGCAGTCTCCGCCGCTTCTTCGGTTGCTTCTTCCGCTTCCTCGGCCGGTTCTTCCGTCTCCGCGGGTTCCGAGCTGTCGGAACTGCCCGAATCACTCGAGCCGCCGCAGGCCGAAAGAAGTGTCATGGCCAGGATGGCGATCAGCAGGATAGCCAATACCTTTTTCTTCATGTCTCTTCCTCCTTAATAGAACATTATTTTAGGAGAAGGCTGCCCTCCGATCGGGGCAGCCCTCCCCCAAAAGCCTTACTAATCAGGTCAAAGGAAGTTCTTTGACGAGCCAACAGGATTGTGAATTAAAACTACTATTAGATCTCAAGGCTGGTGCCATAGAAGCAGCAGTCACCGTAGCCTGCCCACATCGGGACGAAGCCCTGAACTCTGTCCTGCACCACTCTGATCTTAACTTTATGCCAGAGCGGGATCATGGCCGCATCATCACGGATGATGAGCTTTTCCAGATCGGTGTATTCCTGCACACGCGCTTCCGGATCGGTCATGTAACGGGCAGCGACGACTCGGTCGATCGCTTCCTGGTTCTGATAGTTCCAGGATCTCGCTACGTTCGCGCTCGGGTTGTACATAACATAGATGAAGTTATCCGGATCGTTAAAGTCCGCCGTCCAGCTCGTTCTGTACATCGGCAGGTCGCCTTCGGAACGGATGGAGTACCAGGCCGCGGAATCCATCTGGGTGATCGTGCAGTTTACGCCGATCGCTCCGAACATATTGGCGATAACTTCGTTGATGGCCAGATCGTCCGGGCTGGTGGAAGCTTCGGCGATTTCCATATCGAAACCGTCCGGATATCCCGCTTCCGCGAGCAGCGCCTTCGCTCCTTCCGGATCATAGGGGATCTCCGGCATATCCGGATCATAGCCCGGAAGGCCTTCGGCGAAGAATCCATAAGCCGGGACAGCCGCTTCGCCGTAGTACATGGTATCGCAGATCAGCTGTCTGTCGATCGCCATCTGCAGTGCCTGACGTACCTTTACATCCTGGAATGGTTCGATTCTCTCGTTGATGGAGAGGTAGCTGGTTCCGAGGACCTGCTTCTTTACGATATTATCCGGCATGGACTGGAGATAGAACGGGATCTGGTCCATCGCATGATCCAGATCGAAGATATCGATCAGTCCGGAGTCGAACATCATCTTTTCCGTCTCGGCATCGCCGACGATTTTGATCAGAACGCCGTCCAGCTTGGAAGCACCGCGATAGTAGTCCTTATAGGTTTCCAGATAGACATGGTCGTTCAGCACCCACTCCTTCAGCACGAAGGGACCGCAGCCGGTGAAGTATTCCGGATCGGAACCGAAATAGGAAGTCTCCGGGCCGCCGCCGGCTTCATCTGCTCTCTCACCCGCTTCACGGTTCACGATGGTCCAGGCCGGGGTCGTGATGGAAGCGAGGAACGGTGCATAAGCCTGCTCCAGGATGATGTCAAAATTGCGTTCGTCCTTGATGATGATGCCGATATCCTTTACGGATTCCGCTTTGCCGTCGAGAACGTCCTGCGCACCTTTGATCATGTCCATCCATTCGCTGTTTCTGGAAGCTCTTTCCGGATCCAGCATACGGTCGACCGTATAAAGGACGTCGTCGGATTCGAGCACTTCACCGTTATGGAAAGTAACGCCTTCTCTTAAGGTGAAGCTGTAGGTGAGACCGTCCTCGCTGACGGAATAGGATTCGGCCAGCGCTTCCACGTTTACGTTTTCGCCTGCTTCATTCTGCTCGGTTCTCAGCAGGGTATCGCCGCAGTTCATCATCAGGATGTAGTCCGCGGTGGTACGGGCGGCATCCGCCGATTCCGGTTCCGCCGTATAGGTCACGCGCAGGACGTTGGCCGGGAAGCCGTCATCAAGCACGTCGCCGGTGGCTGCCGGTTCCGCAGCCGGTTCCGCAGCCGGTTCTTCCGCCGGTTCTTCCGCGGGTTCTTCTGCCGGCTCTTCCGCGGGTTCGGAAGACGAACTGCCGCCGGAGCTGGAGGAGCCACCGCAGCCAGCCAGCAGGCTGAGCGCGAAGATGGCGATCAACAGGGTAATCAATAACTTTTTCTTCATTCTATGCCTCCTCTTAAAAGTGGAACGGCCGGGTTCCTAAAATGTCATTTCCTTCTCGCCACCCGTGCCCTTCCGGGAATTAGAATATACATTAGATGAATATGCAATGCTCATACCAAATTTGTCATCTTTGTGAACAAATCGTGAAATACGCAGAATTACGCCATTCTATATCGCTTTTCTGCCCTCCTTTTCCCCGTCGATATCGCCTGTTAATAGGATTAATTATACTTTTAACAGGATTTATCAGGGTGGCTGCTTATGCAAAAAAAAAAGGGCGCCCGCAAGGGGCGCGCGCCATAAGCCATCCGTCTTAAGTCCTGAGGCTTCAGTTCACAACGTCGTAATCGCTGAAATCGACGCCGATCATCTCTTCCTTCTCCGCGCTCAGGCTGACCACGAAATCCATGCCGTAGTTCTTGGAAATGTTGCGCAGGCGGCCGAGGAATTCCGGCAGGTCACCCAGCGAGAAATCCGCGTGTTTCAGGATGCTGTCGATGTAGATCGTCTCGATATCGTGATCGGAACTGATGATACCGTAGATGAAGCCGATGTATTCATCGCTGTTAGTGATATGCTCATAGTCTTCCATGCAGACGACTCTGATCCTATATTTCAGGTCGTACATAAGGCGGGAATTCTTATTGATGAAGATCACGCTGCCGTTGCTCTTTTCGACCTCGTCGTTCGCCATCTCGATCATGAGTTTGGTTTTACCCGTTCCTTTATGCCCGATCAACAGTTTAACCATGTAGTAAGCCCTCCATTCATATCTTTACGGCCAATGCCGTTTTCATCTTTCTAACAGTATACAACAAGCGCGCGCAAGGTTCAACCGCTTTTCCGTCTTTCTTCGCGCCTTGTCTGACACTGTGACTGTCGCGAACCGCCTATCCGGCCCGGTCCGCGCCCTCACCCGTTCAGCCGCAGCTGGCCGCAGGCGGCGTCGATCTCGGCGCCCAATTCCCTGCGTACGGTAGCCGGGATGCCGCCTTTCGTCAGCAGCTCCATAAATTCATAAGCCCGCGCGCGGCTTACCGTATCAAAGCCGGTCCCCTCCACCTTATTCAGAGGGATCAGGTTGACGTGGCAGAGGAGCCCCGAAAGCAGCCGGATCAGGGCCCTGGCGTCTTCGTCGCGGTCGTTCACCCCGTTGACGAGCGCGTATTCAAAGGTCACCCTTCTCCCGGTCATCTCCGCGTGTTTTTTAGCGGCGGCGACCACTTCCGCCAAGGGATAACGGCGGTTGACCGGCATCATGGTCTGCCGGATCTCGTCGCTGGGCGCGTGCAGGGAGATGGCCAGGTTCACCTGGGGAAATTCTTTTCCGAAGCGCTCGATCCCCGGCACCAGCCCGCAGGTGGAAACGGTAATATTGCGGCGGCTCAAGTTCAGGCCTTCTTTTTCATGGACGATGGTAAGGAAGCGGGCCAGTTCGGCGTAATTATCAAAGGGCTCCCCGCTCCCCATCACCACGATGTGGTCGACCTTCTCCCCGGTATCAGCCTGGGCCCGCTTCAGCTGGCCGAGGATCTCGCCGGCGGTGAGGTTCCGCGCCAGGCCTTTCATCTGGGAAGCGCAGAAACGGCAGCCCATGCGGCAGCCGGCCTGCGAGGAAACGCAGAGCGAATTCCCGTAAGAATAGCGCATGAAGACGCTCTCGATGGTATTGCCGTCCGCGAGCCGGAAGAGATATTTACGGGTTCCGTCGGACGCGCTTTGTTTTTTAAGGATTGTCAGCGAGCCGATAAGGGCTTCTTCCTCAAGCCGCGCGCGCAGTGCCTGCGGTACGTTCCTCATCTGTCCGAAATCGCTCACGCCCTGATAGAGCCAACGATAAACCTGGCCGGCGCGGAAAGGCTTCTCCCCCAGGCCGGTCACATAGGTTTTCATCTCCTCCAAAGTCAGATCGTAAAGGTCCTGCATCTCTTTCTCCATCCGCCACGCGGCTTGCCGCCGCCCGGTATCCCGTAACGAGAGGCGGGATTGCTCCCGCCTCCGCTCTTTCACATGGTTTGCGCAACGCGCGCCATCCGCGCGTCGAGCGCTTTGGCCGCCTATTCTCTGGCAACCATTTTATACGCGCGCTACCGCGATACCGGTCTTATGGCCGTTCAGGTCGTAACGGTCCGCGCATTCGCCACTCTTGATCTCGACAGCCAGCGTCTCATCCTTAATATAGGCCTCGTGCTTGGCGATCGCCGCGGCGATCGCTTCATCGGCGTCCACGGTGATCACGATGCGATCCATCATCTCGAAATCGTTCTGTTTCCGCATCTGCTGCACCTTGCTGATCAGCTCGCGGGCAAAGCCCTCGTCGATCAGTTCCTGCGTCAGGGCCAGTTCCAGGATGGCGAAGACGGAGCCTTCCATACCGACCGCGAAGCCTTCCTTGGCGTTGATACGGACGTCTACGAACTCCTTCTCGATCTCGGTCGGCGTGCCGGCAAGGTCCAGGGTGACTTTGCCGTCCTTCTCCAGGGCCGCGACCAGTTCCTTCGGGTCGGCCTTGGCCAGGGCGCCGCCAAAGGCTTTGATGGCAGAACCGAGCACCGGGCCGGCGACCTTGAAGTTCGGCTTCAGCGTGAAGTTCATATAGGTATCGAGATCGTCGGCGAAGACGACTTCCTTTACGTTCAGTTCTTCCTTCACCAGACCGGCCAAATCTTCGATGACGTCCTTATATTTGCCGTCGACCAGGATCTCGGAAAGCGGCTGGCGGACCTTGATGCGCTCTTTTTCGCGGATGCCGCGGCCAAGGGCGACGATGGTACGGATGAGGTCCATCCGCTCTTCGACTCTGGCGTCGATCAGGGACGGATCGCTCTCCGGGAAATAAGCCGTATGGACGGTCTCCTCACCGGTCAGCTTGCAGTAGATCTCATCCGAGAGGAAAGGCGCGAAAGGCGCGATCAGCTTGGCGACGCCCGTCAGGACCTCATAGGTCGTCAGATAGACGGACTGTTTGTTGAGCGTCATTTCTTCCCCGTAGAAACGGCGGCGGGCCCGGCGGATATACCAGTTGGACAGATCCTCGCTGACGAAATCGGTCAGGGCGTGGACGCTCTTCATGTGGTCATAAGCGTCCATGCTGGCGCGCACGTCGGCCACCAGGCGGTTATAGCGGGACAGGATCCAGCGATCCAGCTCCGGACGGTCCGCCGGCGCGACGGTGAGGCTCTTCACGTCTACGTCGTCCTGGTTGGAATAGAGGACGAAGAAATTATAAACGTTGCGGAGCGTGCCGAAGAATTTGCTGACGACGTCTTTCAGGCCGTCTTCATCAAAGCGGGTCGGCGTCCAGGCCGGCGACACGGAAAGCAGGTACCAGCGCGTCGCGTCGGCGCCGTACTGATCAAAGAGGACGAAGGGATCGACGGTATTCCCGCGCGATTTGCTCATTTTCTTTCCCTCTTTATCGAGGATCAGGTCGTTGACCAGGACGTTGCGGTAAGGCGCGGCGCCTTTGATAAAGGTGGAGATCGCCATCAGCGAATAGAACCAGCCGCGAGTCTGGTCGATGCCTTCGCAGATGAAGTCCGCCGGGAAGAGCTCGGTGTCGAACTCCTCCGCGTGCTCAAACGGATAGTGCCACTGCGCAAACGGCATGGCGCCGGAGTCAAACCAGCAGTCCATGACCTCCGGGATGCGCTGCATCGGCTTGCCGCAGACCGGGCAGGTCAGATGCACGTCGTCCACGTACGGTCTGTGGAGTTCGATCGTCTCCGGGTCGACCGTCTCGATCGCTTTCTCTGCGAGTTCCGCGCGGCTCCCGATGCACTCGATGTGGCCGCACTCGCAGCGCCAGATCGGAATCGGGGTGCCCCAGTAACGGTTTCTCGAGATGTTCCAGTCCTTGACCTCCTCGAGCCAGTTCCCGAAGCGCTTCTCGCCGACGTACGGCGGGAACCAGTTAACTGTATTGTTGTTGGCGACGAGCTCGTTCTTGAGCTTGCTCATCTCGATGTACCAGCCCGGCTTCGCGTAGTAAACGAGCGGCGTGTTGCAGCGCCAGCAGTGCGGGTAGTTGTGGTACAT
>JAFRYQ010000015.1 GCA_017437565.1 Bacillota bacterium
GGTCCGACCACGATGGCCATGCGTTCCTGGGATTCACTGATGGCGAGCTCGGTTCCGTCCAGGCCCTCGTATTTTTTCGGCACCTGATTCAGATCCACGGTCAGGCCGTCCGCCAGTTCGCCGATGGCGACGGAAACGCCGCCGGCACCGAAGTCGTTACAGCGCTTGATCATACGGGAGGCTTCCGGATTGCGGAAGAGCCGTTGCAGTTTTCTGTCTTCAGGCGCGTTCCCCTTCTGGACTTCCGCGCCGCAGGTCTCCAGGCTGGAGAGCGTATGGGATTTGGAAGAGCCGGTCGCGCCACCGCAACCGTCCCGGCCGGTACGGCCGCCGAGCAGAATGATCACGTCACCGTCCTGCGGACGTTCACGCCGCACGTTGGCCGCCGGCGCTGCCGCGACGACTGCGCCGATCTCCATGCGTTTGGCGACGTAACCCGGATGGTAGACCTCGTCCACCTGGCCGGTAGCCAGACCGATCTGGTTCCCGTAGGAGCTGTAACCGGCTGCTGCAGTGGTCACGATCTTCCGCTGCGGGAGCTTGCCGGGCAATGTCTCGCTGACCGGTTTTAAGGGATCGGCCGCGCCGGTCACGCGCATTGCGGAATATACGTAGCTGCGTCCCGAAAGCGGGTCGCGGATGGCGCCGCCGATACAGGTCGCCGCGCCGCCGAAGGGCTCGATCTCCGTCGGATGGTTATGCGTTTCGTTCTTGAAGAGGAGCAGCCAGTCCTGAAGCTCGCCGTCGATCTCGGCCTGGATCTTGACCGTACAGGCATTGATCTCTTCCGATTCATCCAGTTTCTGCAGTTTCCCCTGCGCCTTCAGGTATTTCGCGGCGATGGTGCCGATATCCATCAGGGTAACGGGTTTGGTACGTCCCAGGGTCTCCCGCGTTTCCATATAGCGCTTAAAAGCAGCCTGGCACTTGGGATCCTCGAATTTGATCTTATCGATCGTGGTATTAAAAGTCGTATGACGGCAGTGGTCGGACCAATAGGTATCGATCACTTTGATCTCCGTTATGGTCGGGTCGCGGTCCACGCTGCGGAAATACTCCTGGCAGAGCTCCAGATCCGCGAGATCCATCGCCAGCCCGCGCTCCTCCAAAAAGGCCAGAAGGTCCTTATGCAGCATATCCCGGAATCCCGTTACCGTGGCTACGGAGGTCGGGATCTCATAGGCGATACGCAAGGTCTCATAAGTGCCTAAAGCAGCTTCCCGGGCTTCCACGGGGTTGATCACGTATTTACGAATCGCTGCCTTATCCTCATCCGACAGGTCGCCCTGGATCATATAGACCTTGGCGCTGCGGACCAGCGGTCTCTCGCCGCGGCTGATCAGCTGGATACATTCAGCGGCTGATTCGGCGCGCTGGTCGAACTGGCCGGGCAGGAATTCCACCGCAAAAACATATGTATCATCCGCGTCCGGAAGGGTCAGGTAGGTATCGTCTACCTGTGGTTCCGAGAATACCGTGCCGATCACCTGCCGGAACAGCTCCTCACTGATATCTTCCACGTCATAGCGGTTTAAAAGTCTGAGTGAAGCGATCTTCAGCCCCAGCAATTCGACTAGTTCGTTTTTCAGGCTTCTGGCTTCATTGGCAAAAGCGCTTCTTTTTTCCACGTAGATCCTGTAAACCATGTCATTCCTCCCGACTTATAGCAGCCAGCGCCCGTTTCCCGATATCACTGCGCATAAAGGCATTTGCGAAATGGACCTTTTCGGTCTTGGCATAAGCGGCCCGGATCGCCTCCGGCAGCGTCGGCGCCGTTGCCGTGACGCCTAAGACCCGTCCGCCACTGGTGACCAGCTCCCCTGCCTCGTTCTTTTTGGCTCCCGCCACAAAGATCAGGTCGTCGTCCGGCATCGTGATCGGGAAGCCCTTCTCATATTTCACCGGATAGCCCTGGCTGGCCATGACCACGCAGCAGGCGGAATCGTGTGAGAAGCGGACGTCATCCGGTTGCAGCGTACCGGCGGTGACTTTCATCATGACGGACAGCAGGTCCGACTCCAGAAGCGGCAGGACCACCTGCGTCTCGGGATCGCCGAAACGGCAGTTGTATTCGATCACCTTTGGTCCCTTGGCGGTGATCATCAGGCCGAAATAGAGACAGCCGCGGAAGGTCCTTCCCTCCTCGTTCATGGCTCGGATCGTCGGCAGGAAGATCTCCTGCATGCAGCGTTCCGATACTTCCGGCGTGAAGTACGGGTTGGGAGCGATCGTGCCCATACCGCCCGTATTCAGGCCCTGATCCCCGTCCAGAGCGCGTTTATGATCCATAGATGAGATCATCGGCACCACGACGTTTCCGTCTGTAAAGCTTAAAACAGAGACTTCCGGGCCTTCCAGGAATTCCTCGATGACTACACTGTCGCCACTCTTACCGAAGACGTGGTCGCTCATCATCTGCCGGACCGCAGTCTGCGCCGCTTCCCGGGTCTCCGCGATGATGACGCCCTTTCCTAAGGCCAGGCCGTCGGCTTTGATGACGACCGGGATCGGGCAGTCCTCTACGTAGTGAAGAGCGCTTTCCAAATCGGTAAATGTTTCATAGGCCGCCGTCGGAATGCCGTAGCGTTTCATCAGATCTTTCGCGAAGACCTTGCTGCCTTCGATGATGGCCGCCTTTTTCTCCGGGCCGAAACAAGGGATCCCGACTGCGGTCAGCTCGTCGACGAGGCCTAAGACGAGCGGATCGTCCGGCGCGACCACGGCGTAATCGATCTGCTTCTCCTGTGCGAACGCAACGATCTCGGGAAGCGCGGTCGCCGCGATGGGTACGATTTGCGCATCCCGGGCGATACCGCCGTTCCCCGGCAAAGCGTAGATGATCTCTACGTCCGGATTTTTGCGGATGGCTTTAATGATGGCATGTTCGCGGCCGCCGCCGCCAATGACCATGATTTTCATGCTGTCTCCTTCGTAACCAATTGAATTCTAGTGATGGAAGAGGCGCATACCGGTAAAGACCATGACCATGTCATAGAAATCACAGGTCGCGATGACGTTATCGTCACGTACGGATCCGCCCGGTTCCGCTACATAACTGACGCCGCTCTTGCGCGCCCGTTCGATATTGTCGCCGAAGGGGAAGAACGCGTCACTGCCCAGGGAGACCCCGCGGATGCCGTCCAGATAGGCCCGCTTCTGCTCCCGGGTGAAAGCTTCCGGTTTCGTCTTGAAGATGCGCTCCCAGGCGCCGTCTTTCAGGACGTCTTCCGCGTCGTCACCCAAATAGATATCGATGGCGTTGTCGCGGTCCGGACGACCGATATCATCGCGGAACGGGAGCTCCAGCACCTGCGGTGACTGGCGGAGATGCCAGTTATCCGCTTTGCTGCCCGCCAGCCGCGTGCAGTGGATACGGGACTGCTGGCCGGCCCCGACACCGATGGCCTGGCCCTGATAGGCAAAGGCTACCGAGTTGGACTGCGTATATTTCAGCGTGATGAGCGCTACGGTGAGGTCGCGCCGCGCTTCCGGAGTCAGGTCTTTATTCGCGGTCACGATCTTCGCGAAGCAGGCGTCGTCGACCTTATAGTCGTTGCGGTTCTGGGCAAACGTGATCCCATAGACCTGCTTTTTCTCCAGCGCTTCCGGGATATAAGAGCGGTCGATCTTGACGACGTTATAATTGCCTTTCTTCTTCCCGCGCAGGATCTCCAGGGCTTCCGGCGTATAATCCGGAGCGATGATGCCGTCGGAAACTTCCCGCTTCAGGATAGTCGCCGTCACCGCGTCGCAGGTATCGGAAAGCGCGACCCAGTCGCCAAAGGAGGACATGCGATCGGTGCCTCTGGCCCGTGCGTAAGCCGTCGCGATCGGGGAATCATCCAGTCCCTCGATATCATCGACAAAAGCGGCTTTTTTCAGTTCCGCGCTCATGGGTACCGCTACGGCGCCGGAAGTCGGGCTCACGTGTTTGAAAGACGTCGCCGCCGGCAGGCCGGTCGCTTCGGAGAGTTCCTTCACCAGCTGCCAGCTGTTGAAAGCGTCGAGGAAATTGATATAGCCGGGTCTGCCGTTCAGGATCTCGATGGGGAGATCGCTGCCGTCTTCCATAAAGATACGGGCCGGTTTCTGGTTCGGGTTACAACCGTATTTCAGTTCAAATTCTTTCATGCCTCTACCTCCTCTTCTTCCTCATGTTTATTGATCATGTATTCTTCGCATTCGCCGCTCTCCAGGTCGGTGTAACGGACGTAGAGCGAAATGCGGTTATCAGCATCCAGGCTGTCCCAGATCTCCTTGCTGAACTCCGTGATATCGTTCGGGATCGTGATCCGTTCCGGTTCCCCGGTAAAGGTCGGTAAGGGGTTCCCGTCAGTGATATAGGTATGAATGAAATGCCCGAGCCCGGCTACCGGTTCATACTCATAGAAGTAGCGATTACAGGCGGTCCCTTCCGGATCGGCGCTCTTCAGGATGCTTAAGGCATAACGGAATCCGGTATCGCTGTCATCGAAATCGATGAAACCGCTGATGCGCGGGGTCCAGTTCGGTCCGTCCGGTTCGAAGGTCCGGGTGCGGAGCGCTTCCGCGAAGCTGCCGCCCTCGGACATGCAGTCATAGATCGTATCGGTCTGATCACCATTGGTAATGATGATGTCACCGTAGATCTCCCGCAGCGGGTAGTAGATGATCAGAGACGGATCCTTGACCTTGCTCTCATCGTAAGGCTTGATCATGATACCGTCTTCCGTCCAGCAGAACACACGGTTGCGGCTGTTCTCTGAGCGGCCCATGATAAAGTAGGCGGTCACGGCATTGCGGCCATCGGCACTGTATCACAGCACGATGCCGCGGCCCACGTAAGGATTGCCGCTTACCGTTTCACGGAATGATTTGGTTTCGTAGGGCTTCATAACGTTCTCCTTCTCCTGCACTTTCTCTTTTAACAGCTGGCGGCAGATCTTCTCCGCGGCCTGCGGCAAGATCACCCATTCGGCTTCTTCCATGACCCTTCTCTGCAGAAGCGCCGGGGTATCGCCTTCTTTGACTTCAACGGCTTTTTGACAGATGATGCGGCCACCGTCCGGTACTTCGTTAACGAAATGGACGGTAGCGCCGGTCACCTTGACCCCGTATTCCAGGGCTTTCTCATGCACGTGGATCCCGTAGCAGCCCTTTCCGCCAAAGGACGGCAGGAGAGCCGGGTGGATATTGATGATGCGGCCGGCAAAGCGGGCTGTAAACTCCGCGGAAAGAATTTTCAGGAACCCGGCCAGTATGATGAGGTCCGTTTCGGCTCCTTCCAGGATCCGCACCAGATCCGCTTCATCCGTAAATACAAAGGCGCTGATCCCGGCTTCCCGGGCTCTGGTTAGGGCGTAAGCTTCCGGATTATTGCTGGCAACGAGGACGATTTGGCCGCTCGCGATGATCCCGCTCTTCTCGGCGTCGATCAGCGCTTGCAGATTGGTCCCGCCACCGGAAACCAACACCGCAATCCGGCATTTCTTCTCCATAGGCTCCTCCTATTCCATGATAACGCCCTGATTGCCGGAGACGACCTCCCCGAGCAGATAGGCATCCGTACCCATTTCCTGCAGGAAGCGGATCGCTTTTTCCGCGTCTTCCGGCGCGACGATGACCGCCATACCGACGCCCATATTGAAGGTGTTGAACATATCGCGTTCCGGGATATTCCCGGTCTTGGCGATCAGATCGAAGATCGGCAGCACCCGTACGTCTTTCCGTTTAATGCGGACGCTTAAGCCATCCGGAAGCGCGCGCGGGATATTCTCATAGAAGCCGCCGCCGGTGATATGCGCGGCGGACCTTACCTGCGCGTGTTCGATCAAAGCCAGCAAGGGCTTCACATAGATCGCGGTCGGCGTCAACAGGGTCTCGCCGAGCGATTTCCCTTCTAACTCGACGCGCGGCATGAACAGATCCGCGGTCTCGATATCGAAGACCTTCCGTACCAGGGAGAAGCCGTTAGAATGCACGCCGGTGGACGGGAGCGCGATCACCGCGTCTCCTTCACGGACGTTTTTCTTATCCAGCGCCTTATCACGATCGACGATGCCGACCGAGAAACCGGCCAGGTCGTAGTCTTCGATCGGCATCAGGCCGGGATGCTCAGCGGTCTCGCCGCCGACCAGGGCACTCTCCGCCTGGACGCAGCCATCGGCGACGCCCTTAACGATCATGGCGATCTTTTCCGGTTTATTGGCGCCACAGGCGATATAATCCAGGAAAAACAGGGGTTTCGCCCCAACGCAGATGATATCGTTCACACACATGGCAACACAGTCGATGCCGATCGTATCGTGCCGGTCCATGAGGATCGCCAGGCGGATCTTAGTGCCGACGCCATCGGTACCGCTGACGAGAACGGGGTGTTCGTAACCGGTCAGGTCCAGTTCATAGGAACCGCCGAATCCGCCGATATCGGACATCCGTCCGAAAACCATCGTCTTGGCGATATGCTCTTTCATGAGTTCGACTGCTTTGTAACCGGCAGTGATATCAACGCCGGCTTCCTTATAGCTTTCACTGAAGCTCTTTCCCATCTTCTTCTCCTGTTCTCGTTTCTCTTTTAGTTATAGCGGGCAGCGATATCTTTATCTTTTGCCAAGACTTTAGCGGCTGCTTCCTGACGTTGGGCGTCCAGCTTCGCGGCTAATTTCTTATCTTCGATCGCCAGCATCTGGATCGCGAGTAAAGCGGCGTTCTGCGCGCCGTCGATGGCGACCGTCGCCACCGGGATCCCGCCCGGCATCTGCACGGTAGCCAGCAGCGCGTCCAGTCCGTCCAGCGTGGAGGACTTTACGGGGATCCCGATCACCGGAAGCGTCGTCGCCGCGGCGATCGCGCCAGCCAGGTGCGCGGCCTTGCCGGCCGCGGCGATCAATACGCCGAACCCGTTCCGGCGTGCTTTTTCCGTAAAGGCTCTCACCTCTGCCGGCGTCCGGTGCGCCGAAAAGACGTGCACCTCACAGGGTACTTCGAATTCCTTCAGGGTCGTAATCGCTTTTTCCACGACGGGCAGATCGCTGTCGGATCCCATGATAACGGCAACTTTTTTCATAGCTTCTCTCCTTCGCTGTGCACGGCGAGCCAGCTCTGGAGGATCAGAACCGCTGCCTGTTTATCGATCACCTTTTTCCGCTTGGCCCGGGACAGGTCCGCCGCGATCAGCACGTCTTCCGCGATCACGGTGGTAAAACGCTCATCCTGCCAATCCACGCAAATATGAGCAAGAGCGTTGCTGCGCAGTTTATTCTCCAGTCTGCTGCGGAATTCTCTTACCTTCTCCGTTTGGATACTGTCGCTTCCGTTCAGATTCAGCGGCAAGCCAATGACGACGGTATCACAGTCGTACTCCCGTATCAGGGCCACGACCATATCGGTATCCTTTTTAATGCCGATGCGTTCGATCGTGGTAAGACCCTGCGCGGTGATCCCCAGGGGATCGCTGACTGCAACACCAATCGTCTTATCGCCGACGTCCAGTGCCAGTTTTCTCTTCATGCCTCATAGAATAGAACGGCGGCGGGACAGAATCCCGCCGCGTTTCATGATCATTTGTTCAGATAGTTCTTCAGAATCTCTTCGACAAGGTCATCCCGGTCGATCCTGCTGATCATCGTACGGGCATTATTATAGCTCGTGATATAAGAGGGATCGCCGGAAAGGATGTATCCTACCATCTGATCGATTCCGTTGTAACCTCTCTCCTCCAAAGCAGCATAGACCGTCTCCAGGATCTCGCGGGTCGTTCTCTCCTGGGGCTTTGAAGAATTAAACATGATCGTTTTTCTTTCCATATGCAGCCTCCCTCCTTTATTTACTGATATTAATACGATTATACTACCCAAGCAGGCGTTCTGCAACCGAAAATGCCGCCGGAATACGGCCGGGATCCTTGCCGCCGGCCTGGGCCATATTGGCTTTGCCGCCGCCTCCGCCGCCACAGGCGGAAGCGATCTCTTTGATCATCTTGCCGGCGTGGTAGCCCTTCTCCACGACGTCGTCCGTCAACGAAACGAGCAATACCACTTTCCCGTCGTTGACCGCCGCGAAGACCATGGCGACGCCGCTTGCTTCCGCTTTTACGTTATCCGAGAGCTGACGCAATTCATCGACGGCGGTATCCGCGAACTCTTTCGTGATCAGCTTGATTCCATTGATCTCTTTCGCTTCCGCGAGCAGCCCGGCTACCGATCCTCCCAGGGCCTCTTTACGGATGCGTTCAAGTTCTTTCTGCGCGGCTTTCTGTTCTTCAAGGAGCTGTCCGGCACGCGAGAGCAAGGTATCCGGGCGGCATTTCAGAAGGCCGCAGAGTTCCTTCAGCAAAGCGTCATCGCGTACCGCGAGCTCATGAAGCCCGTCCGCGGTCACGGCTTCAATGCGCCGGGTCCCGGCGGCGACGCCGGTTTCGGATAAGATGCGGAAGGCTCCGATCTCACCGGTATTCTGAACGTGGGTACCGCCGCAGAGTTCGATGCTCCAGTCGCCGGCACTCACCACACGGACGATATCCCCGTATTTCTCACCGAATAAAGCCATCGCCCCGAGTTTTTCCGCTTCGGCAACCGGCATCTCCCTTACGGTAACCGGCAGGAAGGCCTGGATCTTGCGATTGACGATCTCTTCGACCTGCTGCAGCTGCTCGCTGGTCATGGCTTCATAATGTGAAAAATCGAAACGGAGCGTCTTCTCGTTGACGAGGGAACCGGCCTGCTCCACGTGAGAGCCCAGCACTTCGCGTAACGCTTTCTGTAAAAGATGGGTTGCCGTATGGTTACGCGCGATCAGATGGCGGCGTTCCGGCAGTACGCAGGTCTGTACGGTATCCCCGACGGCGATACTCCCGGCCTGCACGCGGACCTGATGGGCAAAGATACCTTTCTGTTTCTTTACTTCCAGAACCGTGGCGTCCAAAGCGTCGGTATACATAAAACCTGTATCGTAAATCTGCCCGCCAGATTCCGCATAGAAGGGAGTCTGATCCAGATAGACCTTGCCCTCTTCGCCGGCCGTTATGACATCTTCTGAGCCGGAAGCCGCGCGCACGGCTAAGACTTTCGCCGGAGCGCTGAGCAATTCGTAACCACGGAAACAGGTCTCCGCGACCGGCGGTAATTCTTCCTTGTCTTTCCAACCAGCGTTGGGATCATCCACCTTACGTCCGGCCTGCGCCATCTTTTTCTGCTGCAGCATCCGCTCCCGGAAGCCTTCCTGATCGATGGTATAGCCTTTCTCGGCCAGGATCTCTTCCGTCATCTCGATCGGGAAACCGTAAGTATCATAAAGCTTAAAAGCGCGTTCCCCATCCAGACAGGTCGCGCCTTCCGCAGCCAGGTCGTTCAGGTAGCCGGAGATGATCTCCATACCCTGCCCCAGCGTCTGTTCGAAACGTTCTTCTTCGGCGTCGATCACACGTTTAATGAGTTCCTGCCGCTCCACGATCTCCGGATAAGCTTCGCCCGAGACTTTTACCACGCGGTCCACAAGACCGGAAAGGAAAGCGCCTTCGATCCCGATGAGTTTCCCATGGCGCACCGCGCGACGGATCAGGCGGCGCAGGACGTAACCGCGCCCTTCGTTGGAAGGCGTGATCCCGTCGGCGATCATGAAGACCATGGAACGCAGGTGGTCCGTGATGATGCGTACGGAAATGTCTGTCGATGCCGTATCCGCTTCTTCATAGCGGACGCCGGAGAGTTCCAGCACGCCGTCCAGGATATAGCGGATGGTATCGATGTCAAAGATGGAATCCACGCCCTGCATCAGGCAGGCCATGCGCTCCAGGCCCATACCGGTATCGATATTGGGATGCGCCAGATCGCTGTAGGAACCGTCTTCCTCGCGCGAAAACTGCGTAAAGACGTGGTTCCAGAATTCTACGAAACGGTCGCAGTCGCAGCCCGGACGACAATCAGGCTTGCCGCAGCCGTACTCTTCGCCGCGATCATAGAAGATCTCGGAATCCGGCCCACAGGGACCGAGGCCGATCTCCCAGAAATTGTCCTCTTTCCCCAGGCGCACGATGCGTTCTTCCGGCAGGCCGATCTTCTTCCAGATGGAAACCGCCTGCTCGTCATCCAGATAGACAGTCGCCCAGATACGCTCCGGATCCATCCCGAAAACCTTCGTGATCAGTTCCCAGCCCCAGGTGATCGATTCTTCTTTAAAGTAATCACCGAAGGAGAAGCTGCCCAGCATCTCAAAGAAGGTGCCATGACGGCTCGTCTTGCCGACGTTCTCGATATCCCCGGTACGCACACATTTCTGGCAGGTGGTCATCCGCTTGGAAGGCGGCGTATCCTGACCCGAGAAATAGCGTTTCAGCGGCGCCATACCGGAGTTGATGATCAGCAGTGACTTATCGTTTTTCGGGATCAGCGAGGCACTTTTAGCCGCGTAATGGCCTTTGCTTTCATAGAATTCGATGAATTTCTTCCTGATCTCGTTTAATCCTAATTTTTCCAAGAGTCTCTCCTCCGTTATTTTGCAGACTGTTCTTCAAACTTCTTCATCAGTACGTTGATCTCGTGAACGACCGGCGCTTCGGCTGACACCAGGTATTGATAGACTTTGATCTTCGGTTCGGTGCCGGAAGGCCGGATGAGCATGGAGCTCCCGTCTTCCATCTGGTATTCCAGGACGTTCGCCGGAGGCAGGCCGGTGTCTTCCACCAGATAATCCCGGCGCGAGGTAACCGCCGCATTACCCACCGCCTCCACTGCTTCTTCGCGGAAATAGCGCATGATCTCGGTCATCGTCTCCCGGCCTTGCAATCCTTTAAACGTGAAGCTGCGCGTCCGCTCGATCAGGTTGCCGTATTCCTCCCGGATCTCTTCCAGACGGTCGATCAGGTCGCGTCCTTCCTTTTTATGCCAGGCGGCCATCTCCGCGATCAGTACCGCCGAACTCACCCCGTCTTTATCGCGGACAAAGGGTGACATCAGGAAGCCGTTGCTCTCCTCAAAGCCGAAATAGAAGCGGTTCGTCTCACCCGCCACGAGCAGTTTGGAGATCTTTTCCCCAATGTATTTGAACCCGGTCAGCGTCGTCTCTACGTCCAAACCGTATTTCGCGGCGATCCGGTCTGCCAAGGGCGTCGACACGATGCTGCGCCAGATCGCCTGTCCTTCCTGCGGCGGTTTCCGCAGGCAGAGAAAGTCCAACATGAGGACCGCGATCTGGTTGCCGGTCAGACAGGTTTTGGTGCCCTTATGGGTCAAAGCGCAGCCGACGCGGTCGCAATCGGGATCGGTAGCGATAATGAGATCAGCCTGATCCCGGTCCAGAAGCCGGAATGCCTCGTTATAAGCGGCAACCTTTTCCGGATTAGGCGCTTTACAAGTCGTGAAAACCGGATCCGGATTCTCCTGTGCCGGCACCACCGTGACGTCGCGGAACCCGCTCTGGGCCAGAGCCCGCCGTACGATGGCGTTCCCGGTGCCGTTTAAAGGCGTATAGATCAGCTTCAGCTTCGCTTTCGCCTCGCCATCGGGGAAACCGTCCGTCATCGCCAGGACTTCCGATATGAAGTCGTTCGTGATCCGCTGATCCAGTTTCAAGATCCGCTCCTCGCTCTCCTTGATCCCTTCAAAGAAATCACATTTCGACGTCGCTGCCAGGATCTCCTCCGGCTCCGGCGACAGGATCTGATACCCGTGATGGTTGTAGACTTTATAGCCGTTGAAAACGCCGGTATGATGGCTCGCCGTAATCATGATGCCATAGTCGCAGGTCAGTCGGCCGATCGCGTAGCTTAGGATCGGCACCGGCGTCATGACATCGAACAGCCAGACCTTAATGTCATTCCCGGACAGGACGCGAGCCGCTTCTTCCGCGAATTCCTGAGAAAACAGGCGGCTGTCATAAGAGATCACGACCGAAGGCGCGTCCAGATTCTGTCCGTTGATATAGTCCGCCAGCCCCTGCGTTACGCGTCGGACCACATACCGGTTCAACCGGCTGGGTCCGGGTCCCATAATACCCCGCAGGCCTGACGTGCCGAAGGCCAGTTCCGGGCCAAAGCACTCCGCCAGCTCATTCGGATCATCCTGGATAGCCAGGAGCTCTCTCTGCATATAGGCGTCTTCCGCCGTATTCTTCAGCCAGCGGTTATATTCGTTTACAATCGTTTCTGTCGTTTTCAAAGCCTTCTCCCACGCGGCGCAAGCCGCGTCAATCCCGCAAAAACCTAACAGGTATTATACTACAGATCCGCACATAAGAAAACCCCGCATTTGCGGGGTACTTACGTTGATCTGATCACTCCGGAAACTCTTATTCTCTCCGGAAATACGCTCTAGGGCCTATTCTGCGGCGCCCTCATCGTCGTCATCCGCGTTGGGATCAAAGCCTTCCAATCCTTTGTAGGTCTTGCCGTTCTTCTGGGCGTAATCGTAAATGGCCGATTTGATGGCATGGTCCGCCAGCACCGAGCAGTGGATCTTGACTGCCGGCAGTCCGCCCAGTTCTTTCACCACGTCCTTATTGGTGATCGCCAGCGCTTCTTCCACGGTCTTGCCGATGATCATCTGTGTGGCCATGCTGGAACTGGCGATGGCGCTGCCACAGCCGAAAGTCTTGAATTTGCAATCGGTAATGACGTCGTTCTCGTCCACCTTAATATGCATCTGCATCATATCCCCGCAGACCGGGCTGCCGTAAACGCCTACTCCGCTCGGATTCTCAATCTCGCCGACGTTTTTGGGGTTCAGGAAGTTTTCCATGACGGTATCGTTATAAAGTCCCATTTTGATCTCCTTTTGCTTCTAAACTCTATTTCCAACCCTTATCAGGTCCGAGCGGGGAAAGATCCCGCAGGGTTTTAACTACTTTTTTCAGGCATTCCACCACATAATCGATATCCTCTTCGGTGGTGAAATCGCCGGTGGTGAAACGGACCGTGCCGTGGATCAGTTCATCCGAAACGCCAAGCGCCGCCAGTACGTGGGACGGTTTCAGGGATTTGGACGAACAGGCCGAACCGGTCGATACACAGATGTGATACTGGTCCAGCAGAAGCAGGATCGATTCCCCTTCGATATATTTGAACGTGACGTTCAGGTTGCCAGGGTGCCGTTCTTCCATCTCGCCGTTGATCATGACGTCCGGGATCTCGGCGACGATCTTCTCCGCAAGCAGATTGCGCAGCCGGCTGGCATGCTCCACGTGCTGGGCGAAGTTCAAGCGGGCCAGTTCGGCAGCTTTGCCGAAGCCGACGATGCCGGGCACGTTCTCCGTACCGGCGCGTTTTCCCATCTCCTGGGCGCCGCCGTGGATCAGGTTCGGGATGCGGATCCCTTTCCGCATATAGAGAGCGCCGACACCTTTCGGCCCATAGATCTTATGCGCGGACATGGAGAGGAAATCGATCCCCATGTCTTTGACGTCGATGGGCACGTTCCCCAAGCCCTGCACCGCGTCGGTGTGGACCAGAATGCCGTGTTTTTTGGCGATCGCGGCAATGTCTTTGATTGGGTGAACGGTGCCGATCTCGTTATTCACGAGCATGCAGCTGATCAGGATCGTGCGGTCCGTGATCGCATTTTCCAGATCCTGTAGATTCAGGCGGCCTTCCGCGTCGATGGGCAGATAGGTGATCTCATAACCGTGTTTGGCCAGATACTCACAGGTATGCAGCATGGCATGATGCTCTTCTACCGTGGTAATAATGTGGTTTCCCTTTTCTTTATACGCATCGGCAACGCCGTAAAGTACCCAGTTGTCCGCCTCCGAGCCGCACCCGGTAAAATAGATCTCCGTCGGCTTGGCGTTGATCAGTTCCGCTACCTGTTCCCGCGCGTGATCAAGCGCGCTCTTGGCTTCCAGACCCGGCGTATAGAGGCTGGAGGCATTGCCGAACTTCTCGCAGAAATACGGCAGCATTTCCTGCAGGACTTCCTGCTTAACCGGCGTCGTCGCGGAATAGTCTAAATAGACCTCTCTCATGCTGATAATCCCTCTCTCCTGAAAATGAAAAACAAACGGGGACTCGTAATTGCCCCGTTTGTTTATACCATGTAAAAAGCCTGCTCAAACAGCTTTGTGTATACAATTCCTGAAAAAAGTAAAGGGAATCAGCTCAGTTTCCCCTTACCCTTCTCCTCCGGGTCCACGAGCTCGATCCGTTCCAGCTGGGCGCGCAGATTTTCCTTAAACGCATCAATATACTGCCGGCGCAATACTTCGCGTTCAGCCTTCTCCTCTTCCGTCAGTCCTTCTTCCGTCTTGGCCTTCCGCGCCAGTTCGTTAATGCGGTCGATCAGTTCCTGTGTAATCATGTTCTCTATCCTTTTCATCATCGCGATGGTACGAGTATTAACGTTTATCTGCTACATTATAGGACAAAGTGGCTTATCATTCAAGCAAACAACAACAGATTACAATCCTCCCGACCTTATATCATCCGGAAACTCATCTCTCAGATCGTCAAATAGTCCTTCATCCGTTCCAGCGTCTTCTCCCCGATTCCGGAGATCTCCAGAAGCTCCTCCAGGTCGGTAAACGGCCCGTTCTCCTCCCGGTACTTAAGGATCTTCTCTGCGGTGACCGGACCGATGCCGGGGATCCTCTGTAGTTCCTCACTAGTGGCGGTATTCAGGTCGATCAAAGCGTTTCCGCTCCCCTCGCCCGAGCTGCTCCCTGTCCCCTGGCTCCCCCCGCCGTTTTCCCCGTTCACCGTCCCGTCCAGCGGATCCCGGTCACCGCGTTCTTCACGAGCCGGGATATAGATCTTACTACCATCCTTTAATACGGCCGCCTGGTTGATGAGATCGCGATCCGCGTCTTCCGTCAAGCCCCCGGCCGCGTCGATCAGTTCATAAAGCCTGACCCCCTCCGGAAGCTGATAGACGCCGGGATCCTGTACGCAGCCGCTGATATCGAGAACGATCAGAGCCGGTTCCTCGTCTGGTTCTTCGCTGCTCTCTTCCCCCTGGTTTTCCGTGTTCACGCCTTCCGTTTCCGGCTCTCCTGCGCCGCGGCTTTCCGTCACTTTTTCCGCGGCCTCCGGCGTTTCTGTTACCTCGGAAATGATCAGGGCGGGATGATTCTGAATTTCCCCATTCCGGCCAAAAAGCAGAAGAGCGGCTGCCAGCGTAAGCGCTACAGCCGCGCCGTTGATCAGTTTTTCATAACGCGTATAAACGCGGTTCAGACGCCGCACGGAATCACGCAGGTCGTCTGTTCTCTTTCCCATTCCTTTTCTCCCGTTTTCCCGGTCTAGGCTTTTTCATCTGCTTTCGGCACGGGTTCAATGTATAAACCGGGAAGTGCCGGCGTTCCGGCCTCCAGGAACAGCTTTTCCCGGCAGATCTCAATTTCTTCCCGCGGGAAAGCGGTCAAAGCGCCGCCAAAGGGCAACAGGGTCTGCACCACCAGATCTGGATTCAGATTGGAAGCGCTGCCCTGGTCACAGAGCAGGCGCAGACAGACGTTCCCGTTTCCCGCCAGGTCCATACCACCGATCTCATCCGGTTCCCAAGCCGGCTTAAGATCACGAATCTGCGGCCGGATGTCCTGATCGGCGTATTTCTTGGTTTTCTTCTGACGCTTGCTGGCGATGATGGCTGGCTGCGCCAGATAATCATCGCATAACTTGCGAAAATCATCGAGCCGGACGTCGCGGGCCGCTACCGGCAGTGTGATCGTAAACTCGGCCGCGGTCACCAATGAAGCCAGCGTGCGCGAGCCGATCTCCAAAGGCCGGCAGGAAAGCAGCGTCAATCCCATCGGCATAGCGCTACGCATACGGCGCAGGATCTCCTCCGGCGCGATCTCGCGGTCTGTCTGGAACTCTAAGTATTCGTGGGCCGCGGTATAGCCCAGCGAAAGCGGCTGGGCAAAGCTCATGCGCGGATGCGGATTGAACCCTTGCGAATAAGCGATGGGCACTTCCGTACGCTTAAAAGCGCGTTTGAAGAGGCGCAGCAGGTCCAGATGCGAGGTATAACGTACCAGGCCGGTCTTGGCAAATTCAAGATAGAAACGAGTACTCATCGCACACCTCCCCAGCGGCAGACCGTGCGGCGGTTGATGCCGCACCCGTTGCAGGAAAGGCGGCAATCCGGCGTCGTTTCTTCCTGATGTGCTTTCTCCCATTCCCGGATCAGGAAGGCGTCAGTCAGCGAAGCATCGATATGATGCCAGGGCATCAGCTCGTCAGTCCCTCGTTCCGTGACGGTGAAGAGGCCCGTATCCACGCCGCTTTCGGCAATCGCGGTCTTCCACCCGTCAGCGTTGAAGAATTCCGACCAGGAATCCATATGGCACCCGTTCCGATACGCGCGCAGCAGGATCTCACCTACCCGGCGGTCACCGCGGGCCAGGATCGCTTCCAGAACGCTCGTTTCATCGTCATGATAAGCAAAGGTCACGCCTTTGATCTTCAGGATCGACCGCAGATAATCGTGTTTGGCGCGGAAGCTTTCCGCCGTATCCTGCGCCGCCCACTGGAAGGGCGTATGCGGTTTCGGCACGAAATTGGAAACGCTGACTGTCACGTTAAAACGGCCGCCCCGCCCGCAGCGCCGGTGGATCTCCATGATGCGACGGGCGATGGACGCGATCCCGTCGAGATCTTCATAAGTCTCCGTCGGCAGTCCGATCATGAAATAGAGTTTGATGTGATTCCAGCCCAGCTGTACCGCCTGCTCGGTCGCGCCAAAGATATCTTCTTCGGTGATTCCCTTATTGATCACGTCCCGCAACCGCTGCGTTCCCGCTTCCGGCGCGAAAGTCAAGCCGGATTTCCGATATTTCTGGATCTCCTGCAAGACCTGGAAAGAGAATGAATCCAGACGCAAGGAAGGAAGCGATAAGGCAACGTTAGCCTGCGCGCACTGCTTCATGAGGCGGGTCGCCATGTTTTCAAAGTCCGAATAATCACTGGTCGACAGCGAAAGCAGAGACAGCTCGTCGTGTCCGGTCGCTGCCAGCTGACGGGTCGCCAGATCAATGATGGTATCCGTACTGCGCTCGCGGACCGGCCGATAGATCATGCCGGCTTGGCAGAACCGGCAGCCGCGCGTGCAGCCACGGAAAGTCTCCACCACCGCCCGGTCGTGAACCGTTTCAATAAAGGGCACGATCGGCTCCGTCGGAAAAGGAATCATCTCCAAGTCGTCGATCAAAGCGCGTTCCACGCGGCGCGGAGCTTCCGGCCAGACCGGTTCACAGGATAAAAGGCGGCCGTCTTCCCGGTAACGCGCTTCATAAGCAGCCGGTACGTATACGCCCGTTACCCCGGCCTGTTGACGTAAAAATGTCTCTTTCGTCAGGCCCTGCTTTTTCGCTTCCGCGTACGCGGAGAGAAAAGCCGGCAAGGTCTCTTCGCCATCGCCGATCAAAAAGACGTCGATGAAGTCCGCCAGGGGTTCCGGGTTATAGGCACAGGGGCCGCCGGCGATGACCAGCGGGTCCCCTTCCGACCGTTCTGAGGCGCGGAGCGGGATCCCGGCCAGATCCAGCATATAGAGGATATTGGTATAGGACATCTCATACTGGAGCGTGAACCCTACTACGTCCATTCTGGCCAGCGGGGTCTTGGTCTCCAACGTGAAAAGCGGCAGGTCATTCTCGCGCATGAGACACGCCATATCTTCCGCCGGCGTGAACACTCGCTCGCAGTAAACGTCCGGCATCTTATTGAGGAGATGATACAGGATCTGCAGTCCCAAATAGGACATCCCGATCTCATAGAGATCCGGGAAACCGAAGGCAAAACGCAGTTTTTCCCGGGTCTGCCGGAAGGCCATATTGGTCTCCGACCCGATATAGCGGGCCGGTTTTTCCACGCGCTTGAGAAGCGGGCTCAGCTTGGCTTCCACCTCGGCATCCGCATGCAGGAATAAGCCGTCGATGGTTCTGCCCATCGCGGCTTCCAACGCCCGCATGTATTCCTTGATCCGTTCTTTGGCTTGTAAAAGATGCTCGGTGCGTTGCGGGTTTTCACCCGGTTTATGGATCAGATACTCGATCCGTTCGTCGATCCCGACGTACAGGTTTTCTTTTACGAGACGGTCCGCTAAACAGAGAACGTCGATTTCGCTCACCTGCCCGGGGTCGCCGAACTGATAACGCATATGATGTTCGACGAGCGCGGCAACCTCCTGATAGCCGCGCTCGCGCAGCATGGCTCCCGCTGCGAGATCGTGATCGTCAAAAACGCGCATCACGTCGTGGACCAGGCCGGCTTTTTCGATGAGATCCAGGTCCAGCTTAGCGACTTGGGCTTCATTTAAAGCGCGACCGATCGTGACGCCTGCTTCCGCAACCGCCGCGCAATGCCGGATAACGGGTGTCGGCGTTTTAAATTCCAGATAGTAGCTTTCAATCGTCTGGCGATCGAGAGGTCTTCCCATCAGTCTTCCTCGTAGAACTCAAATTCAAAGTCGTCAATACGGATGGTGTCGCCTTCCTGGAGACCCATCGCGCGGAGTTTCTTGATCGCCCCGCTGGCCTCAATATAGCGATAGAGATAACGCAGCGACCCCATATCGTTGAAATTCGTGGAATCAAAGATCTTCTGCAGCTGTTCTCCGGCCAGGACGTATACGTCGTTATCCTTGGAACAGGTCACCCGCCGGTATTCTTCGCCTTTCTCCTCATCCGCGGCGAAATCAAAGAGGACCGGCTCTTCTTCTTCCTCATTCTGGGAAGCTGACGCCAGCGCCTGCGCTGCCGCGTACATCAGTTTCTCCACGCCGTAACCGATTGGCGCTGAAAGCGGGAAGACTTCGTATCCTCTGGCTTTCATGGCCAGCACGAAACGTTTATAGCCGACGTCTTCCTCGTCGATCAGATCGATCTTATTGGCGGCTACCAGCATCGGTTTTTGGCTGACCTTCTCGCTGTAGGAGCGCAATTCCTCCATGATCTTATCAAAATCCTCAACCGGATCGCGACCTTCCGAACCGGAAACATCCACCACGTGGATGAGGACCTTGGTGCGTTCGATATGCTTTAAGAACTTCAAGCCCAGGCCGAGTCCCAGATGCGCGCCCTCAATGATCCCGGCGATATCGGCCATGATGAATTCGAAATCATCCATGCGTACGACGCCCAGATTTGGTTCGATCGTGGTGAAATGATAATTCTCGATCTTAGGCCGCGCGTTCGTGGCCACCGCCAGCAGGCTGGATTTCCCGACGTTTGGGAAACCGACCAGGCCGACGTCAGCGATCATCTTCAGTTCCAGGACCACTTCGCGCTCTTTACCGGGCGAACCGGCTTCCGCGAAATTCGGGGCCTGGCGGACGGAATTCTTAAAATGGGTATTGCCCTTGCCGCCCTTGCCGCCTTTTGCCGCCGTGAAGCGCTCGCCGTCTTCTTTCAGATCGTGCATGAGAAGACCGGTCTCCTTATCGATCACCATGGTCCCCATGGGCACCTTAATGACGAGATCCGCGCCGCGTTTCCCGTAGCATTTCTTCTTCATGCCGTTCTGCCCGTCTTCAGCAGCGAACTTCCGCTGATAGCGGAAATCCATCAGGGTATGCATATTGCGGTCCGCCTGAAAGATGACGTTTCCGCCGTCACCACCGTCGCCCCCATCCGGGCCGCCTTCCGGAACGAAGGGCTCCCGGCGGAAGGAAACGGCGCCGTTACCGCCTTTTCCGGATTTTATGATAATTGTAGCTCTGTCTACCAGCATGCTTTACCTCTTCGTTCTCAATGTGATAGGGAATAAACAGAAAATAAGAGCCTCAGAATGAGGCTCTTGATTTTTCAGGTTAAGCTTCCTTGGAATAAACGCTGACCTGTTTTCTGGTCTTGTCATATCTCTCGAACTTGACATTGCCGTCGATCATGGCGAACAGCGTATCGTCGCCGCCCTTACCAACGTTATTGCCCGGATGGAACTTGGTTCCTCTCTGTCTTACGAGAATGCTGCCAGCGCTTACAAACTGTCCATCACCGATCTTTACGCCTAAGCGTTTTGCCTCGGAATCACGACCGTTTTTGGAGCTACCTACACCCTTTTTACTTGCCATGGTTCAGACACCTCCTTTTCAGTGCATGGTTCTTACTTGGTTTCCTCTTCGGCTGCCGCGCCGCAGAGAGAATCGATCTTGATCATCGTATACGGCTGTCTGTGACCCTGTTTCTTGCGATAATCCTTTTTGGATTTATACTTGAAAACGATCACTTTCTTGCCTTTCCCGTTTTCTACGACGGTGCCGCTGACTTTCGCGCCTTCGACGTAGGGGGTTCCGACTTTCACTTCTTCACCGTTGCTGAGCAGGAGTACCTTATCCAGTTCAACGCTGTCGCCAGCTTCTACGGGAAGCTTTTCCACGCAGATGACGTCACCTTCGCTGACCCGGTACTGCTTGCCGCCGGACTCTAAAATTGCGTACATGTTTTTACCTCCTCTAACCAGTCTCGCCGTTCCGGGTGCTGCCTGGTTTCCCGTGCAGACTTAAAATGACCCTTTCCGAGCGGTCCAACTTCGCAATCTTAACACGGGAAGAGGTAAATGTCAACAGGAATTTCCTTAAGAAAGCCTGAAAATCAACCTGTATATCGGCAAATCAGCAGCAAACCGGATCGGGA
>JAFRYQ010000181.1 GCA_017437565.1 Bacillota bacterium
AAGCAATTGGGTAAACGATTCGGAACGCTCATGAACGGGAAGAGAAGGATCGTCCAGATCCTGGCGGGGCTCATGGCCAACGCGCATATTTCCGGCTTTGTTACCGGAAAAATATATACCGGGCCGCTGAAAAATCTCTGCGCGCCGGGACTGAACTGCTACTCCTGCCCGGGCGCGCTCGGCGCCTGCCCGGTCGGAGCGCTGCAGGCTTCTTTCACTGGCCGTCATCCGCGGTTTCCCTTTTATGTGCTCGGCTTTCTGCTGCTGGTCGGCGTCCTGCTGGGGCGCTTTGTCTGCGGGTGGCTTTGTCTCTTTGGCTTCATCCAGGAGTTGCTCTACAAGATCCCGGTGCCGAAACTGCGCGTCCCGGAAAAACTCGACCGCGGCCTGCGTTATCTGAAGTACGTGGTGCTGGCGCTCCTGGTCATCCTGCTGCCGATCATCCTGCGCGACGAGTACGGCCTCTCGGCTCCGTATTTCTGTAAATGGCTGTGCCCCGCCGGCACTTTGGAAGGCGGGCTGCCGCTGCTCGCTCTCGATCAAAGCCTGCGCCAGGCGGCTCACGCGCTCTTCACCTGGAAGTTCGCGCTGCTGATCATCTGCCTGCTGGCTTCCGTCCTGATCGAGCGGCCATTTTGTAAATATCTCTGCCCCTTGGGCGCCTTCTACGGGCTGGTGCAGAAGGTGGGATTTCTCCGGTTGCGGATCGACCGGACCGCCTGTGTATCCTGCGGCGCCTGTAAAGCCACGTGCCCGATGGGCGTCGATCCGGTGGAAAACCCGGGGAGCTGTGAGTGCATCCGTTGCGGGAAATGCGTGACATCCTGTCCGGCACAGGCTTTAGCGATGGAGTTCTTTACTCCCGCCAGGCAGACGGCGGCCGGCGCCGTGCCGGCGCAAACTAGGACTTCGATGAGAAACGATTAATAAATATATACATATGGGAGAAAAGAACATGAGAAAGAAAGCAATGGTGAAAATGCTGCTGATGCTGTTGGTAACAGCCCTGGTGGCGCTGACCGGCTGCGGCGGGAGCGATGCGAAACCGGCGGAAGAGACGGCCGAAGCCGAAGAGTCGGCGGAGGCAGCTGAACCGGAGTCGGAGGAGCCAGCCGAAGAGACGGAAGAAGCGGAAGCGGATACCGGGGACGCGGAGCGGGGCTATCAGTTCGTTTTCACGACGACGGACACAGAAGGAAATGAAGTGACGAGTGAGGAGCTCTTCGGGGCGCATGCTTATACGGCGATCAATTTCTGGGCTTCCTGGTGCCCGCCCTGCGTGGGGGAATTACCGGAGCTGGCGGAGATGGCCGGCCGGTTCAACGATAAGGACTGCGCGATCGTCGGCGTTCTCCTGGACGGCAATGAAGAACAGGGCTTGGCGGACGGGAAGGACCTGATGGCGGATGCCGGCGTCGAATACCAGAACCTGCTGCCCTGGCCGGAAGTGGGCAGCCTGGGCATCACGGCGGTTCCGACGACGGTCTTTGTCGACCGGGAAGGCTATCTGGTCGGGAATCCGGTCATCGGTGCCGCGCCGGAACAATATGAACAGACCATCGACGCGCTGTTGGCAGGAGAGCTTTAAGGAAGGGACGCCTGAACCGCTTTCGCATCTCAAGCGGGGACCACTGTCGGCGCGGGAGGGAAGAACGCTTTTTCGCTTGACGGGGTCCGGATTATAAGAGAAGATGAGCGTAGTGGATGCTTGTTGTATTCAAAGAAGGAAAAACCATATTTTAGAAAGGGGCAGAGCACATGAAAATCAACGAATTCAAACTGGAAAGCTATTTCGGCATTTACGAGTTTACGGCGCCTTACCTGCTGACGCAGTCGGATTGCGAATCCATGAGCGCGCGGGAATTGCTGGCGTTGGAACCCGGTTCGGAAGAAGGCTTCCTGGACCAGTGGCTGGGATATACCGAGACCTGGGGCGATCCCGAACTGCGCGGCATCGTCGCCGGACTCTTCAAGACGATGACCGCCGATGACATCATGATCATGCATGGCGCGCAGGAAGGCATCTTCGCCTATATGAACGTTATGCTGGACGAAGGCGATCATATGATCTGCATGTATCCGAACTATCAGTCGGCCTTTGAAGTCGCCAATTCTGTACCCGGCTGCTCCTATTCCCAGTGGCTGGTGAAGGACGACGGCGAGAAGTGGACCGTCGACTTTGACGAGCTGGAAGCTTTGATCCGGCCGAATACCAAGCTGATCGCGGTGAACTCGCCGAACAACCCGACCGGCTACACCTTCACCAACGCCGAGATGCAGCGCCTGATCGACATCTGCCGCAAACACGACCTCTATCTATTCTCTGACGAAGTCTATAAGGGATTGGAGTTCGACGGCGAGAAGCGTGACTGGGCGGCGGACCATTACGAGAAATGCGTCTCGGTCGGCGTCATGAGCAAAGCCTACGGCCTGGCGGGACTGCGCCTCGGCTGGCTGGCGTCCAAGGATCACGAGATCCTGAAGAAAGTCGTCGAATTCAAGAACTATATGAGCATTTGTGACTCGGCTCCTTCCGAATACCTGTCCAAGATCGCCCTGAAGCACAGCGACGAACTGCTGGCCCGTTCCAAGGCGATCATCGAGAGCAATATGAAACTGGCGGATGAATTCTTTGCCCGTCATAAAGATATCTTCAGCCCGCGGCCGATGAAGGCGGGCCCGGTAGCTTTCCATAAGCTGACCCTCGACATGCCGGTGGCGGAATTCTGCCAGCTGGCGGTGGACAAGAAGGGCGTACTGCTCCTGCCGGCGACGATCTATGACTTTGAGGGCAATTATTTCCGCATGGGCTATGGCCGGGCCAACGTTCCCGAGTCACTTGCGAAATTTGAAGAATTCCTCTATGAAGAAGGGTTTGCGAAATAGAAGCTGATCTAACTGATCGATCTTACACGTATTGTACGGGTTCCGTACGGAAAGCAGGAGGTACTTATTATGAAAATGGCAGAATTCTTAGTGGAACAGTGGCTGAATCCGATGGATTCCAAGGCTAAGTACAATTTCGGTTCGAGCTGCTGCAAAGCGCTCACCATGGACGAGCTCTTCCGCGTCACCGGACAGGATGAAGGCGAATTCCTGAAATTCATGGAAACGATGAGCCTCCACTATCATCACGGCGATTCCACCGGTTCCCCGCGCATCAAGAACGCGGTCTGCGGCATCTATGAGAAAGCGAATCTGAAGCCGGAGAACGTGATGATGACCTGCGGCGGCACCGGCGCCAACGACATCGCCATCATGGGCGTGATCGAGCGGGACAAGAACGTCGTCACCATCAAACCGAGCTATCAGCAGCATTATGATATCCCGCTCTCGCAGGGGATCGAGACCCGCATCGTCGAACTGAAGAAGGAAGACGATTACGCGCTGGATATGGACGCGCTGCGCGCGGCGGTCGATGAGAATACCAATCTCATCATCCTCACCAACCCGAACAACCCGACCGGTGTCGTCCTCGGCTACGATAAACTGAAAGAGCTCGTAGAGATCGCTGAAAAAGTCGGCGCCTATATCCTCTGCGACGAGATGTACAGAGGCCTGGACGAAAACTATATGCCGTCTATTCTTGACTTCGATTATGAGCGTACGATCAGCGTCGCCAGCATGTCCAAGATGTTCTCCATGGCCGGTACCCGTATCGGCTGGATCGTGACCAAGGATAAGGAACTCTATCACACTCTGGAGAACCGCCGCTCCTATAACACGATCTGCATGGGCATCATCGACGAAGTCGTCGCTTCCATCGCGCTCGAGAACTTCAAGAAGATCTGGGAGAGAACGCGCAGCATCCTGCTCCCGAATAAGAAGATCGTTTACGACTGGGTCGCCGAGCAGCCGCATCTCACGATCAAAGGCGACGCCATGGGCACGACCTGCCTGGTGCACTATGATCCGGAAGTCTATCCGATGGATTCCACGACCATGGCCATCGACATGATGGAAAAGGATCGGATCCTGGTCACCCACGGTAAATGCTTTGATATCGAATACTCGTACCGCGTCGGCTACGGCGCCTTCACCGACCGCGACTGGCTGCGTGAAGGACTCGAGCACCTCGGCGCCTATATGAAATCGATCGAGAAATAGTCGAAAGATCGAGGAAACAGGGGGAACGTATGAAAACACTCCTTTTATCCAAGAATGACGTTCGCGAAGTCCTGTCCATGGACATCGTGATCGACGCCGTTGCGGACGCCTACCGGGCCTTCCAGCGCGGCAGCGTCGACCAGCCGCCGATTCAGACGCTCGATATGCGTGAGCATAACGCGGAGTCGGATATCAAATCCTGCTACAACCGGGATAACAGCTGCTTCTCCATCAAGACCGTCGGCCTCTTCCAGGATAACGCCAAGGGAGCCGGCCCTTATACGACGACGGAGGGGGAGAAGCTCCCCAATATGATGGGGAACGTCATCCTCGGTGATGGCAAGACCGGCGCGACGCTGGCCATCATGGACGCCAGCCTGATCACAGGGATCCGCACCGGTGCCGCCGGGGCGCTCTCCTGTAAATATCTGGCGCGTGAAGACGCGAAAGTGGCAGCCGTTTTCGGGGTCGGCGCCCAGGCCCGCATGCAGGCTTATGCTTTAGCCAAAGTGCGCAAGATCGAGGAATTCCGCGCTTATGATAAGTTTGCGGGCCCGGAACTCATGGCGGCTTATCAGGCGGACGTGGAACGCGAGACTGGCGCGCGCGTCGTGCTTTGCGGGAGCGTGGAAGAAGCAGCGACCGGCGCGGACATCCTGATCTGCCCGACGCCTTCGCGGGAAGCCTATCTGAAACCGGAATACGTGAAGCCCGGCATGCACATCGTGGAAGTCGGCGTCGACGCGGAAGGAAAAGCGGAAGTGGAACCGGCGGTCTTCGCCAAATGTGACAAGATCGTCTGCGACAGCATCTCGCAGTGCGTGACACGCGGCGAGACCCGAAACGCCATCCTGGGCGGAGCCATCCAAGAGGCCGATATCTACGGCGAGATCGGTGAGATCGTCCTGGGGCTGAAGCCCGGCCGCGAAAGCGCGGAAGAGATCACGCTCTTCGATACCACCGGCATGGGTGTCCAGGATAACACGACGGCGGTCATCTGTTATCAGACTGCGATCGAAAAGGGACTCGGCAGCTGGTTCGAATTCATCTGATACGCGAGCCCAACCGGTCAAAGCGCCGCCAAGCGCCGGCCTGCCAAAAGCAAAATCGTAAATCGGGAGCCTTTAACCGGGCTCCCTGTATTTCTTTTTGTCAGAAAATAGATTATACTTAATAATACGGCAGGAGCTGGGAAGGAGTGCAAGATGAAAGTGATGTTGGTCAATGGCAGCCCGCATGAGAAGGGTTGCACCTATACGGCACTCGCGGAGATCGCGGGGGTATTGAATGAGGAAGGAATCGAAACGGAAATTTTCTGGATCGGCAAGAAACCGATCTCAGGTTGCATTGCCTGCGGAAGTTGCTATAAAGACGGAAAATGCGTGATCGACGACGTAGTGAACGAATTTACTGCCTTGGCGGAAGAAGCCGATGGCTTTGTTTTCGGATCGCCGGTCTATTACGCCGGGATCAACGGAGCCATGATGAGCTTCATGGACCGCGTCTTCTATACGAGCACGCGAAAGACCCCCGATCGCTTTACCGATAAACCGCTGGCGGCGGTCGTTTCCGCCCGCCGCGCCGGAACGACTTCGGCGCTCGATCAGCTGAATAAATATCTGATGTACGCCCAAGGCCCCATTGTCACCAGCCAGTACTGGCCGATGGTGCACGGGAACACCCCGGATCAAGTACGGCAGGATGAGGAAGGCCTGCAGATCATGCGCACGCTCGGCCACAATATGGCCTGGCTGCTGCGGCTGATCGAAGCCGGCCGCGCGGCCGGCGTGCCGGGACCGGTGCGTGAAGCAGAGCATAAGTGGACGAACTTCATCCGCTAGGCCAGCTCAAGCGGAGCGGATCAGATCGCGCCGGGTTGGCGAGACGCCGGGCACGGCTTGCAGGTGAATGATATAAGAGAATGAGAAAGGAAATTGTGAGTATGTCATATCTTGGAGAAGAAATCCCGAAACTCGGTTTCGGACTGATGCGTCTGCCGAAGACGAAGGACGCGGAAGGACAGGACGTCATCGATATTGAACAGACGAAGAAGATGGTCGACCTCTTCTTGGGCGCTGGCTTTACCTATTTTGATACCGCCTGGGGCTATCAGGGTTCGGAAGACGCCATCCGGCAGGCTTTGGTCGAGCGTTATCCGCGCGAGAGCTACCAGCTGGCGACCAAGAACGCGGCTTGGGTCCGCTGCGAGAATGCGGAGCAGGCGAAAGAGCAGATGAAAGTCTCCCTGGAGCGGACCGGTGCCGGATATTTTGATTTTTACCTGCTCCACAACCTGGGCGCGCACCGCACGAAGGTGTTCGACGATTTCGGCATGTGGGACTGGATCCGGGAACAGAAAGAAGCCGGGCTGATCAAGCACGCCGGGTTCTCCTTCCACTCCACGCCGGAAGAACTGGATGCCATCCTGACGGAGCATCCGGAGATGGAATTCGTGCAGCTGCAGATCAACTATGCCGACTGGGACGACGCGAGGATCCAGTCCCGGGCCTGTTATGAAGTGGCACGCAAGCACGGGAAACCGGTCATCATCATGGAACCGGTGAAAGGCGGGCTCCTGGCCGCGCCGCCGGATAAGGTCGCGGCGCTGCTTAAGTCGGCCGAGCCGGAATCCTCCGCGGCTTCCTGGGGCATCCGTTTTGCGGCGGACCTCCCGGGCGTGATCACCGTGCTCTCCGGCATGAGCAGCGTGGAACAGATGCAGGATAACCTTTCCTATATGAAGGATTTCCACGGTCTGACGGAGAAGGAGCGGGAAACGCTGGCCCAGGCGCAGGAAGCCATGAAGACCTATCCGCTGATCCCCTGCACGAGCTGCGACTATTGCGCCAAGGTCTGCCCGATGGAGATCGGTATCTCCGGGACCTTCACCGCGAGCAATCTTTACACGCTCTATGCCAATATGGATGCCGCCAAAGGGGAGGAGAACTGGCTGGTCGGCGGCCATAAACGCAAACGCGCCAATGAATGCATCCAGTGTGGGGCCTGTGAGGAAGTCTGCCCGCAGCATATCAGCATCCGCGAGGAGCTGGAGAAAGCCTGCGCGCTGTTTGGGTTCTAAAGAACGTCCGCGGTTGAGCAAAGCCAAAGCCAGCCGCGGTTTTGCATTTTGATTGAGCAGAAGCGGAAAGGAAAGAAATAGCCATGATTCAGGACATTTACCCGGATCACTTCTATAACCAGTACCGGCCGGAGGCGGTCCCGGCTGCCGACAGCCCGGTCGTCCTGATCCGGGGCGGCGATATCCTCCTGAAGATCGATGAGGAGGGGAAGTTGGATTATCCCCGCGTAAAGGAACTGGCGGGACTCGCGGCCGCGCGGCCGGAGGCTTTGACCTATCTGTTCGCGGTGAACGAGGAAGAATTCTTCCTGGCGGATCTGTATCACGATCTGCCGGAAGAGTGGACCGCGCCGGAAGCGTTCTCCTGGCAGCCGCTGAACGCGGTGCGGCGGAAGACTCTGTTCCCGCAGCGCTACGTCATGGCTTTGTTTACGATCATCCATCTGGTCAGCTGGTACCGGGCCAACCACTATTGCGGCAAATGCGGTGGTGAATTGACCAACGATGTGAAGGAACGGGCCCGTGCCTGTCCGGCCTGCGGCAATAAGATCTATCCGCGCATCAATCCGGCGGTGATCATCGGCGTGACCAACGGCGATTGCCTGCTGCTCACGAAATACCGGACCGGCTATGGCTATAACGCTTTGGTAGCCGGTTTTACCGAGATTGGCGAGACGCTGGAAGAGACCGTCGCCCGCGAGGTGATGGAGGAAGCCGGCATTCGCGTCAAGAATATCCGTTATTACAAATCCCAACCCTGGGGCGTGGCGGACGATATCCTGACCGGGTTCTACTGTGACGTGGACGGCGACGATACCCTGCATATGGATACCGGCGAACTGCGTTATGAAGCCTGGGTGCCGCGGGAGGAGATCATCCTGCAGCCGCAGGATTACAGCCTGACCAATGAAATGATGCGCATGTTTAAGGAAAGGAAGGAACCGAGATGAAGACGAATGAGATCCGGCGGCGTCTGGGTGCGCAATGCCTTCGGCTGATTGGGACCGTATTGCTTTCACTGATGATCCTGCTTGTAATCCTGGCGGCCCGTGAACCGGCTTACGCGGAAGAGCCCCTGGATTTTACCCGGCTCAGCGGGAAGACCAGGTTTGAGACATCTTTTGCGATTGCCAACTATTTGTATCGTGCTCACGGAAGGTTTGAAAACATGACCGTGGCCAGCGGGATGAATTATCCGGATGCCTTATCCGGCTGTTACCTGACCAAGGTGAAAGACACGCCGTTGCTCTTGGTCGACAAATCGGTGGAAGACCAGGTCGTGCAGCGCATCACCATGTATACCAAACCGGGCGGCACGGTCTATCTGCTCGGCGGGCCCGGCTCGATTTCTTCCGGCTTTGAAAAGAAGGTCCGGAAGGCGGGTTTTGAGGTCGTTCGTCTCGCGCAGGGCAATCGTTACGGGACCAATCTGGAAATCTTAAAAGAAGCCGGAACGAAGGGGCAGGAGCTGCTGGTCGCTTCCGGGGAGAATTATCCGGACAGCCTCTCCGCTTCGGCAGTGCCAAAACCGCTCATGCTGGTAGGAAATGCTCTGACACCCGAGCAGCGCGCTTTTTTGAAGCAGGCCGGCATCACCAAGATCTATATCCTCGGCGGAGAGGGTTCGGTCAGCAAAGCAATCGAAAAAGAACTGAAACGATATGCGCCGCTTCACCGCATCGCGGGTTCCAACCGCTACAAGACTTCGTTCCTGATCGCCAGTTATTTTATGCCGGATGCTGACCGCAAGACCATCGCTTCCGGGCAGAATTTTCCGGACGGCTTGGCAGGCGGTCCGGTGGCGATGTATCTGAACGCGCCGCTGATACTGGTAAGTAAAGAGAATTACGGATATGCCCATTATTGTAACTGGAGGAGCAGTTGGTTTTTTGATAATGCTTTCGTTTTCGGAGGAAGAGGTTCGGTCGAAGATATAACCGCTGCTTATGTGTTCGGTCAACGTGAAGACGGGAAGATGACCCTGGAAGGATTCCTGAAGTACAACGAGAACGCGAGACTGGAACTGGAAAACGAATTTGAAAAGGCTGGATACAGATCATATGTGAACGGTAATGTCTTATATCTGACCGCTT
>JAFRYQ010000182.1 GCA_017437565.1 Bacillota bacterium
GACGGCGCCGTTCGGGAGCGTGTATTCAAAGTAAAGCACGTTGTAGCCGAGGGCGACGAAGATGCCGACGAGCCAGCCGTACAGAGAAGCGATGATGGTCGCTTTTTTACGGCTCCAGTGGAACCGGTCGATGAGGCCGGAGACGATGGCTTCCAGAATGGACATACAGCTCGTCAAAGCGGCGAAGATGACCATGAGGAAGAAGGCGATCCCAAGGATGCTGCCGATGCCGCCCATGGAACGGAAGACCTTCGGCAGGGAGATGAACATGAGGCCGGGGCCGCCGCTCATGGCATCGCGTCCCATAAAGGTGTAGACCGCCGGGACGATCATGAGGCCGGCGAGCAGAGCGATGCCGGTATCAAAGATCTCGATCTGGTTGACGCAGCCGGGAAGATTGGCATCCTTCTTCAGATAGGAACCATAAGCGATCATGATACCCATGGCGACAGACAGGCTGTAGAAGAGCTGCCCCATGGCATCCATGATGATGCCGAGGAGTTTGCCGAAGGTGAGCCCGGTGAAATCCGGAATGAAATAGATGGCCATACCCTGCAGGCCGGTGCGGGTCACGCCGTCCGCGTCCGTATAGCGCAGCGTGCAGCTGTAGACCGCGATGACGATGACCAGGATGACGAGGATCGGCATGAGGATCTTGGACAGCTTCTCAATGCCGTTATTTACGCCAAGATAGATGATGAAGGCCGTGGCCAGGAAGAAGATCGAATGAAAGACGATCGGCTGCCAGTTCCCGGTGATGAAACCGGTGAAATAGCCGTCTTCGGCGGCCGCGGCGCCATTGCCGCTGATGAAGGCCGCGAAATATTTTAATACCCAGCCACCGATCAGGCTGTAATAGGGCAGGATGATGGCGGGAATGATCGTCGCGATGACTCCGAGCCATCTCCAACTCGGCTTCAGGACGCCGTAGGCGGTCAGGGGCCCCTGGCCGGTCTTACGGCCGATGGCGATCTCCGTGAGCAGCAGGGCGAAGCCGAAGGTCAGCGCCAGGATGATATAGATGAGCAGAAAGAGCCCGCCGCCATTCTTGGCTGCGAGATAAGGGAACCGCCAGATATTGCCTAAACCGACGGCACTGCCGGCCGCGGCCAGAATAAAACCGATCGAGCCGGAGAACGTATTACGTGATTGCGAATTCTTTTGATCCATGGCTGAAATAACTCCTGTGACAAATTTGACATTATGGTCGCGTAAAGATAAGTATACATAGAATTCCGCTATTTTTCAACCCGAATTATTGAAGGACATAAATAAGAGTGCGAAAAATTGTCTCGTTTCACAGAATCCACAGCGGGTAGCCGCGCGGCATCCGTCCAGCCAGCTCGGTCGAACTGAGGCAAGTGGTCCCCAGGATCTGACTGATTTGGAGCAAGGTGCGTGTTGGTTTGATACTTTTGCGCCAGGCAATGGTATAATACTGATAATGACGAAGAGCGGCATAAAAGAAAGCGGGAATGATCATGGAATACATGCGCGTTACAAACGAAAATCTGGAAAAGGAGCACATCTGCTGCGCGATCTCCAACAATAAAGACGTGCAGGTCGCGTCCAAGAAAGCCTGGCTCGCGGACCGGTTCCCGGAGGGACTTGTCTTTTTGAAGAGCGTGGAGCGGGGCAAATGCTTTATCGAATACCTGCCGGCGGAGATGGCCTGGGTGCCGATCAAAGCAGACGGCTATATGTATATTGACTGCCTGTGGGTATCCGGCTCTTTCAAAGGGCACGGATATTCGACCGATCTCCTGGATGCTTGTATCCAAGACAGTAAGGAGAAGGGGAAAGAGGGGCTTTGTATCCTGGGCGCGGCCAAGAAGAAACCATTTCTGGCCGACCCGAAGTTCCTAAAGCATAAGGGCTTCCGGGTAAGCGACGAAGCCGAGAACGGCATTCAGCTTTGGTATCTGCCCTTTAACGAAGGCGCGGACAAACCGCAGTTTAAAGAGTGCGCCCGGCATCCCCACGTCGAGGAAAAGGGCTACGTCCTGTACTATACCAGCCAGTGCCCCTTCAACGCGAAATACGTGCCGATCGTCGCGCAGACGGCGCGGGCAAGCGGCGTGCCCTTCCACGCCATCCATCTCAGCAGCCGGGAAGAAGCGCAGAACGCGCCGACCCCGGTCACGAATTACGCGCTGTTCCACGACGGCGTATACCTCACCAACGAACAGATGAACGATAAGAAATTCCTGAAGCTGATCGGGAAGTAACGGTATAACAGCCACGAAGGGGAAAGGACTCCGATATAGAATGGGAAAAGAGTATGTGAAACGCTTCTTTATATGCGCGCTGGGACTGGCCTGTTTCGCGGTTGGCAACGTGTTTGGCGTCCACGCGGGCTCGGCGGGGACGAACGCGTGGAACACGCTGGCGCTCGGAATATCCGGCGCGACGTCCCTCAGCTTCGGGACGGCCTCGCTCATGATCAGCGCCTTGGTCATACTGATCGACATCATTTTCAAAGGGCGCATCGGCTTCGGGACCATCATGAACGCGGTCCTCATCGCTTGGTTTTCCGACCTGTATCTGGCGATATTCAGCTTTCTGCCCACAGCGCAGAACCAGTTCATCGGGGCGGTGCTGACCGTCATCGGGCAGACCATTATTTCGTTTTCGACCATCCTGTATATGTCGCCGGGGCTCGGCTGCGGGCCGCGTGACACGCTGATGGTGATCATCGGCAAGCATTTCCCCAAGGCCCCGATCGGACTCGTTAAGTTCGGCATGGAGATCGGTGTTCTGCTGATTGGCATACTGCTCGGAGCCCCCTTCGGGCTGGGCACCGTCCTCATTATGGCCCTGCAGGCTTCTATCTTTCAATTTGCTTCCCGCGTCTGGCACTACGATCCGCGGACCCGCAAGCATGAAGACATCATCGAGACCATACGGCGAATGACCAAAAAGGAATGCTGAGAGAATAAGAGTCCGGGAAAAGAGAACAGGAAGCAAAAGCCCCATGCCGGCAGCGGACACAACCGGCAAGGGACTTCTTTGTATAAGCGAAAACCCCGCGTTCGACGCGGGGTTGCTTCTTGCTTTGATCGAGGTGCAGGGGGACGAGACTACAGGGCGCTCCAACCGCCATCGACACCGAGGATCTGGCCGTTGATGAAGCAGGACTCATCGCTGGCGAGGAACAGCGCCGCCTGCGCGATGTCGCTTCCTTCACCCATCTTAGGATTCAGGGCGAGGATTCCCTGGATCCGGCCGTAACCGTCCGGATCGGGCATACCCATGGAAGAGGCGATCTCCGTATTGATGCCGCCCGGGGCAATCGCGTTGGAACGAATGCCTTCTTTGGCGTAAGCGAAAGCGGTGTGGCGGACGATCGCGTTCACGGCCGCTTTAGCCGCCCCATAGACGACACCGGCTGCCTGATGCTGGGCGCCGAAGGACGAAACGGTAATGATGTTACCGCCGCCGCCCTGGGCCTGGAATACGTTCACGGCTTTCCGGGTCGCGGCGAGAGGGCCATACACGTTGATGGCCATGACGCTGGCAAATTTCTCATCCGAGAAGTTGGCAGCCGCGGCCATATTATCCATGACCCCGGCATTGTTGACCAGGACGTCCAGCCGCCCGAATTCGCTGACGCATTTATCGATCATGGCCTCGCAGTCTTCCTTCTTGGAAACATCACCGGTAAAGGGAACGATCTTTCCGGCCTCACCGGCCAGCGCTTCCGCCAGCTGTTCCAGACGTTCCGTGCGGCGGGCCACGGCCACAACAGAGGCGCCTTCCTTTACGAACAGTTCCACGATCGCTTTTCCCATGCCCGAAGAAGCTCCGGTAACGACGATTGCTTTATTGGCAAGTTTCATGACGTTCACATCCTTTCCAGATAATAAAGAACACTCTTTCTTTTTGTATATTATACAACTGAACGGCGGAGAAAACAATCGGCGCTGTTTTTATAAGTCGGCTGTAGCTGAAGGTTATCTATCGATCGTTGGGATAGTAAAGGCATTCCACATGTCAGCACATCCTTTACGAATGTGTGCCTCATTAGGATTTTGAATCATTGTGATTCTCTATGTAAATCGAAAATTATGTAGAATTCTACAAAATAATAGAAAATACCCTTGCCCGACTATTGTTGCGTAAGATATAATAAAATCGAAAAAAGTGTAGAATTCTACGGGAAGCGAGAAGATATGATAAAAAGGGATAAGTATATAGCAAAACTAATAGATAGTAAGAACAACGGCTTTCCCAAGGTCGTTACCGGAGTCAGAAGATGTGGAAAATCATATCTTCTGACTGACATGTTTTATAATCACTTACAGGAAAGCGGTGTTAGTGAAGAATGCATTTTAATAATTGATCTGGACAGTGATAAGAATGCAAATCTTCGTACGCCTATTGAGCTGGGAAATTATGTTAGGCATTACTGCAACGGCAAGAAGAGTTGCTATGTCATATTGGATGAGATCCAAAGAGTGGATACTATAATTAATCCTGCGTATACGGGCGGAGAAATCGTATTAGCAAAACCAAATGACGAAAATACCATTTCATTTGTTGACGTAATCTTGGGCCTCTCTAAGGAAAAGAACATCGATTTATATGTTACAGGAAGCAATTCCAAGATGTTATCTTCCGATATTGTTACGGAGTTTAGAGATAAGGCGACCAACATCCACTTGATGCCATTGTCCTTTGAGGAGTTCTATGAGTATGTCGGTGGGTCCAAGACAGAAGCTATATATGAGTATCTGCAGTATGGTGGCATGCCTTTGGCTGTACTAAAGAAATCAAGCGAAAAGAAAGACTATCTGAAGGGCTTATTCAATACCACGTATTTCAAGGACATAATCGAACACAATAATCTGAAGAAGAGTGAAGCCTTGGATGAATTATGCAACATCTTAAGTACGTGTGTGGGGCAACCCATAAACTCAAAAAAGATTGCAGATGCATATAAGTCGGTGACTAAAAAAAATATCGATGATGAAACGGTGACTCGATACATAAACTTCTTTGTTGATGCCTTCCTTTTAAAGGAGGTAAAACGATACGATGTCAAGGGGAGAAAAGAAATTGGCGCACAGAGAAAGTATTATTTTGTTGATACTGGGCTTAGAAATGCAAGACTAGACTTTGTTTTTCCGGATGAAGGGCAGCTTATAGAAAATACAATATACAACGAACTAATATATAATGGCTACTCTGTAAATGTTGGTACATACGAGGCTGTTGAGAAAGACGAGAATGGAAAAAGTCTTAGGACAAACTACGAAATCGATTTCTATGCCAAGAGAGATAACAGAATTTACTACATCCAGGCTTGTGCCGATGTATCCGATGCCAGAACAAAGAATCGTGAGGTCAAAGCATTCAATCTCCTGCGTGATCCCATTGAAAAGATACTAGTTGTAAACAGGCCTATACTCGCGACAAGGGATGAAAGCGGATATACCATCATAGGCCTTACGGACTTTTTGTTGGAGTATATCAAATAACTGGTATGATGGCATGAGTAGAGATGCAACAAAATCAGCTTCGCTATTAAAGAACGGGTTTCGTTTAACGGCGTATGGGTTGGAAAGAACCATATACCGATTGTCAGTATCAGATTAAGCCAAAATAAGCCGAAAACCGAGATAAATCAGGAGCAAAAATTGATGATAAAAGTGTTATTTGTCTGCCACGGCAATATCTGTCGTTCGCCGATGGCGGAGTTCGTGATGAAGGATCTGGTGGAAAAGCGCCATTGCGCGCAGGCTTTTGAGATCGCTTCGGCGGCCACCAGTACGGAGGAACTCGGGAATCCGATCTATCCGCCGGCGCGGCGCCTGCTACTTCAGCACGGGATCGACCCGGCCGGTAAACGGGCTCGTCGCATGACACGCGCCGATTACGACGAGTACGACTACATCATTGGGATGGACGAAGCGAATATCCGCAATATCTTAAGGATCACCGGCGGGGATCCGGAGGGGAAGGTGAGCCTGCTCCTGGATCACGTCCCGGCGGCAAAGCCGGGAATGCCGCGCCGGTCGGTAGCGGACCCTTGGTATACGCGCGATTTCCAGGCCACCTGGGAGGACGTGAATGAGGGCTGTCTTGCTTTGCTTAAGGAGCTCGGGTATGATAAATGAACAAAGCGGTCTGGTCCACGCCGGCGTGGCCTGCACCGGCGTGGCCTTGGCGGAAACCACCCGCCGCGGCCTTGGCGGAGACCACCCGCCGCGGCGATTCCGGAACCCGTGCGCGAGCCGCTGGCCCCGAAACCCCCGCGCGAGCCGCCGACCGCGGAACCCCCGCGCAAACCGCCGACCGCAGAACCCCCGCGCGAGCGCTGGGAAGGAAAGAGAGGAGAAGAACATGATCACGGTCTATTGCTACGAACGCTGCAGCACCTGCAAGAAAGCCCTGAAGTGGCTGGATGAGAAGGGCATCGCGTATGATCTGAAGGATATCAAAGGCGAGCATCCGGATGAAACGCTCCTGCGTGAAGCCATCCGCCGCAGCGGTAAGGACACCCGCAAATTCTTCAATACCAGCGGCATGCTTTACCGGGAACTGGAGCTCACCAAGAAGCTGCCGCAGATGACCGCGGACGAGCAAATCGCGCTTTTGGCCAGCGATGGCATGCTGGTGAAACGCCCGCTCGTGCTCGGCGACGGCTTTGTTCTCCTGGGATTTAAAGAGTCGGAATGGGAAGAGAAGCTGTAAAACGGGGCGGCCGTGGTATATAATAGGAGCGAAGGGCGGAGGCCGGTATGCATCCGGCCCGCGCTTTAAATCATGAAATAAGCGGAGGAAAAAGATGAATTACGAAAAAATCGATGCGTATTTAGCGGCGCACAGGGACGACCTGCTGGCGGATCTCGCGGAACTCGTGGCGATCGACAGCGAGTACATGGAGCCGGAAGAGGGATGCCCCTACGGGAAAGGTTCGGCGGCGGCTTTGGCGCGCGGGGCGGAACTGCTGGAGGCGCATGGCCTGAAAGCCCGCAATTATGAGAACCACGTGATCACGGCCGATCTGTTCGACGATCTGGAGCCCGGACTCGACATTTTGGCCCATCTGGACGTCGTGCCGGCCGGCGACGGTTGGACCGTGACGGATCCCTTTGTCATGAAGATCCAGGACGGCAAGGCCTATGGCCGCGGCACGGTGGACGATAAGGGCCCCGGCCTCTGCGCGCTCTATGCCATGCTGGCCGTCCGTGACTGTGGCGTGAAACTCGCGAAGAACGTCCGCATTATCCTCGGCGGCGACGAAGAGTGCGGAAGCCGCGATATCGAATACTATTTCACGAAAGAGAAATCCGCGCCGATGTCGATTTCCCCCGATGCCGAATATCCGCTGATCAATATCGAAAAAGGCGTCCTCCATTCCGGCTTTACCGCTGATTTCCAGCCGGCGGAAACGCTGCCGCGCCTGCTCGCCTTCAATTCGGGTGTGAAGATCAACGTGGTGCCGGATAAGGCGTCCGCGCTCGTCGAAGGCGTGCTGCCGGGCGAGCTTTCCGGGCTGATGACGGAAATGGCCGAGCAGACGGGCTGCCGCTTTGAGGCGGAGAAGACCGATGAAGGCACGCTGATCAAATCCTTCGGCAAGAACGGCCACGCCTCAACGCCCTTTAACGGCGTGAACGCTTTGACCGCGCTGCTGAAATTCGTGGCGGCGCTGCCCCTCTCCGAAGCCCCGCTGCACACAGCCATCAAAGGGTTGGCCAAGCTGTTCCCGCACGGTGCCTTCTATGGCGAGGGACTCGGCGTCAATATGGAAGACGAGATCTCCAATACGACGCTGACGCTCGACATCATGCATTACGCGCCGGAGACCGGCCTGTCCGGACAGTTCGACTGCCGCGCCTGCCTGAAAGCGACGGACGAGAATACGACGGAAGTCATTAATGAGCAGTTCCGCGCGCTGGGACTGACGCCGATGGATGAGCATCTGTCTTCTTCGCACTGTGTTCCGGGAGATTCCGAGCTCGTACAGACGTTGATGAAACTGTATAACGGCATGACCGGCAAGAAGGCCAAACCGCTTTGCATCGGCGGCGGCACTTACGTCCATGAGATCGAGGGCGGCGTTGCTTTCGGTATCTGTGAACTGGACGAAGATAACAATATGCACGGCGCCGATGAATTCATCACCATGGAGCAGATCGATTTCGCCTGCCGCATCTACGCGCGGGCCATCGTGGAGCTCTGCGGCGTGGCGGAATAGGCCCGGGAGCGGCGCTGATCGGCTTCCGCCGAACGAAAAGTGTTCCAGTTTTTAAAAAAAGAGGCTTTTGTTACCTCATTTAGTGGAAAAAGCGGTAACAAATCCGCGAAAATGAAAAAACTGGAACAGGTCCCTTCCCAGGTATGAACTTCCATCAATGGGGAAAACCGGAAAAAGGTAGACAAGGGGAAAAGGAACCGCTATAATCGGTACAGGTCAGAAAAGGCCTGATGATTCCGCACAACTGGATCAGAAATAGGACCGCAGGTCCGAGGCACAATGCCCCGGCGCCGAGCGGTCCTTTTTCTATGCGGAAGCTATGCGGCAAAGGGACCAAATGAAACATATGAAGCGAAATGAAGAAACGGAGAGGAAACGGAAAAACGGAAAGGAGCTAATTTATGTCACAGGATCAATGGGGCGCGGCGCTGCGCGCCGCGGTATTGCTGGAACTGGAGAAAAGGGATCCCGCCTTACGGGCGGAATACCGGGAGGTACGCCTCGGCCGGGCGGCAGAGACCAATATCCTGGTCGTGCGCGGCAGCGCCGGGGCAACCGGTGACAGTACTGGGGCAACGGGCGGCAGAGCCGGGACAATAGAAGAACCCCTGACGCGGATCTTCCGGGAGAAAAACGCCATTTTCTGCCTGGTCCCCGACCGAACCCTGGGGATGGCCGGGCTGGCCAGGGCCAGCCTGCTCTGCTGGGAACTGCGGGAAGAGCCGGCGGCAATAATGCCGGATGAGATGGAAGTAGCCAGAGCGTTACGGAGGAAACTAGACGGAGAAGCGCAGGACGGAGAAGCGCAGGACGGAGAAGCGCAGGAAAGCGGGACGCGTACGCCGGATGTGGGGACGCGTACGCTGGATGGGGGAACGCGTACGCCGGATGTGGGAACGCGCACGCCGGATGGGGGAACGCGTACGCCGGAAGGGGGAACGCGCATGCCGGATGGGGGAACGCGCACGCCGGCCGGGGAGATGACGGCAACATTTGTCACCAACGTCCGGCCGACGAAACTGTTGCAGGAACTGGCGGAGGAAGGCCAGACCGTGCGGTGGCCGGCGCCGGGTTTCATTCATTTGCCGCCGGGCCCCTATTTTCCTTATGAGGCGCAGATCGTCGTAACCTCGGAACTGAATTCCCAACGTTACGTCTTTTTGAATTCCGTTTCCCGGAATATGATGCGGAA
>JAFRYQ010000183.1 GCA_017437565.1 Bacillota bacterium
GCACAACATCTCGACGATGACCGGCCGGACACCGCTTATCCCGACACAGAGCGCGTTCGCGCGCAACAGCATCATACCGCGCACCTGTTCGACGGTATACGGATCACCGGTTGCCGTGCAGTGACTGAGGATCAGATTGGTCGAAAGCTTATTGGACAGTTCTTCCGGTACGGCCACAGTGGCGAAATCGCCGAAGCCGGTCGTGATTCCGTAAGCGACGCGGCGTTGCGCCGCGATCTTCTCTGTCAGCTCCCGGGAGCGTTTCATCGCTTCCATAGCCTCTTCCCCGATCCGGACCGCGGCTCCGAACCGGGCTACCGCGACCAGTTCCTCCAACGTCAGATGATGGCCGTCGATCACGATCTCCTTGATTTCCTTTGCTCCGCTCATGCGTACCTCCTTTGACAGAAACATGAAAAGCGCTTTATTTAGATAAAGCAACCCCCTATAGCACGACACCAGTGCGACAAGCGCACTGGTGTCTGAATTGTATATGTTTTATAAAATATAGCACAGTCAGGGTCTTTTGTCAACGCTCCCTACCACTTCAAGGCCACCAGCTTCCGGTCGGATGCCTTCCCGGTAAGACGGGCGTAAGCCAGCCAGGTGAAGAGCAGATAGAGCAACTCTATGGCCAGGGCCCAGATACTTACCGGCTGTTCCAGAATGAGCAGCAAGACCGGCAGCAGCAGGATCGTCAAGACAAAAGGAATGATATTATAGATCATAGCGGCAAGCGGCGCGAATCCCTGTTTTACCGCCTGCGTCTCATTTTTCCAGTCGAATTTCGGATGATTGAGGTTCGCCTGCACCCCGGCCAGCGCGTTATAGGCGGAAGCCGTCAGCGGTACGACATAGAGCAGGATCCGGCAGGCAGCCGACATCGTTCCCGCAAACTGCAGCATGGTCGCGCCGGCCACGATAAAGGGAATGCAGACCAAAAAATGCGGCAAAGCCTTAGCCAGCAGCAGCTCCCGCGAAGTAACCGGGGCCGCGCGCATGATCCAGAAAGTTTTTGCTTCCAGAGAGATCGTCGCGGAGGAGATCGTGGTGAGGCAAAGGCAACCCAAGATGGTCAGACAACCGGCAGCCGGCAGGAAGCCATCCATATTCTGCAAGCTTCCCACCATTTCCTGCAGCTGATCCACACGCAATAGCGCGAAAACCAAGGCGATGATCATCATGATCAGCCCCATACCGGCGTTGATCATATAGCCGACCGAAGAGAGAAAACGGGTAAGTTCCAACTGCACCATGGACCGGAAAGCCGGCGTTACACGACTGCCCTGACTCTTGTAGTGGAAATCACGATGTCCTTCCCCCCTTAAGACGATGTGGATAAAATTGCGGCCGACCGCGTAACTGACCAGGGCGAAAGGCAGGATACAGGCCGCCAGATAGAGAAGGAAGGAAAGCGCGTCATGTTCCGCGATGCCCCTCCCCATCCAGCCAAGCGGCGGAAACGCTTCCACCAACGGCTTGATAAAGGCTTCCGGATCCTCGGCCATCTGATTCAAGCCTTCCTGTTCCCGCATCAGAAAGAAGAAATAAGCGACGCAGGCCCCAATAGACAGGATCAGCCTGATCAGCCGGGTGCTCTTTATCCGCGCGGAAATGGCGGAGAACAGCCAGGCGATCAGCATGGAGAGAGCCATGGACATGAGCGGTAAGGTCAGGAAACTCAGCAAAAACAGCAGAAGCGCCGGCAGGTCAAAGACGATGAAGATCTGGTAAACGATGCCCGCCGGGAGAGCCAGAATCAGCGCGTAACCGTAATCAAAGACTAACAGCGAAAGCAGCCTTGAGAGCAGGATGACGTGGGGACTTAAAGGCATAGAGAGCAGCAGTTCGTTATCCTTCGCCTGGAACATCTGCGTTTCGGTCAGGAAAACACTCCCGATGAAGCACAGCAAGAGCGTCAGCACCCCCAACAGCGAGAAATAGGGCCAGGTGATGCCGGAATTATCAATGCCGATGGCGATCACGACAAAAACCGAACCCAGGCTGAAGGCGATGACCAGGGCCAGAAAGATCATCAGGCCGATCATGCCGCCAATAGAAGACTTTTTCTTACCACCCAGCGAGCTGATAAACTCCAGGAGCTTGATTCGGATCAGGGCCCGCAGCGCTTTGCCTGCGGAAACCTTCGTTTCCGGAAAACCGTTCACATCCATAAGCCACCCCCTATCCTTCCAATTCCAGGAAAACGTCTTCCAGGGAGGTGTCGCCATTTACCTCGTCCATGGTCCCGGACGTGACCAGACAGCCGTTCTTGATAATAGCTACTTTATCACACAGCTTTTCCGCCACTTCCAGGACGTGGGTCGAGAAGAAGATCGCCCCACCCTGCCGGCAGTGCTCCCTCATCTCTTCTTTCAGGAGGAAAGAAGCCTTCGGATCCAGGCCGACAAAGGGTTCGTCCATGATGATCAAACGCGGCTTATGCACCAGCGCCGCGATCAAAGCCAATTTCTGTTTCATGCCGTGGGAATAGGTCGCGATCGGTTTCGGCAATTCCTCCGTCAGCCCGAACATGGCGCCGTATTTGGCGATTCCTGCTTTCCGTTCTTCCAAACTGACCCCGTAGAGATCGCTGATAAAATTCACATAGCGTTCACCGCTCAGAAATTCATAGAGATCCGGATTGTCTGGGATATAGGCCATGATCTGTTTGCAGGCATTCGCTTCCGTACGGATCGAGTGCCCGCCGACATAGATCTCGCCGGCGTCAAATTCCATGATCCCGCAACAGGCCTTGATGGTCGTCGTCTTCCCGGCGCCGTTATGCCCGATAAAGCCGTAGATCTCGCCAGACTGGATATGCAAGCTCAGATCATTAACGGCAACCTTTGCCCCGAATGTTTTCGTCAGATGTTCGATTCTCAGCATGCGATTTTCCTTTCCATGGTCGTTATCTGTTTCTTAACTTCCTGATTTCATTTATCTAAGACCTGTCGCGCCGCCTGGATCGGCATCGCGCAGCCGGTAAAGAGTTGGAAATTTTCCGCGCCCTGATAGAGCAGCATATCCAAGCCGTTTTTATAAGCCCGGCACCCGGCCTGACGGGCCTGCCGGAGCAATTCTGTTTCCCGGGGTGCGTAGATGACGTCCATCACCGCCAGTTCCGGTTGCAGATAGGAGGGATCCGGGATCAGGCTTTGCCCGGCCCGTTCCCCCATCCCGACGCTGGTGCTGTTCACCAAAAGATGGCTGGCATGCAATTCTTTTTTAAGGAGTTTGGTATCCCAGAGGGAAAGCAGGCGGATGGCTGAGCGATGCATTCCCTGCTCTTCCTGATGCCGGTGCAGGCGGTCCAGAAAGACCTGATAGGAAGCCCGCTCCGGTTCGCGCACAAAAACGGAGATGGCGGGTTCCTCCAGCGCGCATAAGGCGGCCAGGACAGCTTGGCCGGCTCCGCCTAATCCTAACAGCACGGCCTGTCCCCGCTTTGATCCCATACCGGCGGTACAGTCCATTTCCCGCAAAGCTCTGCCGGCTCCGGCCAGATCCGTATTATATCCGGTCAGGATACCGTCTTCCTGGACGATCGTATTGACCGCCCCGCAGAGTCTGGCCGTTTCATCCAAGCGGTCCAGGTAAGGAATGACCTTCTGCTTATGGGGCATGGAAATATTGGCTCCCCGCATATTCAGGACCCGCAGCGCTTCCACAGCCCGGCCGATCTCCCCTTCCGGGATCCGGAAGGCCAGATAACAGTAATCCAGCTCCAGCTCACGGAAGCAAGCCTGGTACATTGCCGGTGATTGCGAATGCTCCGCAGGATCGGCAAAAAAACCTAATAATCTGGTGTGTCCGCTGATGTCCATACCCTTCTCCTTCTTTTATTACTCTCTTGCGGTATTTTATCATAGGTAAGGTGAAAAGTAAGCATGGAGCGGAAGAAATATGTTATACTGGCGCCATGGATAAGAAAAGGAATCTCTACCTCATCGGTTATATGGGAACCGGGAAAACAGCGGTAGCCACGGAACTGTCCGCCTTGCTTCTCCGCCCGGTTTTGGAAATGGACGCCCTGCTGGCAGCACGGGCCGGGAAAAGTATTCCGGCGATCTTCGCGGAAGACGGTGAAGCGTGTTTTCGTGCCGCCGAAACCGCGCTGTTAAAGGAGATCGCCACCGGTTCTTTCCCGCCGGCCATCGTCTCCTGCGGCGGCGGCGTCCCTCTCTCGTCCGGGAACCGGGAACTTTTAAAATCATCCGGCTCTGTCATACTATTGGAAGCGTCCCCGGCGACCCTCTGGCAGCGTTTACAGGGCGACACGAGCCGGCCGCTCCTGCAGGATAAAAACAGCGAGCAGGATCTTGCCGCCATGCTCGCTGTCCGAATGCCATTTTATCAAGCTGCTGCTCATCTACGCATCCCAACGGATGGGCTGACACCGCGGGAAGTCGCGAAGCGCATCCGCGCCGAACTGGAAACGCAATAAAGCCGCGCGTAGTTTAACGCGACAGATTAGCCGGCTCCAGAACCAGAACCTGTGGTTCAGCCGGTATTTCTTTTTCTTCCGCCCCGCTTGGTCCGATTTCGACCGCGCTTGCTTCCTGGAAGGCGGCGCTGCCCATCGCCTGCACGAAATCTTCCACACAACCGATCACGTCAAAGCCAAAGCCGAGGCCGTCGTCGCGGAAATGCATGGGAATGACATAGCGTGGTTTTAACCGTTTGACCAGGGAAGCAGCCTGCGAGGCGTCGATCGTATAAAAACCGCCGATGGGCACCAGGACGACGTCCAGGCCGGTGAGTTCTTCCATTTGTTCCGGCTCCAGTTCACAGCCGAGATCGCCGAGATGGGCCAGTTTCACGGAGCCGTCATCAACGATGGTGATACGGTTAGGCCCCCGGAGCGCGCCCTGCCGGTCATCGTGATAGGTGTCAAGCGTTTTGACACAGAAAGGAAGTGCCGTTTTTCCACTCAGAGAGACGTTCTTGCGCGCGTTATGGTCAAAATGTTCATGACTCACGAAGACCAGATCCGCTTCTTCCCGCACCGGATCCAGACCCGGTACGCTGCCATCCTCGTATGGATCAAAGAGAATGCTTGCCCCCTTACTCTCGATCTTAAAACAGGCATGTCCGATCCAGATTACTTTCATCTTTTCCTCCTTCTATACCAATAATAAGACATTGAGAAAAACCGGCAAGCTGTTCCGCCTGCCGGTTTGATCGTTCCCGAAGGTTTAATTGCCGCTATCTTCGACGGTGACGACGACCTTCGGCGCGCCTTTGAAGATGCGGACTACGTCGCCGGCGCTCAGCGAATCGGGATCGATATCCGGATTATTCTCCAGAAGCTCGTCCAGATCGACGCCGTAGGCCTGGGCAATTCCCCACATCGTATCGTCTTCATTGCAGACGTACTCCTCGACTTCCCCGCTCTTCTCCAACAGCCCGGCGATGACCTGGTCAACGTTCGTCGTCAGGGTCGGCGGTTGTTCACCGGCCGCCAGCATGACTTCTTTGACCGACATCTCCGGTGTGAGTTTAGCCCGCTTGGCTTCATCGGCGTTATTCGTCGCTGTCAGTTTGATCCGGTCGATGAAGGCATTGGCTTCTGCTTCAGTGGAGAAGACCGCAACCCTATTGCTGCCGAGCAGGACTTCCCAGGCTCCGGCCGGTACCGGTTCGGCTGCCTGCTGCTGTTCTTCCGCCTGCTGCTCCTGCTGCGAAGTTGCGGGTTTGTCCTTCTCTTCATCCTTATTCTTATCCTTGCCGCGAGCCCCGCAGGAACCGGCGATCAGGATGAGGATCAGGATCAACACGACCAAAACGCCGATCGCGAAGCTCTTGTTGATCAGATACCTTCCGATGCGGATCTTCTTCGGATTATTGCTGTGGAACTGCCGTAAAAAACGGTTTAAAAAACTGCTGAACGCGTTCTCTTTATTGGATGCTCTCATCTTATACTCCTGCTTATAAACTATTTTTATGCAAAAATTTTACTCGTTTTCGCAGGAATAGTCAAGCGCCCCTGTAATCAAAGTCCCATTTCTTCCCTTACTTTAATGAAGCAGTCTACAGCAAAGTCAAGATCCTCTTTGGAATGCGCCGCGCAGACCTGCGTACGGATGCGGGCTTTTCCTTTTGGTACGACCGGATAAGAGAACGCAACGGCGTAAACGCCCTTTTCGACCATACGGCGCGCGAATTCAGCGGCTATTTTCTCGTCGTAGAGCATGACCGGTACGCAAGGGTGGGTTCCGGGAATGATATCAAAGCCGTTATCCACCAGTTTCTGCCGGTAATACGTCGTGATCTCCTCCAGATGATCGCGCAGCGCCGTGCTTTCGGAAAGCATGGTGAAGAGCTCCAGGCTGGCGCCAGCAATGGCCGGAGCCAGTGAATTGGAGAAGAGATAAGGACGGCTGCGCTGACGCAGCAGGTCGATGATCTCTTTCCGTCCGGAAGTATAGCCGCCGGAAGCGCCACCGAGAGCTTTGCCCAAAGTCCCGGTGATGATATCCACGCGCCCCTCTACGCCGTTGTATTCGGAAGTACCACGTCCGTGCGCGCCGACAAAACCGACCGCATGGCTGTCGTCGACCATGACCAAGGCTTCATACTTGTCGGCCAGATCGCAGATCCCTTTCAGGTTGCAGATGATGCCATCCATGGAAAAGACACCGTCGGTGGCGATCAGTTTGATCTTAGCGCCGTCCGCATCGGCTTCCTGCAGCTTCCGTTCCAGATCTTCCATATCGTTATTCTTATAGCGGTAACGTTTGGCGCTGCAGAGCCGTACTCCGTCGATGATGCTGGCGTGGTTCAGTTCGTCGCTGATGATCGCGTCGTCTTTGCCCAGGAGCGGTTCAAACAGCCCGCCGTTGGCGTCAAAGCAGGATGAGTATAAAATGGTGTCGTCCGTCCCCAGGAAGGAAGAAATGCGCGCCTCCAGCTCCTTATGGATATCCTGCGTCCCGCAGATAAAGCGTACGGAAGCGACCCCGAAGCCCTTCTTGTCATAGGCATTTTTGGCGGCGGCAATGAGTCGTTCATTATCACCGAGGCCGAGGTAGTTATTGGCGCACATGCAGACCAGTTCGCGTCCGTCAGCCAGCTTCACGTGCGCGCCCTGCGGCGATACGATCGGTATTTCATTCTTAAAGAGGCCGGCTTCGCGAATGTCATCCACCTGTTTTTTGTAGCCGGCGAGAGCCGTTTTTCTGTCCGTCATTTTTCATCCTCCTTAATCGTTGATATGCGCCCAATCCAGAACGACCTTACCGGACTGGCCGGAGATCATCGCCTGGAAGCCTTTCTCATAATCGCGGATATCGAACCGGTGCGTGATGATCTGCGAAAGATCAAGCCCGGCCTGTAACATGGTCGTCATCTTATACCAGGTATCCCAGACCTTCCGTCCGTAGATGCCTTTGATGCTGATGCCCTTAAAGATCACCGTTTCCAGATCCACCGTGGTATGCGTGCTCTGTAAGCCCAGCAGCGCGATGCGGCTGCCGTTAAACATGGTATGGATCATCAGGTCCAGGGCCTGCGGGGATCCGGACATCTCCAGGCCTACGTCAAAGCCTTCCGTCATGCCGATCTCTTTCATGACGTCACGCAGGTCCTCCCGTTTCAGATTCACGGTCCGGGTAGCGCCGAGTTTTTTAGCCAGATCCAGCCGGTAATCGTTGAAGTCAGTCACCACGACGTTCCGCGCGCCGGAAAAACGGACGATGGCCGCCGCCATACAGCCGATGGGACCGGCTCCGGAGATCAAAACATCCTCCCCCAGGACGTCGTAAGTTAAAGCGGCATGCGTCGCATTGCCGTATGGATCGAAGATCGCGTACATCTCTTCCGGAATATCCGGCCGGCAAGGCCAAACGTTCGCGGACGGGATCACCAGGTATTCCGCGAAAGCGCCGTTCCGGTTCACGCCTACGCCTTTCGCGTTCCGGCAGTTTTCCTTATGTCCTTCCAGACAGTTGCGGCATTTCCCGCAGGTGATATGGCCTTCCCCGGAAACCAGATCGCCGGGTTTATGTCCGTCCACGCCAGCTCCTACTTCAACGATCTCGCCGACGTATTCATGACCGGCGGTCAGGCCGACCTGAATGGTATGCTGTGCCCATTCATTCCACTGATAGATATGGACGTCGGTACCGCAGATCGCGGTCTTATGGATCTTGATCTTGACGTCGTTCGGACCGACCTCCGGGATCGGTACCCGTTTCATCCACAGGCCTTCTTCCGGTTTTTCTTTTACCAAAGCCCACATCATTCCGTCTTCATGCGCATTCATGAGCTGCACCTCCTTTATGATTCTATTTTCCAACCCGGAACAAAGAAAATCAAGGCAGTTGCCTTGATTTTTCAGAATTTTATCAACAATTATTTTCTATGGAATCCATCAGGATTTTTTATGGATCAGATCCTGAATGACCGCTCCGGCGATGATCAGCCCGCAGACGGAAGGCACGAAAGCGACAGAACCCGGGGCCGGATGGCCAGGACTCTTTTCATCCGCGTTGGCGGTGGGATACGGCTTCCGCGGTTCTTCGTCAGAATAGACCACCTTCAGCTTATCAATGCCCCTTTTCCGGCATTCTTTGCGGATCACCTTCGCCAAGGGACAGACAGACGTTTCATAGATGTCGGCCACCCGGAACCGGGTCGGATCGAGTTTATTGCCCGCGCCTAAAGCGGAAATGACCGGTGTTCCGGCCGCCCTGGCCTGTTCGATCAGTCCCATCTTGCCGGCGACGGTATCGATGGCGTCGACGACGTAATCGTAAAGCCGGAAATCAAAGCGTTCTTTCTCTTCCGGCAGGAAAAAGACCGGATGCGTCGTAACGCGGCAGGAAGGCGCGATCTGACGGATGCGGTCTTCCCAGGCCCTGACCTTCTCTTGTCCGACCGTGCTTTCTAAGGCGATGATCTGCCGGTTGAGATTGCTCAGGCGGACCGTAACGTGATCGACCAGGTCCAGGGCGCCGACGCCGGAGCGCGCCAGGGCTTCTACAACGTAACCGCCCACGCCACCGAGACCGAAAACGGCGACCCGGGCTTCCGCAAGGCATGTCATCGCTTCTTCACCCAGAAGCCGTTCCGTGCGGCTGAAACGTTCATCTGACATATTCTTTCTCCTCTCCTCAA
>JAFRYQ010000016.1 GCA_017437565.1 Bacillota bacterium
CATTGACTTCGGAACCCTTGCCACCCATCGTGCGCTGGTCCTCCCAGAGCGTTTTATAATAGCCGGAGGGCTGGCTGCCTTCTGCGTACCAGCCGCTGTTCGTACCGTCGGTATAGCGCCATTTGCCGTCGCTCTTGCGGTAGCCGTACCAGCCTTTAAAGGTATAACCCGCGCGGGTAAAGGTGTTCGCGCGCAGCGTGTGCTGGACCCCGTAGGTGACTTTGGTATCGGCCATGCTGCCGGAACCGCCGTTCGCGTTATACTGAATGGTATAGGTGTTGCTATTCGCGCCGTAGATCTTGGGGCGGGAGATGGCAATCCGTTGCGCGGAATTATAGGTTATATTGTGCAGCATGATGCGGCAGTAACCATAGCGGGAGTTCCAGTAATTCGCATCCAGGACGGTGATCTTATTGTCATGGACATGAACCAGAACGACGGAATGTCCAAGCCATTTCCCATTTTCGTACCGGCTGATGCGGACGACATCGCCGACGCGCCAGCCGGCGTTGACAAAACTGGCTTTCGTGAAAGCTTTGTCGTAAACGATCTTGCTGTAACTGAGAACGCTGGACGAGTCTTTCGCGCCCAGATACCAGGCAGCGAAATTGGCGAAGGCGTAGCATTCGTACCCGTTAATGGAAGTTTTTCCGCCATAATCACGACACCAGTGGGTATCCTTAAAGCAGGCGGAAAAGGACGGGACCCCGCCTTTGTTCTTGGTACACAGGCTGCGGATGGCGGTATTTTTCTGCAGAACATTGGAGAGCAGGCATTGGCTGGTGTTATAGACGTCGCCTTTATTGTTGATGGTAAAATAGTTTTTGGGAGTCTTGTAGGCGACATCCAGGTTATCGCCGGCGTTCAAAGCCAGGGTTTCCAGCTCCTCCAGCCGCTGCCAGATAAGCTGCGTTTCCGTCGCCGCGAAAGCTCTTTCGGTTGTAAAGGGAGTCGTGATCAGGAAGGTCGCTAAGGTGAACGCCAGGATGAGCAGCAGGTGAAGAACCAGGCGGGAGACCTGCCGCGCGGGACGGTTGACAGTTTTCATTTTCAGAAACCCTTTCTAAAACCAGATCCAGCAGAGTTCAAAAATCACTTTATTATACTGGGAAAGGCCGGGTCGGGGCAAGGCGGAATGGAAAGAAAATCATCTTGCATCTTATAAAATATTTCGCCGATGGCATTGTAAAACTCCGGCGCCTGTCGTAAAATATCACATTGACTGGCCTGTGTTTTTGGAGAATGTGGAAAGGAGAAGGGACGTGCCGGCTAAGAATCGAATTGAGATGAGAACCGGGCCGATTGTTCCCGCGGTGATGCGCTTCGCGCTGCCGCTGGTGCTTTCGTCTTTTCTGCAGTTCTTCTTTAACGCGGCGGATACGGTCGTCGTAGGCCGCTTTGCCGGGAGCCGGGCGCTGGCCGCCGTCGGCGCGACGGGAACGGCAGTGATGCTGGTGAGCACGATGATCATGGGGCTCTCTACGGGGGCCAGCGTGGTCGTCTCACAGGCTTACGGAGCCAATGATAAGAAATGGCTGCACCGGGCGGTACATACGGCGGTCCCGCTCGCCCTCCTCTCAGGAGGCATCGCCACGGTGGTTGGCCTATTGATTTCCCGGCCGCTCCTCGTCCTGATCTCCACGCCGCCGGACGTGATCGAGCAGTCGCTCCTCTATATCCGTATCATTTACTGCGGACAGCTGGCCATGGCGGTCTATAACTATGCCGCGGCGATCCTGAGAGCGGTAGGGGATTCCAAGCGGCCGCTCATCTTCTTAGTCATCTCCGGCGTCATGAACGTGGTCCTGAACCTGATCTTCGTGATCGGTTTTCATCTGGACGTAGTGGGTGTCGCGGCGGCGACTTTGCTTTCCCAGGTCGTTTCAGCTTTCCTGACCCTGCGCTGCCTGATCCGCGAGGAAGGCGCCGGTTACCAGGTGCACCTGAAGGAGATGCGTTTCTACCGGAATGAGCTCATCCGGATGCTGCGGATCGGTATTCCGTCCGGCCTGCAGAGCGCGATGTTCGCCATCCCTAATTTGATGATCCAGTCCGCGGTCAACTCTTTCGGTACGGTAACCGTAGCCGGCAATACGGCCGGGGCCAATATTGAGACTTTCCAGTATGCCTTTATGGGCAGTTTCATGACGACGACGATGACCTTCATTGGCCAGAATTACGGAGCCCGGCAATATGCCCGCATCCGTAAGATCCTCTGGACGACGATGCTCCTCAATTTTGCCTTCGCCTTAGGGGTCGGCACGCTGATGCGCATCTTCAGCCCGCAGCTTCTAAGCCTCTATAATACAGATCCGGCGGTCATCGTTGCCGGGAAGCTGCGCATCGTCCTGGTGGCGTCGCTGCTCTGCCTGGAAAGCTTCATGGATTCTTTTTCCGCCGCTTCCCGCGGTATGGGGCGTTCGCTGGCGCCGATGCTGATCGCGCTCATCGGGACCTGCCTGTTCCGGATCGTCTGGATGCAAACGGCCTTCCGTATGGTCGGCACCATCGAAGTCGTCTACTACGCTTATCCGCTCAGCTGGATCCTGACCAGCATCATGCAATTCTTCCTCTGGCGTCACGTTTCCGGGTCGATCCCGAAAGAAAACGAGCCGCTCCCGGAGGCAATATCCTGATTTCTACCGGCGCTCTTCGCGAAGCGCCGGTTTTCGTTTCTTACCCGAAAAGCATTGAAAAAAGAACGATTTGGTGTATACTATAATAGGATATTTGTGTGCCCGGACCGCTTGCGAAAACCGTTTGTAAGCCGGTTACGGCTCTAGATCATAAGGAGGACCTCAATGGAAAATCTGAAAGAAAGACTGCTCGGGATCCTGCAGGAAGCCCGCCCGGATATCGATTTTGAAAAGGAAACGGCTTTAGTTTCTGGCAAGGTGCTGGATTCCATCGATATCGTCGGCCTGATCGGGGCGATCGACGATGAATTCGATATCCGCATCAAGCCCAATTTCCTGAAGCCGCAGTATTTCGATTCCGTAGATGCCATGGTCGGCCTGCTGGAGAAGCTGGACGAAGAGTAGGAGAATAGGAGCGATCCGATGAATGAACTTGATCGTTACGTCGATCAGGTGCGGACGCCGGCCTATCTGTTTTCGGAGACGGCCTTTCGCGTCCGCGCGGAGCAGGTACGGGAAGCCTTCGGGCCGGAAGTCGACCTCTGCTTTTCCATCAAAGCCAATCCTTTCCTGTTGAACGCGCTGCCGGATACCTTTGCCAAGGTGGAAGTCTGCAGCCCGGGAGAACTCGCGATCTGTAAAGCGCTGCGGATCGCGCCGGAACGGATCCTCTTCTCAGGCGTCAACAAGACGCCGGCAGAGATCCGGGAAGCCATTGCTTATGGTGCGGCGGTCCTGACGGCGGAAAGCCCGGCGCATTTCCGGATGATCAGCGAAGCGGCGCGCGAATTACAGGCCGGGGATCCGGACAGGAAGGTCGCGGTCTTACTGCGCCTGACGGCAGGCAGCCAGTTTGGCATGGATAAGAAGGACCTGAAGGCTTTGATCGCCGAGCGCGGGGAACACCCCTGGCTGGAGATCACCGGCATCCATTATTTCTCCGGGACGCAGAAGCGTAAGGCCAAGGAGAACCTAAAGGAACTGTCCCGGTTGACGAAACTGATCGCGGAACTGGAGCAGGAATACGGCTTCCGGGTGCGGGATCTGGAATACGGCGCCGGCCTGGATGCCGCCTATTTCGAGAAGAGCGATGCCGAAGCCGAAGAAAAAGAACTGGCGGCCTTAAGAGAAATCGCGCCGGCCGTGCGCGAGACCGGCGAAAACGTGCACCTGACCGTGGAGATGGGACGTTTCTTTGCCGCGCCTTGCGGCACCTATGTGACGACGGTCTGCGATCAGAAGATCTGTGAAGAGGTGCCGTACGCGATCGTCGACGGCGGCGCGCACCAGGTAAAATACGACGGACAGCTTTCCGGAATGCTGGTACCGGTCATCGGGCATTTCAGCCGGGGTGGGGAAGCGCAGGCCTGGACGGTCTGCGGCAGCCTCTGCACCACGGCGGACGTCATCTGCCGCGACGCGGAGCTTTTCGGCCTTAAGACTGGGGACCGGCTGTCCTTCCACCGGACCGGGGCTTATTCCGTGACGGAGGGCATCGCGCTGCTCCTTTCGCGGGATCTGCCGGCGGTCTATCTGGTGACCGCTAGCGGGGAACTGCGACTTTTGCGTGACCGTATCGAGACCTATACGCTGAACCTGCCACAGGGGCTTTAAAGATCTGCCGGAGGGGCTATGACCTATACGTCTTTCGCCTTTGCGGCTTTCGTGGCCGCAACCATCATCATCTATTATCTCTTCCCGCTTAAGAAATATCAGTGGTGCGTCCTGCTTATTGCCAGCGCGGGCTTCTATCTGACCTTTAGCGTGCGGTATTCCGCCTTCATCCTCTTCACGATCGTGACGATCTGGCTGGCCGGCCTGGGGATGCGCAAGATCAGCGCGGAGACGAAGCGAAAGGTAAAGGAAAATAAAGCCGTCTGGTCCCGGGAAGAAAAAGCCGCTTTCAAAAAACAGGCGGAGGGAAAACGGCGGGCTTTGCTGGTTCTTGCCCTGCTTTTGAATTTCGGCGTGCTGGCCGCGCTGAAGTATTTTAACGTTTACGCGTCCGGACTGGTCGCGCTTCTCTTTCATCTGCCGGCGGGGGACGAACCTTTCCGTCTGCTGTTGCCGATCGGTATTTCCTTTTACACGTTCCAGTCGACAGGCTATCTGATCGATGTTTACCGGGAGGAGACGGAAGCGGAAACGAATCCGTTCAAACTGGCGCTCTTCATCTCCTTCTTCCCCCAGATCGTGCAGGGGCCGATCGGGGATTTCAATGCCCTGGCCGGGCAGCTTACGGCTGAGCATAAGCCGGAGTGGCGACGTTTCCGGCTGGGGGGCAGCCTGATCCTGTGGGGGCTTTTCCGCAAACTCATCATCGGCGACCGCGCTGCGGCAGCAATTGCGGTCTTCACGGCGGACCCCGCGGCTTTTGGCGGGCTGGCGACTTTCTTCGTGGTGCTCCTTTACGCGCTGCAGCTTTACGCCGACTTTGCCGGCGGGATCGATATCTCGCGCGGCGTCGCGAAGATGTTGGGCATCGACATGGCGGTCAACTTCCGCCGGCCGTATTTCGCGACCAGCATCAATGATTACTGGCGGCGGTGGCATATCACCCTGGGCGAGTGGATGAAGAAATACGTCTTCTATACGCTCGCCGTGTCCGGGCCCTTCCTGAAACTGGGCAAACGCTTTTCCGGCAAGACCGGGCGGGCTTTACCGGCGGCGATCGCTTCCTTCGTCGTCTTCCTGCTGGTCGGCATCTGGCACGGTTCCAACAGCCGTTATCTCGCTTTCGGTATCTATAACGGCCTGATCGTCGCGCTCTCCACGCTCCTCGCGCCGCAGCTTACGGCGCTCCGGGAGAAGACCGGAGCGTTCGGGCGTTCCTTCCTCTACCGGGTCTTCCAGATGGCGCGCACCTTCGTGCTCGTCCTGATCGGCTATTATTTCGACCTCGCCTTAAGTGCCCGCGGGGCGCTTTCCATGTTGAAACGGACCGCTTTGAACTGGCAGGTTGGGCTGCTGAAGGAGCAGATCAAAGCTTTGACGCTGACCAAGACGGATTATATGATCCTCGCCCTGGCGGCTTTGATCGTTTTCTGGTTCAGTGTCCGTCTGGAGCGGACGGGCCTGGAAGAACCGGGGGAGCTGACGACCCGCCGGCCGGCGCTTTTGCAGTGGCTTATCATCGCGGCGGCGATCGTGGCGATCGTGCTCTTCGGTTGGTACGGGCCCGGCTATAGCGCCGCGGAATTCGTCTATCAGCAGTTCTAGAAAGGAGGCGGCGATGAAGAAGAAATACGTGAAACGAACCATCGGCATCCTGTCGCTCGTCCTCTGTCTAACAATCGGGTTTTTCCTGGCGCAGACCTTCTGGCTCCGCCAGATCGATAATAACGACATGCGCCTGCGCGGCCTCTATCTGGAGGATCCAGATAGCCTGGAGATGATCGTCCTGGGCTCCAGCGAAGTCTATAACGATTACGCGGCGCCGGAAGCCTATCGGCTTTACGGCTTTACCAGTTATCCCTTCGCTTTTGAAACGAATCCCGTCACGCTCTGGAAATACGAGCTGACGGAGATCCTGAAGACGCAGCATCCGAAAGTACTGCTCGTCGAAGTCAATGGCTGCGTCTACGATGACGAGCTGCTTCATAAATACGCGGCGATCCGCTATCTTGCCGACAGCATGAAGCTCTCCCGCAATAAGATCGACCTCGTGAACGATCTCGGCACCGACAGCGCCATGAGCTATTACGTGCCGCTCATCAAATACCACGGCAAGTGGAAGAGCAAACCGAACCTGGACCTTTTGAATATCTATAAAGACGGCCACTGCCGCCTGCGCGGCACCTTCTCGCATACGGTCATCAAACCGACGGGGGAAGAACGCGATCTGAGCGGAGAGACGGGCACCTTGCCCCTCGACCCGCTGGCGGAGGAGCGGCTGAATGAATTCATGGATCTGGCTGAGGCCTCCGGGATCGAGCACGTCGTCTTCTGCCGTTTCCCGCATCAGGTGATCGATGACCGCAGCTACAATCAATACCTGCGGAATAACCGGGTGGCGGAGATCGTGCAGGCGCGCGGCTTCGATTATATCGATTTCAGCGCCGTCCAGGGCGAACTCGGCCTGGATAAAACAGCCGACTGGTATGACGGGGAACACCTGAATGCCCGCGGCCAGCAAAAATTCAGCGCTTATCTCGGTAAGGTGCTTTCCGAACGGTACGGTCTGGGGAACCGGGACCTGACGGAGAAACAGCGCGCCGAGTGGGAAGACAGCGCCGACCTGATCGGCTATTACTTCCGGTATTTCGACCAGTATATGGCCGCGAATCCGGACAATCAGGATACCGGGGACAACCTGCGCGACGGCTTGCGTACCTTGCGCGCCATCGCCGCGATCAAAGCCGCCGAACAGGGCTGACGACCGGGTGGATGGCAGTTATGGCTGGGGCCGGGGCTGGCAAGAAGCGGTTGGCACCGGCAGCTGCGGTATCAGGAGCCTGATTGCGAGGCGAAAGTACCCGATTTTCTCTCACCGGAAGCTAAAAATACCGGAGATCGATTCGGGCACCGGCAGCTGCGGTATCAGGAGCCTGATTGCGAGGCGAAAGTACCCGATTTTCTCTCACCGGAAGC
>JAFRYQ010000184.1 GCA_017437565.1 Bacillota bacterium
GATATCGAGCGAGACGTCGCGATTGGCGACGATGGTCCCAAAGGTCTTGGTGATGCCTTGCATGCGGACTGCCGGTGTGCGCGTCTCCGTTTCACGCGCCGCCTGCGTGGTCTTGCCGTCCAAAATTACCTCCCAGATCATGCAATTGCTTCAGGAATCCTTTATCGCGCCTGACAATTCAGGAACGTAAAACAATGTGCCGCGGATGCCCGCGTCACGTTTATTATACACGACAGAAGCCGTCTCTGCATTAGAATAAAGAAGAAAAATCAAAGCAAAAGAGCTGCGCGAGAGGGACTCTTGCGCAGCTCTACTTGTAACGATTCATTTCGCGTCAGGCCGCGTTCCGGCGGCCGGGCGCTGGATCATTAGAACGCCGTATCCAGCAGGGTGATGCCGTCGATCTGGAGATCGAAATACGGAGCGGATCTGAATTCGGATTCGTGGAAATAACCGTCCGCGATGACTTCGGTGTCGCCTTCATAAGCCGGATCGGTGTCGACGTCCGCCATATAGCTGTCGACCGTCTTGCCGTCAACGGTGAAGGTGGAGGTGTCGAATACGTGGATGCTGCCGTCTTCCAGGCCTTTTCTGACTTCCGCGATCTTCTCGTCGGTTCCGGCCGCGGCTGCGTTGCCGTTCACGTCGGTCAGACGGACGGATTCGGTGGCCAGGGTGCCGGTCCAGTCGGTATCGATGGCTTCGCCAGCCATAGCGGCTTTAATGGCGTATTCATAATACGGAGCCCAATCGATTCTGGAGGAAACGATGAAGGTATTCGGGCAGGCATCAACGGTGCTGCCGTTGTAGGAAACGTCCGGAACACCGGCGTTTTCGCAGGCGGTCGGGGCGCCCATCGAGTCAGCGTGCTGGCTGATAAGGACGCAGTTGTCATTGATCAGGTTGGTCGCGCCTTCCTTTTCAGCGGTCTCATCGTACCAGGAACCGGTGAAGGTGACTTCCATGGTCGCGGACGGGCAGATGGAGCGGGCGCCGAGGAAGAAGGACGTGTAACCGGAGATTACTTCGGCGTAGGTGAAGGCACCGACGTAGCCGATCTTGGCCTGTTCCGCGGTGATGTCGCCGGCTTCGATCATTTCGTTCAGCTTGAGACCCGCGGCGACGCCGGCGAGGTATCTGCCTTCATAGATGGAAGCGAACGCGTTGTGATAGTTGTCCAGGCCTTCGGTATGGGCCTTGGTGCCGGTGGAATGGCAGAACTGGACGTCCGTGAATTCCTTGGCGGCTTCGATCATATAGTCTTCATGACCAAAGGAGTCGGCAAAAATGATGTTGCAGCCGGCGTCGACCATGTCCGCTGCCGCGTCGTAGCATTCCTGTCCCTCGGGGATATTGGTCTTGATCATATACTCGATGCCCAGTTTTTCACAGGCTTCCTTGGCTCCGTTGATGAAGTTGAGGTCGTAGGTCGAGTTCTCGTCGTGCAGGCAGATGAAACCGGCCTTGAAAGCGGGAGCTTCTTCCGCTTCCTGGGCGGGTTCACTGGAGCCCGAGTTGCTGCTGCCGCCGCATCCGGCCAGGAGCGTTACAGCAGCGAGTACCACAATCAACAGAAGCACCAAACTTTTCTTTTTCATTGAGTCGTTCCTCCTTAAAAATGACGTGAAAATGAATCAGTGGGTTGGTCTAAAATCAGTATCCGGGGCGCAGGGCGCTCGCCGGTACGTTGCGCATGGGGCGCCCCGGATACGTCATTACCAGTTTTATCAAAGCCGCCTGTCACCCTTACCGCCGCGGCAGGGCCAGGGCTGCTTCCTCAAACGCGGAAGGTGATCGAATCGTCGGTCATGCTCTCGATCATGCCCAGGGATTCCACGCGAATCCCTTTTTCCCGGAGCGCGTCGCCGCCCCCCTGGAAGCATTTTTCGATGGCGATGGCGCAGCCGACGAGCTCGGCGCCGGCCTGTTCCACGATCTTAATTAGTCCGTTCAGGGCCTGGCCGTTGGCGAGGAAATCGTCGACCAGGAGGACCCGGTCTTCCGGCCCGATATAGTCGCGGCTCACGACCATGCGGTAATCCGTGCCATGGGTGAAGGAGTGGACGTCCGCCCCGTAGGTCTCACCGTCAACGTTGCTGGAACGGTGCTTCTTGGCAAAGACCACCGGCACTTTCATGACGATGCCGACCGCAGCCGCGATGGCGATACCGCTCGATTCCACGGTCAGGATCTTATTGACCCCGCAGCCCCCGTAAAGACGGGCGATCTCTTCCGCCATTTCCGCGAGAAAGGCGGTGTCGATCTTTTGGTTCAGAAAGCTTCCGACTTTCAGGATCCCGCCCGGAAGGACCTTCCCTTCCGCCAGGATCATCTCCTGCATCTTCTTCAAATCAGCCTCCGGATCTTTCCTGTAAATAAAAGCGGACAGCGCGCTTTAGCGGTCTGTCCGAAAGGTTTCCGATGGCGTCCGGCCTGGCGCGTTCCCGGGGGAGACCCGCCAGTGGCTGCCAATAGTCGTGACTTGAACGGCGTCACGGTAGAAACGTTCGGACCATCTTACCGAGCTTATATCAGCAAAGCATTTTAAGCGCCTTCGGCACGTAAAAATCTTACCCTATTAAAAGTAGAAAGTCAATGAATTTCAAGGAAGTCAGACAAGAAAAGATATGCCGAAAACGCATAAACCGGCCGGCTTGATGCAGCGGGGGCATTCCGCCGCGAAAGGCAAAAAACACCTTGGAACAGCAAGCCGGAATCCTGCGTTTTCTGGTGACAGACGGCGGAGTTTGCGCTATACTAACAAAAAAAGAGATAAGCCGGGCGCGCGGGTTTGTGTCTCCGGCAATATGGAAAGAAAGGACGCGAATATGAATTTACTGAATATGCTTTTAAGCACGATGGTCTCTGACAGCTCCGTAAACGCGCTGGCCAAGAAGACCGGCGCCAAGAATTCGCAGATCACCAAGCTGATCATCATGGCGCTGCCGATCATCATCAAGGCTTTGACGAAAAACACTTCTTCCGCTTCCGGCGTGGCCTCCCTGCTTGGCGCTTTGACGCAGCACACGAGCAAGAAGACCATCAGCCAGCAGATCACGGAAGCCGACGCGCAGGACGGCGCGGCGATCCTGAACCACATCCTGGGCGCCAATACGCCTTCCGTCACCAACGGCCTCGCCCAGCAGACGGGGCTCTCCGACGACCAGGTCCAGACGACGCTGAACAATATCGCCCCGGCCATCCTCTCCGGCCTCTCCGCGGCCACCTCACAGGCGCAGAACGCCAAGCCGGCAGCCGGCGCGGTGGATCTGTCCGACGGTCTGGATCTCTCCGACCTCATGGGGATGTTCATGGGCGCCCAGCAGCAGGCCCCGCAGCAGCAGGCGAAGCCGAGCGGCGGCCTTCTCTCCAGCCTCCTCGGTTCGCTCTTAGGCGGCAAAAAGAAAAAACCGCAGGTCCAGGCGCAGCCCAAACCGGCCGGTGTTGACGCCATGAGCATGCTCGCCGGCCTGATGGGATCTGGCGAAGATTCTGGCAGCGCGGCGACGCCGCAGTCCACGGCCGGCATGCTGTCCAGCCTGTTCGGCGCTTCCTCCGGCAGCGCGGGCGGCGGCCTGACCGACCTGATCGGCGACGGCGACGACGATGCCAGCTTCAACGGCGCCTCCCTCCTGGCGGCCCTGCTGAAACAATAAGGAGCAGAACAGATGGAACTTCAGGGCTACAAGTCTTATATTGCGGAGCAATTGGGAAAGATCGTGAACATCGACAGCCCCACCGGCTATACGGATGAGGTGGCGGCTTATGTGGCGGCAGAGCTGACCCGCCTCGGCTACAGCCCGCGGATCCTGAATAAGGGCGGCGTTTTTGTCAGCCTGGGCGGCCCGCAGCAGCATCCGCTGACCCTGCTCGCGCACGCCGATACGCTCGGCGCCGTCGTGGCCGGCATCAAAGCGGACGGGCGGCTTTCCATTTCCAATATCGATCTGCACATGCCCTCCGTCGAGACTGAAAACGTCCGCGTGATCACCCGCTTTGACGGGACTTATGAAGGCACGATCCAGCTCGAGAACGCCTCCGTGCACGTGAATCCGGAAGTGCGGGCGGAGCGCAATATCGAGAAGAACGTAGAGATCGTGCTCGACGAGATGGTGAAGACGGACGAAGACACGAAGAAACTGGGTATCCTGCCCGGGGACCTCATCGCGCTCGACCCGCGCTTCCGCATCACGGAAAAGGGCTATATCAAGAGCCGGTTCCTGGACGATAAAGCGTCGGTGGCCATCCTGCTCGGCCTGGCGAAATACCTGAAAGACGAACAGGTGGAACTGCCGCGGCGGGTGGACGTGCTGATCACGGTCTTCGAAGAGATCGGGCATGGCGGCGCCTTCGGCATCCCGCGGGACGCGGTCGAGATCATCGCGGTCGACATGGGCTGTGTGGGGACCGGGCTTTCCTGCAAAGAAGAGATGGTCTCCATCTGCACGAAGGACGGGAGCGGCGTCTATAACCACCACGTGGTCAATAACCTGATCCGGGCGGCGAAGGAATGCGAGGCGAATTACGCGGTGGACATCTATCCCCGCTATTCGTCCGACGCTTCCTGCGCGCTGCGGGTGGGTTACGACGTGCGGGCCGGCCTGATCGGCCCCGGCGTTTACGCTTCGCACGGTTATGAACGGAGCCACGTCGACGGCCTGGGCGAGACCTTTAAGCTGCTGGTCCAGTATCTGAAGAAGGACCGCTTCGACGACTGAGCGCGCCGGATAAACCCTTCCCGCCCGGTCTGGGCTGGTAGCTGCGGCAAATTGTCAAAATATACGCAATATACTAAATAATCGCGCGGAAATGCTGAATTCTCCGCGCGGTTTTGTTATACTGTAATCAGCTTAGAGAAAAAGGAGAGATGAAAGATGAAAAAGTGGATAAAGCCTTTATTGCTGGCGATCGCTTTGCTGGCGCTGCTCCTGCCGGCGGTTTCCGAAACCTCCTTCGCGGCGGGGGAGACCCACGTCAGCACTTTGGCGGAACTGAACGCCGCCTGTAAAGTGAACGGAAGCCAGATCATTCTCGACAACGATATCATCACCGATCAGACCGGCAATATTGTCAGAATCATCGCGGACGATATCACTTTGGATCTGAACCAGTATAAGGTGGGGACGACCGCGGACGGGAGCGTGAGCTTAGGAAGCGCGGTATTCGCGATCACGGGATCGGACATCCGGGTGAAGAACGGCTATCTGACCGGCGGCCCCTATATCGAGGGCTTTACCATCGGCGCGAGCGACGGGAAGATCGCCATCGAGAACATCCGCATGTGGCGGCCGATGCGGACCGCGGTCAATGTCCAGAAGGTCGGGGGGACCCGGTGCGACGTCGTGGTGACGAACTGCATCTTTATGGCGCACGAGAAGACGTCGGGCGATGTCTTTTCCTGCCGGGGCAACGCGAAGCTCATCGTGGATCAGGTAACGGTTTATGACATGGACTCGACCAACGCCTTCAGCACCTTGGAGCATAACGGGGAAGGGGGCTATGGGGAGATCCTGCTGGGGGAAGTCAGGGTCGAGAAAGAGCGTTACGGAACGATGGTATATACCATGGATCCGGAGCGCAATCATCTGGACGATTTCCTTTCGCCTTACGCGGATGTCTATATTGACGACGTGAAGCAGAACCGGATGGCGCCGATGGAAGAGAAGGTCTATAACGGCAAATCGTACTATTTAACCTCCGGTAAGATCTTCCGGACAGAAATGCACTCCGGCACCGTTACGAAAGTGGGGGCGGTCTTTAAAGAACCGGAAGTCGGCGCACAGCCCGATTATCTGCCGGTTTTCGAAACGCCGGGATATTATAACGACGTCTATAATAAGGAGCCCTACTACCGCAACAACGTCTATTGGAAGGATCTGACCAAAGGTGGGAAGACCGTCAACCGCGAGAACGGCACCTACCAGCAGGGCCATCAGTACGGGGTTGGCTTTTATCTGACGACAGAACCTGGTTATACCTTCGCGACGGCGCCGGAGGTAAAGGTGAACGGCGAGCCGGCGACGCGGGTCGTCCGCCGCAGCGCGACCGAGCTCTATGTGGAATACGAATTCTCCAAGACCCGGGTGCCGCTGCAGATGGCGACGGTCGCCGCGACTGCCAAATTCTCCTATACCGGAGCGCCGATCGAGCAGCAGAACGTGCGGGTCACGGTTGCGGGCGGCAGCGGGGGCGTAGTCGAACTTGAAGAGGGTACCGACTACACCCTGAGCTATCAGGATAACGTCAACGTCGGTACGGCGACCATGACCGTCACCGGCCAGGGAGCTTATTCCGGCACCCGGGATGTCTATTTCCAGATCGAACCGGCGAATATCAATAGCGCGGGCTTTGCCACCCAGGTCACCGGCATCAAATCGGGCTACACGTATACGGGGAAAGCCTTGAAACCGAAACCGGCCGTAAGCGCATCCCTGAACGGGACGAGGAAGACCCTGGTGGCCGGGACCGATTATACGGTCACCTATAAAAACAACACCAACGCGGGAACCGCTACGGTTAAGATCAACGGCAAAGGCAATTTCACCGGCTCGATCACCAACTCTTTCCTGATCAAACCCTTGAGCCTGGCGGCTACCGCTGCCAAGACGACGGTCTCCGGAATCAAAGCGATCTATGTTGAGACCGGAAAGGCCATTAAACCGACACCGACCGTACAGGCGGTCGTGGGCGGCACGGCTAAGACCCTGCAAGCCGGCACGGACTATACGGTGAAGTATACCGATAATATCAAGGTCGGTACCGCTACGATAACGATCACCGGCAAGGGGAACTTCCGCGGCACGGTCAAAAAAACATTCACCATTAAGCCAAAACTCCGGCCAAAGCCGACCTTTACCCGTCTCTACGGCGCCGACCGTTACGCGACGAGCCTGGCTATCGCCGACGAACTGAAGAAAACGCTTGGCGTCAGTAAATTCGATACCATCTGCGTGGCAGACGGCGTCAACTATCCGGACGCCCTGGCCGGCGCTTACTTCGCCTATATGAATAAGGCGCCGATCGTCGACGTCCGCCAGAACGCCCCGGCCGGGCCGCAGACGATGAACGCCATCAACTACGTAAAGGCCAATCTGAAGACCGGCGGCAGGATCTATATCCTCGGCGGCCCGGGTTCCGTGCCGGAATCGATCGAAGCGGCTTTCAAGAAGGCCGGCTTCAAGGTCGAACGCCTCTGGGGCATGAATCGTTACGGTTCGAACCTGGAGATCCTGAAAGGCGCCAAGATCCCGGCCGGCACCGACTTCATCGTCACCACCGGTACCGACTTCGCGGATGCCCTGACGGCGAGCGCGACCGGGAAACCGGTCCTGCTGGTAGTCGGCAATAAGCTGACGCCGGACCAGAAGGCCTATCTGGCC
>JAFRYQ010000017.1 GCA_017437565.1 Bacillota bacterium
GCTGCACAGCCAGGTCTTTCGCTTTTGTAAACAGGGCGCGGCCGATGCCGTGGCGGTGGTATTCTTCCAGAACGCCCATGACGCAGATCTCGGCCGTATCCTTTCCCGTCTGCTGCAGACAGATGAAGCCGACCGGGCGCTCCCCGTCGTAAGCGGCGAAGAGGGGCAGCCCGGCGCTCTTCCGGATATATTCCTCCCGCGATTCCTCTATTCCGAACCATTCCGGCAGGGCTTCCAGTACCGAACGTACGATATGCTGTTTTTCCTGTTGATCGGTGATTGCTTGAATCTCCATGCTGCTTTGCTCCTTATATCCCGTGATCCTTATTTACTGCAGACCTGCCATATTCCTTATTGGTCTTTAACGCGGTATTCGTAGACCTGCTTATCGTAGGTCTTTTCGCCGACGGTAAGAGCGCCTTTTTCCGTGCGCGCGAGCCGCATGCCGGCTTTTTCCATCACGCGCCGCGAGCCGGTATTCTCCGCGGCGCACCAGGCGGTCACGCAGGAGATCCCTTCGTTTTCCGTCAGATAGTCCAGCACTCTTTTTAAGGCTTCCGTCGCGTAGCCGCGCCCCTGCCAGTCAGGAATGACGCTCAGGCCGACCTCGATGCAGCCGTCCGCATAGTCGTAAGCCCCGATCGTGCCGACCAGGACGTCGTCGACATCTATCACCCAGGAATAGAAATGCGGGTCGTCATATTGACGGATGAAATCGCGCACGGTTTGCTGTGCCATCTCCGGCGTTGCGTAAGGGTTCCATCCGGAGTATTGCGACATCGCCGGATCCGTTCCCAGGTGGCGGTACAGCGTATCCGCGTCTTCCGGGCGGTGGCGGCGTAAGACCAGATGCTCGGTCCACAATTCCGCCGTCCCGTGCATGGCGATCTCCTGGATCGACGCGATCTGCGAATTGTAAATGAGGACGTCCTCGATGAAAAGCCCGTCTTCCTCGCCGCCGTATTCATGCTTCAAAAACTCAGACCCGCTATAGATCGCGGGGCCGGTGAATGTGTAGCCGTCGATGTCCGTCACACGGACGTATTTATTCTCGTATTTCGTCAGATCCATAACTTGCCTCCTTTTCATAGTATACCATGGTTCCTCCTGATACAGGGGGCTCTCCCAAAGGATCTTTTCTGCATTTCACCGCCTTTATTTTGCCACTTACCGGAAATGTTGGGACAAACCATCCGCTATCATGTATGATGACAGCAGCTAAAGGAAAGGAGACCGGAGCATGAAAGTAAGCGTAGATATATCCCCTGCATATCAGGATCCTTACGCAGTGATCTATACCGATAAAGTGACGGAGGAGATCCAGCGCATGATCGATCTGTTCAGTACGAGCGAAACACCCGTAACAGCCTGGCAGAATGAAGAAGACCTGATCATCCTGCAGCCGAAAGAGATCTATATGGTCAGGGTAGAGGACGGCGATACGATCATTTACGGAGAGAAGAAAACATACCGTTCGCGAAAGAGACTCTATGAAGTCGGTCAGCAACTGGGAAAGCAGTTTATGCAGATATCCAAAACAACCTTGATCAATCTGTCCTATATGGACCGCATTGAACCGGGATTCAGCGGTACCCTGTTACTGAAGCTGAAAAACGGCTGTAAAGATTATGTGTCGAGGAAATATCTGCCGGAGTTCAAAAGATACCTTGGTTTATAGGAGGCGAAAGCAATGAGAGAGACGATTAAAGATTTGTTAAAGAGCACCGTGATCAGCATTGGGATGGCAATGGCGATTTTCTGCCTGGTCGGAATCGTATTCGATATCGGATATAAAGGGAACTTCAACCTGGATCATTATCGTTTCACCAAGATGGTGATCGGCTGTGTCCTGATAGGGATGGGGTTCGGGATCCCCACGGTCGTATACCGTAAGGATAATCTGCCCATACCGATCCGGGTGATCATCCATATGGGGATCGGCTGTGCGGTTTATACAGTCGTAGCCTATGCCGTCGGTTGGATCGGCGGCGCGGCGACTCTCGGACAAGGGCTCGTGATCGCTGCGATACAGCTCGCCGTTGCCTTTATCATCTGGTTCCTGTTCATGCGGTATTATCGCGCCGAAGCCAAAAAAATGAATGATAAGATCCAAGCCCTAAAGTAAGAGATCCTGACATGAAGAGGACCCCGGTTAGCGATAACCGGGGTCCTTTTTAGAAAAATGGATATGTGGCAGCCTGTTGGCCTAGCGTTGGCGGCGCTTCAGGGTGAACATCCCGGCCAGACCGGTGGCCGCGACGGCCAGAATGACCAGCCAGACGAGGGGATGCGCGGAATCGCCGGTGGGAGCCGGTCCTTTATCAGGCGTCGGCTTTTCGGGATCCGGCTTCTCCGGCGGTAAGGGTTCGGACGGAACGTGGCGGTTGGTAAGGGTCGTCACATTTCCTTCCGTGGTGTTCGAGACCAGTTCATAACCAGCCGGTACGGAAGCCTCAGTCCAGGTGTAAGCGATCTCTTCACCATCCGCGAAGCGGGGGAGACCGGTGATGACCGCTGTCCAGCCGTTATCGGCGTTCAGGGTGACCTCTGTGCCATTTGAAAGGGTAGCGGTGATGGACTGCGGGCGGATGCCGTCGGCATTATTCTTATCGTCCCAGACCTTCTTGACCGTCAGGTCGACCGTCGTCGGTTCGTAAGAGTTGGTCACGGTAAAGCCGAGGGCCGCGCTGCCGGAATAGGTCACCTCATAACCGTCGACCGCATCTTCCTCTACGCGATAGGCGACTGCGTTGCCGTCTTCGTAGAGCGGGAGGCCGTTGAAGGAATCCTTCCAGTCATTCTCTTCCGAAAGGACGAGTGTCTTTCCGGTATCTTTATCCCCGACAAAGAGCCGGATGGTGACGGATTCCGGACGGAGGCTGTCCTGATCGTTCGCGTCGTCCCAAACCTTTTCGACCGGGATATTGATCTCGCCGGGGGTATGCGTATTCGTCAGCGTGAAGCCGGTCTCGGCATCGCCGGAAATTGCGCCTTCATAGCCGGGCACTTCCGCTTCGGCCAGGGTATAATCGATGGCTTTTCCAGCCTTATAGACGTCCAGATCCTTAAACGAACCGGTCCATCCGTCCGCGGCTGTGAGCTTGAGGGCTTTTCCGGTGTCCTTGCCGTCAGCCAGGAGCTGGACAAAAACGAATTCCGGACGGATGCCATCCTGGTCATCGGCGTCATCCCAGGTCTTCGTGACCGGGATCTCGGTCTTGGCCACGTCGTGCGTATTGGTGATCCGGATCTGGTGCGTGGTATCGCCTACCTTTACCGGTTCGCCAAGCGTCGTCGTATAGCCGTCCACGTTGACCTCGGCGACGGAGTATTCTACCGGAGTGCCGTGGTCGCGGAATTCGTCGAGTCCGGCGAAGATATGGGTCCAGTCGTTCTCTTCGGAAAGTTCCGCGGTCAGCTCCGTTTCCTCGCCATCACGCAGCAGCATCACGGTTACGCTGTCCGTGCGGAGGCCGTCCTGGTCATCCGCGTCTTCCCAGACTTTCGTGACGATGAGGTTGACTGTAGAGGGCGTATGCACGTTCTTCACGGTGAAGCCGTCGGTCATGGAGCCGGAAACGAGCGGTTCGTCGTAGTCGGTCACAGCGGTTTCCTCGACCGTATAGAGGATGCGCTGTCCTTCCGCGTCAAAGGCCGGCAGGTTCGTAAAGCTGTGCTGCCAGTTGCCGTCGTCGTCAGCCTGCACGGTCACGTTTCCGTCTTCAACGGCCTCTCCGTTCGCCAGGAGCGTGAGGTCGATGCTCTCCGGACGGAGGCCATCCTGGTCATCCTCATCCTGCCAGACTTTTTGTGCCGTGATGTCTACGGTCTCCACTTTGTTTTCAAAGGCGGCTACTGCCGTTTCCTTGGCTTTGATGGTGCCGGTAGCGGTCGGGGCATCCGTTTGGTAGCCGGTGAGCGGGGTCTCGGCGACTTCATAGGTCAGGCCTGCCGGCAGATCTTTGGCGGTCGCGCTTTCGCCGTCCTTTAAGGAGACGGTGGCGACGCCGCCGGTGAAGGTCAGATCCCCGAAGGTACCGCTTAAGGTGTCGTCATCCAGCGTGACGGTAAAGGTAAAGGCATGATCCGCGACCTTCGGACCGGTCACGGCCTTCTGGATCGTCAGGCTGCCCGCCGGGGAGTTCACCACGGTCCAGTCTTCGGCGACCGGTACTTCGGTTTCCTCTTCGACCTGCTTAAAGAAGCGGTAGAGACCGGCGTACCAGTATTCCCCGTTGGCCCCGAAGGTGCCGTTGCTGTTCAGGAGGAGATACTGCAGGGGGTCAGGCTGAAGCCCGTTCCAGGTGCCCCAGAGCTGGTAGGTGCGCAGACGGGCGCTGCCGTCGCCGTTATTCACCACGTACAGCCGGTTCTCATAATTGGCGCCCCAGCCGTAATTGTCTTCCTGTACCCAGCCGGTCTTATTCGTCAGCTGGTAGCTGTAGTTGTGCCCGTAAGAGGCCGGCAGCCCGACCAGCGTGATGGCATTGCCCTGATTGGCGAAAGTCCAGGCGGCATTGCCGTCCTGATCGGTGAGCGGCTGCTCGTCGTCGCCCTTAGCCTGCGTTGCAGTAAAGAGTTCACTCGCGGCAGCCGGGTTGCGCAGGACCCGGGTATAGGTATTGCCTTCCCGGTCGGTTACTTCCTGATCATCCACCTGCACATCGCGGAAGGCAAGGGTGCCGTCCGCCGCCCGCAGGCCGATGGCCGGGTCTCCGGACGCGGTCCAGTTATTGGATACGATGCGGTATACTTCGCCGTCTTCCAGGTCAAAGGGATCGACCTGGACCCAGTAGGTACGGGTATTCACCAGCACGCCGCCGGCGCGGTAGTTAGGATAATAGCCGTCTTCATGTACTTCTTCCACGGAGTAGGCGATATCTTTGATCGTGTCCCCGGTGGTGTCGCTGTAGCGGGGCAGGCGGGAGAATTCATATGTCCAGTCATTTTCCGCATTCAGTTCCGCCGTCACTTCGTTTCCTTCGGTGTCCAGATAAGGTTCGCCTTCCGCGAGAAGCTTGACCGTTACGGCATCGCTGCTATGGTCTTCTTCGTCGTCCCACTCCTTCATGACGCGGATCTGGGTCAGTTCCTCCTCACGGTCGGTCGTGACCTTCCAGAGGTTGGTCACAAGGCTCATGTTGGAGTAGCAGCCGCCCCGTTCCAGATAGAAGAACTTCAGGCTGTGCTTGACCGATCCGGTTTCGAAAGTCCGGCCTTGCGCAGCGAAGATATCATTAATGGTGTTATAGGTGCCCAACGTTTCCGGCTGCGGGACTTCCCCGTTATAGGGGACTAAAGGAACCGCGTCGCTTACCGTTACTTCGCCGGTGGTGAAGTTGATGCTGCCGGAGACCGGACGGTGCAGGCCGCCAGCGTCCATCACCAGCACGTCATCGATGAAGACCCAAGTATCGTCGTCGCCACTGAAGTGGAAGATGAGGTCTTCGCCATCGATCGTACCGCTCTTGGGAACATAGAAGTCGCAAGCCATGGTGAGGCCGTGCTGATGGTTATATCCTTCCAGACCCTGATCCGCAAGGTCGTCGCTCGGCGACAGATTGTTTTTCGTGTCATCCCAATCGTCAAAAGGATAGTAGCCGACGTTCACCATCTCTTCGGTCTCGGCGTTTTCCGGGTTGGTCATATAGGCCTGATAGGTGCCGTCATAGACTTTAAAATCGCCGCCGTTGCCCTGCGCCGGATCGTAATAGGCATAGTTGGAATCACTGTCATAATAGTAATTGCCTTGGCTGTCTTTCTGGAAGAGGTGGTTGACGTCCTGATAGACGGTCTTCTGTCCATCCACCGATTCCGGCGCGAACAGCAAAGCCAGATTCTGCTGACCGAATTCAGTCATGACCGGATAACCGTCCGCCAGCAAAGGCTGAACGATGCCCTGGCGGGCCGTAAAGGTCCCGGTATACATATTGGTATTATCGGAGAGGTTGCCGTCAGCGCCATGCCCGTAGAATTTCAGGTTGGAAACGTCATTGATCCCGCCGTAAGGCCAAAGCCCCGCGAAGTTCGCCCAGCGGTCGCCACCTGCCAGATGATAATCGAAAAGGTTCAGCACGATGCCATCGGCGCGGCTATCCACGGTATCGACCGTAGCCGGCTTCTCACCGGCTTCTTTCTCTTCTGCCGGTTCGTTTTTCGCCGTTACGCCGGATTGTTTCTCTTTCCCGGCGTCCGCTTCTTCTTCCGGTTCCTCTTCTTCCGTGACGGCGGCTTCTTCCTCCGCCTTGGCCGCGTCTTCTGATTCGTCCGCCGCTTCTGCCGATTCGTCATCGGCGTCTGAGGTCTCGTCCGTCGCTTCTGCCGATTCGTCATCAGCGTCTGAGGTCTCGTCCGTCGCTTCTTCCGAGTTGTCATCGGCATCCGCAGTCTCGTCCGCCGCTTCTGCCGAGTCGTCATCGGCATCCGCAGTCTCGTCCGCTGCTTCTGCCGAGTCGTCATCGGCATCCGCAGTCTCGTCCGCTGCTTCTTCGCCTGTCGTGTCTGCTATTTCCGCATCGGCTTCCATGTCGACATCGTCGCGATCTGTGTCTTGGCTTGCGTCCGGAGCTAATTCAAGATCACCCGCATCATCTGCTTCCGCTCCTGTTTCATCGGAGCCCAATCCGGCAGTTCCCGGGGTCTCTTCTTCGATTTCTGGTATCTCTTCGGGATTCGCGGCTGTCGCAGCACCGTCACTGGGATCCACGATTTCGGGTCCCTCGGCCATGACCGGCACGCTCATACAGAAAATCAAGATAAAAACTAAAAGTAGACTGATAATCGGCTTCTTCTGACGTCCCATGAATGCCTCCTTAAACTGCTCGCTTTGGTTGCTTACTCTGACCCTGCTTCGGAATGCAGATGTCAACTGATTGCGGTATAAACTATAAGCTTCTCAAATGATGCCACAAAAGAATCTACGAACAACAAAACCGCGATTCTTCGTTTCTGTTATTGTACCACCTCAGGCAGTGAAATCAAGAATTGTTCTACAACTAATATATAAATTAAGGAATATTAAGGCTTTAGCAATCTGCAACCAATCCCATTTTACAGGGCACGAAATGCACCTGTTCCAGGTTTTCTGATTTTAGGTTTTGATGCCGCTTTTAGGCTGGGAACAGGTAACAAAATGCCGGTTTTAAGAAAACTGGTCTTATTTTGCCTTCGATCAGAAATCGTGTCTTCAGCTTTGATAGACTCGACAGTTGAACAGTTGATGCGAAGTTTAAGTCCGGCGGTACAGCCGATCAGCAGGCCTGACTGCGCAATCATTCACTTTTAGAAAAAAGCATCAAAAACTATTCAAAAAACCTTTTTTTTCGAAATAGTGAATGGTCAGGCTAACCGCCTGCCAATCGTAGTGCTGAAGCAGACATAAGCCAGCCTGGGACTGGCTGAGGACACGAAATCAAAGAAGCTCTGCAAATTGGTGCTTTTTTAGACCGCAAAAGAAAAATCGTGTCCTCAAACTTCCCAATAATGCTGATTTTCAGCTGGCTGAGGACACCAAATCAAAGAAGTTCGGTAAATAAGCACTCTTTTAGTTCTCAGAAGCAAAATCATGTCCTCGGGCAAATAGATGCAACCGGTAGTGATTGGAAATGCTATGATCGAAGATCTGGAGGAATGCACCAATGAACAGGATGAATATTCCGATGATGGGGATGAATATGCTATAGTTATGTTATACCGTACGGCATTTTCGGCCTATCGTTTAGCGCAATCGGTGGCTCTAAACTCTTCCGTAGTGTTCCAGATTTTTTTTGTTTAGTATTTTTATTGCCTCCACGGCTTCTTTAGGTGCCTTGTCTGTAGGTTGATACCCTTTCACTGGATCATGCGTATACCAGTCAAAATGACTTAGCACCCATCTTTCTGGGACGTATCTCATAGAATCATCGCCTCCTCTAATACTGTTATACCGTACGGCATTTTCGGCCTATCGTTTAGCATGAGCTCGGTGGTAGCATTAAGCATACTTGTCGTTCCAATCTTGGATTTTCTTGCGTTTCTCAACGATTTCTGGCGGGGCATCCTCGCTTAATCGATAACCTTCGTCTTCTATATAAACCATATATGGCAATATATCTAGATAATACTGTTTTATCTCTTTTGGATAAAGCAACCGCATTCTTATTTTCCTCCCAGCAGTCCAATTACTCTGTATTCAGGTTATACCGTACGGCATTTTCGGCCTATCGTTTAGCACGTTATTATTCTATTCGCATTATAGCAAGTACCTGTTCTGGCAGCAACTGCAAGGAAGAAATTGTGGATCTGCTTTATCCTGAAGCTTATGTGTGCAGATTAAATTGAAATGTGACTGTTTCTGCCGACCAGTTCTTCCTGCCGGTCCGGTCCACCGGTAAGGTACCAAATACTCTCGTATTGCTTTTCCGTCATCCGGATCACCCGGACGACCCCGGTTCCCAGGCTGTGTTCTTTCAGGCGCCGGATATGTTTTTCGGCAGTCTTTCTACTGGGAGTGATGCGCATGAAGAGTTCCGTACCGATTCTGAGATAGCCATCAGAGTACAAGAAATTTCTTAGTGCAGTATAGGCTGTTTTCGTGCCTCTTTTATTCGTCGGATCCAAAAGGATAAGTATCCGCATTTGAGCTGCCTCCATTTTATTCTTTGATTGCGTCCATGATTTCGACCGACGTTATAATGGGAAGCTTGAGCTTTCCAGTTCCACAGGAAACGACGAAATTCCGAAGACTGCCGACCATTTCTTCGATGCCTGATAAAACAGGCATTTTCGTATTGTCAATCAGACACGCGTGGTGCAGTACCATTGCTAATTCCACCCTTTTAGCCCGATTCAATACCGTGGAGGCACCCGGGGCGCGGAGGGCGATCACATCGACCATCGGCCGCCATGGTTCGATCAAATCATCAGCCAGGTTAAAAGCGTTCAAATAATTATCATGATGAAGACCAAGTGCCGGCTGGAATCCGGCGAGTATCGCTGCCCGGATGATTGCGTTACGAAGGACCGCATAACCGTAATTGAGGCAGCTGTTGACCGGATCATCATTTCGCCGGTTCAGGCCGGGGTGCAGGTATTGAAAATAGTCCTTAGCAGCATTGGCCTCAAGGGCATCGATTTCACTACTTGTGACCGCTGAAGTGTAGCGCAGGATTCTTTCTGCTCCGTCCCGGCCTAGCAATGTAAGAGCTCGGGACTGGTTTTCGATTTTGCGGATAATGATCTGCGTCCAGAGATGGTCCTTTTCTTGTTGTGACAGCAGTATTTGGTTCCGCATGATCAAAGTCTGCCTGACGTTGGACTGTATCGGCACTAGCATGCAGGAAGGATGATATTTTTCATCGATGATCATGAGCGAGATTCCGGCTTCGGCGATCTGCGCCTGAGCCATAGTGGATATACGGATATTAGCGCCGCTGCAGATGATCGTTGAAAGATCTTCCAAAGGAATCAATATGCAGTCATCGTTATTCGCAATTTCAAGTTGCCCTTTCCGGACATGGATCTCCGCAGGATGGCAGATCTCCAGAGTCCTGAATCCCATTGTGTTTCGTCTCCTCTCAAATACGCGATGGTAATTACTGCTCTGTCATACCATAAGGCTTTTGAGAAAACAATATACCCGCTAGTATAAAGGGGCTCGAGAACCGTGCCAAAGCGGCCTCTCGGTTTATGCGGCATGAAAATGGTTGGGAGAAAAGAAAAAGCCGTTGGTTTTCCAACGGCTTGATTGGTGGAGCGTAGGGGGATCGAACCCCTGGCCTCCAGATTGCGAACCTGGCGCTCTCCCAGCTGAGCTAACGCCCCACAGCGAATGTTATTATATGATAAACGGAGAGATATTTCAAGCTGTTTTTTGCGTAATTTGCAATTTATCCGGCCGGCGATTTGTAAGAAGATATAAAGCGCTGGTTTTCCTCCGGCTGCCAGCGTCGCGGACAAGACCAATGCGCACGTCAGCAGCGACTGATGCGCGTTCAGCCGGGGGCCAATGCGTACGTCAGCAGCGGCTGATGCGCGTTCAGCCGGGGCCAATGCGCGCGGGCGGCAGTTATTTTAATGCAAGAAGCAGGGAAATGGTGTATCATGGAAGTGGTTGAAAATGAAGAAAAGGGGGCTTCCATGGAGTATAGATTTGTATCGTGGAACGTGAACGGGCTGCGGGCCGTGTTGAAAAAAGGCTTTGAGGAGATCGTGAAGGAATTCGACGCGGATTTCTTCTGTATCCAGGAGACCAAGATGCAGGAAGGCCAGGCGGCGCCGGATCTGCCGGGCTACGAGGAGTATTACTGCTACGCGGATAAAAAGGGCTACTCGGGCACGGCGATCTTCGCGAAACACGCGCCGCTTTCCGTAAGGTATAATTTTGCCGGCCATACCGACGAAGGGCGTCTGGTGCAGCTGGAGTATCCGGACTTTTATCTGCTTTGCGTCTACGTGCCGAACGCGCGGCTCTCTCCGAAAGAATACGCGGAGGAGAAGCGCCGGGCGATCAAAGCCGGGAAAGACTATGAACCGGAAGAAACGGCTTTGGAACGCTTCCGTTACCGCTTGCGGTGGGAGGACGATTTCCGGACTTATGTCAGCGAACTGGCGCAAGAGAAACACGTCATCATCTGTGGGGATATGAACGTCGCGCATGCGGAGATCGATCTGAAGAACCCGAAGGGTAACCGCGGCAACTGCGGGTTCACCGATGAGGAACGGGAAAAGATGGACGCGCTGCTGGCAGCAGGCTTCACCGATACGTTCCGCGCGCTTTATCCCGACCGGGCAGAGGAGTACAGCTGGTGGTCCTACCGCTTCCGGGCGCGGGAAAATAACGCCGGGTGGCGGATCGACTATTTCCTGGTCGATGACGCGTTTGCCGGACAGATCAAAGAAGCGGCGATCCATCAGGACGTGTTCGGGTCCGATCACTGTCCGGTATCGCTGGTTATGGATATTTAAAACATGTTTTAAGTGGTGGAAAGGAGCAAAGAAGGAATGAAAGCAATCGTAAACGGGAGAGTAAAGACCATGGCCGGTCCGGAATACGAAAAGGGGACCGTGCTCTTTGAAAACGGAAAGATTTGCGCGGTCGGAGCCGCGGAAGAGATCACCGTACCGGCGGACGCTGAAGTGATCGACGCCGGCGGGCGCCTGGTGATGCCGGGCTTCGTCGACGCGCATTCGCATTTGGGCCTCTGGGACGAGATCATCGGTTTCCGCGGTTCGGATGGGAATGAGATCACCGATCCGGTCACGCCGCAGTTACGGGCGATCGATTCCATCTATCCGCTCGATCCGCCTTTCAAGCTCGCGTGCCAGGGCGGCGTAACGACGGTCGTGACGGGCCCGGGCAGCGCCAATGTCATCGGCGGCCAGTTCGCGGCGATCAAGACGAGTGGCGTTTCCGTCGACGAGATGCTGGTGAAATTCCCGGTGGCCATGAAGTGCGCCTTCGGCGAGAACCCGAAAGTCTGCTACAACGAGCGGAAACAGACGCCGACGACCCGTATGGGCATCGCGGCGGTCATGCGTGAGACCCTGCTGATGACGAAGGATTACCTGGCCCGGAAGGAAGCGGCGGCGTGTGATCCGTCAAAAGCACCGGCTTTCAATATGAAATACGAGGCTATGATCCCGGTGGTGAAGGGCGAACTGCCTTTGAAAGTGCATGCCCACCGCTGCGACGACATCCTCACCGCCATCCGCATCGCCAAGGAATTCGGGCTGAAGCTGACGTTGGACCATTGCACGGAAGGACACCTGATCGCGAAACAGGTGAAGGAATCCGGCTTTGATGCTTTGATCGGGCCCAGCTATGGGGAAAAATCCAAACCGGAGCTGAAGAACAAAGGCTTTGAGACAGCGGCGGCGCTTTACGAAGCCGGTGTCAAGATCGCCATTATCACCGACAGCCCCGTACTGCCGCAGGAAGGCCTGCCCATGTTCGCGGCGATGGCTATGCAAGCCGGTCTGCCACGCGAGGAAGCGTTGAAAGCGATCAGCATCAATGCCGCGGAGATCACCGGCATCGATGAATTCGTCGGCAGCCTGGAAACGGGGAAGGACGCGGACATCGTGATCTGGGAGGACGATCCCTTCACGCTTGGAGCCCGGACGAACCGTGTCATCATCAGAGGGGAGACCGTTTACACTGTATGAGTCTGGCGAATCTGAACCTGGCGAATTTTAACTGGGTCTATGCGTTCCTGATCCTGCTCGCGGCTTTCCTGCTCTTTTTCATGCTGCGCCACTGGTGGCGGAAGAATAAGCTGCGGCTGGCCCAGATCGACCGGGAGGACCTGGAGAAATTTGATAAGAACTACCGGCCCCGGCGCCTGAAGGAGATCAAAGAAGAATATCCGGGCTTGGAGGAAGCCTTCATCTGGCTGGACGGCATGCTGATGCTGAACCGGGAGGAGAAGGAGATCCGGGTGCGGCTCCTGCAGGAGTGGTGTTGCGAAGACCGGACCGGAGAAAAGCAGGCGCCGCTTGCCGTGCGCCCGGCGGAGATCCGCTTCGCGGTGGGCGATCCGGAACAGGATGGCGCCGAGGAATGCTGCCACATCGACGGGTTTCTGGAAGATGATTACCTGACGGCGGATGATATCCGGATTTTGAACTGGGGCCTGGTGGAGCGCTGTAAACTGTTCGTGCCTTTCCGCATCTATGAGCTGCGCACCGACCGCGTGACGCGCCGGTTCACGGCCCCGGAAGGCGTGCAGGTCAACTGGCTTGACCCGGTGGCGGTGAAGGAAGACTATACGATCTTTATCCGGGATGAAAAGAGATGATGAAATGATACAGTTTGATATGGAGGGGTTCCGGAAGGATCTGGAATATCTGGTGAATATCGACAGCGGGACCGGCAAGGCGGAAGGCGTGGCGCAGGTCGCGGACCATCTGGCGGAGAAATACCGGAAACTGGGACTCACCGTGAAACGCTATGTCTTCGACGAGAAATACGGCCCTTGCCTGGAAGCCCGGAACCATCCGGAAAGCGAGGAGATCGATCTCTTGCTGATCGGGCATATGGATACGGTTTTCCCGCCCGGGACCGCGGCGGCCAGGCCTTTCCGGTTGGAAGGGGACAAAGCTTACGGGCCGGGCGCCGCCGATATGAAAGCCGGCGATCTGCTGGCTGTAGCGCTGGCTGAGAACCTGCTGCGGTCGCGGCCGGACCTCCGCATCTGCCTGGCTAATAACTGCGATGAAGAGGTCGGCTCCGTGAGCGCGGATCCCTGGATCCGCAGGCTGGGGGCCAAAAGCCGCTACTGCCTGTGCTTTGAACCGGGGCGCGCCGATGGCAGTTTTATCAAAACGCGGCGGGGCGTTCAGAAACTGCTCCTGAAGGCGCATGGCATCGCTTCCCATGCCGGCGTCAATCCGGACGCCGGCGCCAACGCCATCCTGGAACTGGCGAAATGGATCTGTCACTTTGAGCCGTATTGCCGGGAACATCCCGGCGCCAGGGCTAATTTCGACGTGATCCGCGGCGGGGTGGTCTTCAATATGATCCCCGCGGAAGCGGAGTGCGATGTGGACATCCGCTTTGATACCTTGGAGGATCTGGCGCTCTTGATGGCGGAATTCCGGCGACTTGCCGCGACGCCCTTTGACGCGCGGGTACGGATGGAGATCATTGAGGAAGGACAGACGCCGCCGATGGTGGCCAACGCCAACAGTCTGCGCCTGATGGAGACCATGCGGGAAGAAGGCCGTCGCCTGGGGATCAAAGTGAACTTCATCGCTACCGGCGGCGGTTCGGACGCCAGCCGGGTATCCGCCAGCGGCGCGGCGACGATCGACTGCTGCGGGCCGGTAGGGACCGACACCCATAACGAGAAGGAATGCGCCCATCTGGACACGGTCATGGACCGGCTGACCCTTCTCTACAGCGTCTGCCAGGGACTTACCGGAAACAGCAAGGGGTGAGACCGGACAGGGCAGACCGGAACGATATAAGAATACTTGCAGCGCGCATCAGCCGGTGGGGACCGGAGTGCGCGCTGTTTTTTGATTATTTTTAACATCTAGTTAGATTTTATATTGAATCATAGAAGCAAGGGTTTTATAATAATAGAGTAATCGTTGTCGTGAATAATTATTAAGAAGAACAGAAGCTATCAAAAGAAAAGGAGAAACTGCATTATGAAGAAGAAACTGGCAATACTTCTTGTGATCATCATGCTGATGAGCGCATAAAGCTCGGACTGGCGGCCCATCCGGTTCAGCTCCGGGTTCGCAATGAAGCCGATGCCGACCTTCTTCTCCAAGGTGATCCGCATGGCGAAGTTCACGTTCTCCATGAAGTCCCTCCCGAACCTGTCCAGCTCGGTGAAAAGGATGATGTCCCCCTCCCGCACGGACTCCATCAGCCTTTTGAACCCGTCCCGCTCGAAGTTCGTGCCGGTCGCCTTGTCCTGCACGATATTCACAGCATCAATGCCAAGCTCCAGGAAGCGGTGGACCTGCCTCGTCAGATCCTGCGCCAGCGTGCTAACCCTTGCGTAAGCCCAGAC
>JAFRYQ010000185.1 GCA_017437565.1 Bacillota bacterium
ATCGCGAACTGCAGATCTATAAGGAAGAGACCGGACGGCCGATTTACGTCTATATGGGTTCGCAGGCGACTTCCGGCGGTTATTACGCTTCTATGGCCGCAGATAAGATCTGGGCCAATCCTGAGTGCTGGACCGGTTCCATCGGCGTGATCGTCGGCACGCTTTACGATTATTCTGAGCTGCTGGATAAGTTGGGCGTGAAAGCCTACAGCATCACCTCCGGCCCCAATAAGGACCTCGGCGCCAGTTATCATCCGATGACCGCCGAGCAGGAGGAGATCCTGCAGAGCTTGGTGGACGACTCCTATGACCACTTCATCGAGGCGGTCTGTGCCGGCCGCGGCTTGGACGAGCAGACGGCCCGCAAACTCGGCGACGGCCGTATCTACACCGCCAAGCAGGCGAAGGAGAATGGGCTGATCGACGAGGTCGGTTATCTGGAAGACGAATGCGACGCCATGTGTAAAGACTGCGGCTTCAGCGAGGATATCGACTTCCAGGTGATCTCCTATACGCCGGAATTCGATCTCTTCTCCAACTTGATCGGTTTTGCCTCCGATATGCCTAAAGGCGAATACGCGGAGCTTCTGGACAAGCTGACGGAAGAGCAGACCATCGAGATCCAGTATCTGGCGCCGGTCCGCAAATAGGGCCGCGATCAAAGCAAAAATGATAGTCCCGGAAGACTGTCAAGTAAAAAAGCTTGACAGCCTTCTTTCGTTATGATATATTCTCATGGTGCCATGGGGAGAAAGGGTGGATCATGAGCAACCGGGAACCGAAAAACGTGGCGGAGATCGCGCAGCTCTTCGATCTGTACGGCGGCTTGCTGACGGAGAAGAAGCGGCGCATCATCAGCCTTCATTATGAAGAGGATCTGTCGCTTTCCGAGATGGCGGAAGAACTCGCGGTCTCACGGGCGGCGGTCTATGATTCCCTGACCTCCGCCGAACGTTCGCTCTATGAATACGAACGGGTGCTGGGGCTCCTGGCCGGACAGAAGGAACGCGAGGCCGCAGCCGGGACGATCCGGGCCGGATTGCGGGCTTTGCGGGATCTGGCGCCGGCCGGCACGGACGGCCGGGTGACCGCTTTGCTCGATGAGATGAGCACGGCCTGCGAACGGCTTTGATCGCGAAGGGGAAGGAAACAGGGGAGCAGATATGGCTTTTGAGAGTTTATCGGATAAATTACAGAACGCCTTTGCTAAACTGAAGGATAAGGGCGTTATCACCGAGTCGGATATCAATGACGCCATGCGCGAAGTCAAGCTGGCGCTGCTGGAAGCGGACGTCAACTTTAAAGTCGTGAAGGAATTCGTCGCCGACGTGAAGGGGAAATGCCTGGGCGCCGAGGTGATGAAGAGCCTGACGCCGGCCCAGCAGATCATCAAGATCGTGCACACCGAACTCGTCGACCTGATGGGCGGCACCGGCAGCAAGCTGACCTATTCGCCTTCCGGTTTCACGACCATCATGATGGTGGGCTTACAGGGTACCGGTAAAACGACGACCTGCGGCAAGTTGGCCAATTATCTGAAACAGGTCGGGAAGAAGCCGATGATGGCTGCCTGCGATATCTACCGGCCGGCGGCGATCGACCAGTTGGAGATCGTCGGGAAAGCTGTCAATACGCCGGTCTTCACCATGCGGGACTCGAAGGACCCGGTGGACATCGCCCTAAAAGCGCGGACGGAAGCGGAACGGACCGGCTACAACGTGCTGATCATCGATACGGCCGGCCGGCTGCAGATCGATGAAGCGCTGATGGACGAGCTGGCCCGCATCAAGAAAGCGGTCAAGCCGCATGAGATCCTGCTCATCGTCGACGCGCTCACCGGTCAGGACGCCGTCAACGTCGCCGAAGGCTTTAATGAGAAACTCGGCGTCGACGGTATCGTGATGACCAAGATGGACGGCGATTCGCGCGGCGGCGCGGCGCTCTCGGCCAAGAAGGTCACCGGCAAGCCGATCAAATTCATGGGTACCGGCGAAAAATTCGACGCCCTGGAACCCTTCCATCCCGAACGGATGGCCAGCCGCATCCTCGGCATGGGCGACCTGCTGTCCCTGATCGAACGGGCGGAAGCCGCCTATGACGACGAACAGGCGGCGGAGCTGGAGCGGAAGATCCGCAAGAACCGCTTCACGCTCGACGATTATCTGGATCAGATGGCCCAGGTGAAGAAGATGGGCGGGATCCGCAAGCTCCTGGAAATGCTTCCCGGTATGGCCGGCAAGATGAGCGACGACGACGTCTATAAGGGGGAACAGGAATTCCGCCAGATGGAAGCCATCATCCGCTCCATGACGCCGGAAGAGCGCCGGGATCCGGGCATCCTGAACGCCAGTCGCCGGAAACGCATCGCTGACGGTTCCGGGCAGACGGTCAATAAGGTCAACAATCTGGTAAAACGATTCGACGAAGCCCGCAAGATGATGCGGCAGATGTCGGATCCGAATAAAATGAAAAAGAATAAATTTCTGCGCAATCTGATGCAATAAGGCAGAGAAAAGCGACAGAGGAGAGAGCCGCGTAAAGCGGTAGAAACGGAGGAAAAAATGGTTAAGATCAGACTGAAAAGAATGGGCGCTCACAAGAAACCCTGCTACAGAGTCGTCGTCGCGGATTCCCGCAACGCCCGCAACGGCAGATTCATCGAAGAGATCGGCTTCTATGATCCCATCGCGGAACCCCCGGTCGTAAAGATCGATGATGAAAAGGCGAAAGCCTGGCTCGGAAACGGCGCGCAGCCGACGGAAGTGGTAAGAGACCTGTTCAAAAAGTCCGGCATCATCGCCTAAGAGGTGACACAGATGAAAAATCTGGTAGAACTGATCGCCAAGTCGCTCGTGGATCATCCGGATCAGGTCCAGGTATCCCAGAAGAACGACGCGGAAGGCGAGACTATCGTGCTCCAGGTCACCGCTGATGATATGGGCAAGGTGATCGGCAAGCAGGGACGCATCGCGAAAGCGCTGCGGACCGTGGTCAAAGCTGCCGCGACGAAGGATGACCGCAAGGTAAACGTGGACATCATCTCGGACGTGGAAGCCGCGGCCCAGGCGGCTTCGGAAACCGCGAAGGCGGCGGAAGAAGCGGCTGTCTGTGAATAAGCCCCGGCTATGGAAAAGATCGTAATCGGGAAAATCGTCGCGCCGATCGGGATAAAGGGCGAGGTGAAAGTCATGAGCTATTCAGACGATCCCGCCCGTTTTTCGCGTCTGGAAAAAGTATACGTGGGAACCGAAGCCGAGCCGCGGATATTGGAACATGCCCGGGTGATGGGCCGGATGGCCGGCCTGAAACTGAAGGGAACGGAAGACCGCAACGCGGCGGAAGGCCTCCGCGGCGCCGAGATCCAGATCACGGAGGCGGATCTCCCGGAATTACCGGAAGGGACCTATTACGTACGGGACCTGATCGGCCTGCAGGTGATCGACGACGCGAGCGGCGAGCCTGTCGGCCGGATCAGCGACGTGATCCAGAATACGGCACAGGATATCTATGCCATCACCCTGGACGGGAGTGACCTGAAGACGCCGGTGCTGGTACCGGCGGTCGCGGAGTTCATCCGCGCCGTGGACGTGCCGGGCGGGACGATCAGGATCCACTTTATCCCGGGAATGATCAGCGAGCCGATCCGGGCTTAAGGAGCAGAAGCGTGAGATTTAACGTGTTAACGCTTTTTCCGGCGATGTTCGCGCCGCTTCAGGAAAGCATGATCGGCCGCGCCGTGGAAAAGGGCCTGTTGGAATTCAATATCGTCGATATCCGGGATTACAGCCGCGATAAACACACGAAAGCGGATGATTATCCCTTCGGCGGCGGGCAGGGCCTGGTGATGATGCCGCAGCCGGCTTTTGACGCGTTGGCTGCCTGCGGAGCAGGACGGACGCGGAACATCTATCTTTCGCCCCGGGGACGGATCCTGGATCGCGCCCTGGCGGAAGAACTGGCGGGAGAGGAAGAGATCACTCTGTTCTGCGGCCATTATGAGGGCCTTGACCAAAGAGTGATCGACGCCTGGCAGATGGAGGAAGTGTCCATCGGGGATTATATCCTGACCGGCGGGGAGATGGCGGCGCTCGTCCTGATCGACGTGACCGCCCGCCTGATACCGGGCGTGCTCGCTTCGGAATCCTCCGCCCTGGATGAATCCGTCTATTCGGGACTGCTGGAATATCCGCAGTACACCCAGCCGCGCAGCTTTGCGGGACTTGACGTTCCGGAAGTGCTCCTTTCAGGGAACCATAAGAAGATCGCCCTGTGGAGATACGAGCAGTCGCTCCTCCTAACGAAAGAGCGGCGGCCGGATCTCTTCGCGGCCTATCTCGAACGGCACCCGGCCCTGACAAAAGATGAGGCTTTAGTCTTGGAAAAAGTCCGTGGATGATGTAGAATAAAGCTATGAAAAAGGGGACTAACGCAGGGATCATACTGTATTTCATCGTGCTGGCAGCACTCTACATCGCGATCTACGCGGTGCCGAACGTAGCGGGCTTTTTTGACGTCACTTACGTGGCGGAATACGGGGAGCTCTCCGTTTACGATGAAACGGACGCCTGGTTTATCCGGAACGAGACAGTCTACACGGCTCCGGACGGTGGCAGCGTCCGCCGGCTGGCGGATGAAGGCGCTTTGTTGCGTAAGGGGACCCAGGTGGTGGCGATCACGGCCGGAGCGCCCGGCGAAGACAGCGAAGAGATGGATCAGGTCCGCGAGCGTCTGGGCGGACAGGTACAGAAGACCACGATGATGCAGGGCAGCGGGCTGATCTCTTATTTCGTCGACGGTTACGAAGGAACCCTGACGCCGGATTACGCGCTGACTTGCGGATATGATCTCTTATCCGAGATCCGCGAAGATCAGGTCGTGAAGATTCCTTCCGTGAGTACCCGGGAAGGCGATCCGGTTTTTAAATCGATCAAGAACGACCGCTGGTATCTGATCATCTTCGTCCCGGAAGATCACGCCTCCCGTTACCGCGTCGGCAAGACCTGTTATTTGGTACCGCCGGACGATGAAGGCCACGATATGGGCGAGG
>JAFRYQ010000186.1 GCA_017437565.1 Bacillota bacterium
ACGCCACCGTATTGCGTATGGATCGCGATCTGAGAGCTGATGATATTGGCCAGGACCTCCCGCCCGTCGGCCGTAATGGCGACTGCCGTTTCATCGCAGCTCGATTCGATGCCCATCGTCAGAAACCTGCCGTCCTTCATGCTCTCTCCTCCGGGACCGGACCTTCGGCCAATTGCAGGCTCATCAAGATCGCGTCTTCCCCATTATCCTGGTAATAGCCCCGGCGGGTCGCGTCCCGCCGGAACCCGAATTTCTCATACAGACGGATAGCCGGATCATTCCCGCTGCGGACCTCCAGGGTGAAGAGGTCTATGCCGGCCTCCCGGCAGGCTTCGATCGTCGTATGCAGCATATAGGACCCGATCCGTCTGCGCCGGTGCTGCGGCGCCACCGCCACGTTATTGATCTGGCATTCTCCGGCCACTGCCCAAAAACCGATATAGCCGGCGATCACGCCGTCGACTTCCGCCACGATATACGTGGACAGACGGTTGTCCCGCACGTCGTCTACCACGTCCTGAAAACCCCAGGGCGCTTCAAAACAGACCTGCTCCAGGGCAGCAATGATCTCCGCGTCTTCCGCTTCCGCTTTCCGAATCGTTAATTCTGCCATCTTTCTTCCTGCCGAATCCTCACTTGCCTGCCGGTCCGTCACGCGTTCCGCATGCGTTCCAGCTTGGCCCGGCGCATTGCCGCCAGGCTGCCATCCTTTAAGCGCTGCTCCGCTTCCGCGATGCGCATATAATCCGGTTTCAGTTCCGCGTAGGAACAGGTCTCACCCCGCTCAAACTTCCGCAGCGCCTCCCGGCAGACCATAGACGCCGTCTGATAGCGTTCTTCCGGCCCGGCCAGGACGTAAAAGCCCCGCTCCCGCCATTCCGGGCTGATGAGCGTTTCGTACGCGTCTACGCCGTCGCCGTAAAAAACGACCGTCTCCGGCCCGGCCAGCTTCTCCGTCACCGCCAGCACGTCATCCAGCATATAAGGCCCCGGCGCCAGCGCCACGCTGCCGTCCGCCCGGAAAACCGCCCCGTAGACCTGACGGCGCCGGGCGTTGAAGATCACGGCTACCGCCTTCTTCTCCTCCGGCCGGCATTTCTCCCGGAAGATGGCCAGCGGAGAGACGGCAATACAGGGAACCTTAAGCGCCTGGCCCAGCGTCCGGGCCGTCGTCACCCCAATGCGGATACCGGTAAAGGATCCCGGTCCGACGGAAGCCGCCACGGCCTGCAGGTCCCGCATGCGGATCCCGCGCTCGCGAACGAGCTCCTGCGCCATCGGCGTCAGTTCCCGCAGGTGGCTCATCTTCTCCGTCGTCTGCCGCTGCAGGCAGTTCCCGTTTTCATCGATCAAAGCCGCCGAGCCGACCGGTCCGGTCGTCTCCAAGCCTAAAATGAACATTTATAGATCCTCTCGTCTTCCTGTTCCCCGTAGCTCATAAAGATGTATTTCGTATCATCCGGCAGGAGTCCGGCGATGATATCCGCCCACTCGATGACCGCGACCCCGTCCGCGTACAGGTATTCTTCCACCCCGCGGCTGAAGGCTTCGTCTTCATCCGCCAGGCGGTAAGCATCAAAATGATAAAGCGGGATCCGGCCGCTGTGGTATTCATTCACGATCGTAAAGGTCGGGCTGGTGATCGTCTCCGTCACCCCGAGTCCCTTGGCGATCGCTTTGGTCAAGGTCGTCTTGCCGGTGCCCAGATCCCCGATCAAAGCGAGGACGTCGCCGGGCAGCAGGCTCTCCGCGAGCCGCAGCCCGAAGTCTTCCGTTTCCTTCTCCCCATGCAGGACCAGTTCGCGCATCTTCCCGGTTTCCGTATCACACATCTTCCCGGCCTCCGTAACGCGCGGAGTCCGGACCGGCGAGACGCCGGATCGCTTCCGCGTAGATATGCGTCATCTTCCTCAGGCTGTCCAGCGAAATGCGTTCATCCTTCTGATGCATGCAGTCCGGTTCTTCCGGGAACATGCCGCCAAAGGCGATAAAATGCGGCATTGCCCGCGCGTAGGACCCGGTACTGATCACCACCGGCTGCGATTCCCTATCCCCGGTATAGTCCCGGTAACAGGTAAGCAGAGTCTCCAGCAGTTCCGGATCATCTCCGGCCCAGATCGGCGCGAAACCGCTCAGTTTCACGATGCCGAACTCATAGCGGTCGGTCACGGAAGCAATGCCGGCATAAAGCTCTTCTTCCGTACAGGTCACGGGATAACGCACGTTCAGCGTCAGGGTCAGCGATTTCCGGTCGTAAGCGAGCTGTCCCACGTTCAGCACCAAGCCGCCGGAGCGGTCGTCGTGAAAGGCGCAGCCCAGCCGTTCACCGGCCAGGTCGTAACCGATATGATCGTTGTAGAAGGCGATGAGGTCGTTCACCTCTTCGCTGGCAAAATTGATACCGCCCAGCAGATCCATGAGCACCGAGACCGCGTTCAGGCCCAGCTCCGGATGGGCGCCGTGCGCGGATTTCCCGGTCACGGTGATCTCCAGGCTCTTGCCGACGCCTTTCACGGTGATGGAAGGCCGCAGGCCGCTTTGTTCCCGTCTAAGCGTCCGGAAGCCGTCAACGTATTCCCGGATGCGCCCGTAGACCTTGGGGTTATCGGCATGGATCACGCAGCGCGCGTGGCCCGCTACGATATTCGCCGCGTCCCCGCCCTCCAGACGGGTCAGCTCCAAACCGGTCAGCTTACGCCCCGAAAGCATGCGGACGAGTTGGAAGGTCGCGACGCCCTTCTCGCCCAGGACCGCCGGGAAGACCGCGTCCGGAACAAAGCCGTAGTCACAGGTCCCCGCCTGCTCCAAATAATGCCACATACCTGCCCAGCCGGTCTCTTCATCGCAGCCCAAAACCATCCGAACCCGGGCTTCCGGTTCAAATCCCGCCTTTTGTAAAGCACGCATGGCAAAAAGGACGGCTGCCGCCGGCCCTTTGTTATCGGTCGTTCCCCGTCCGTACAGGAAACCGTCCGCGATCTCCGCCCCGTAAGGCGCGTGCTGCCAGCCGTTTCCGGCCGGGACCACGTCCACGTGGCAAAGCGTCCCCATGGTGCGCGGCCCGTTTCCGAAGTCGACATGGCCACCGTAATTGGCATCACGAAATACGCCGAAGCCCATCGCCGCGGCGCTTTCTAACGCGAAATCCAAGGCCTTCTTCACGCCTTCCCCGAAAGGGAGGAGCTCGCCGTCCTTCTTCGTGACGGACGGCGCCCGCTCACTTTCAATGCCGGTAAAGGCTTGCAGGAACTGTACCTCTTCCTCGAAATCCGCGTCGATGATCCGATGGAAATCCTCCATCAGTCTACCGCCCGGACTCCCTGGATCTCAGGAATTCTGGCCTGCAGGATCTGCATGACGATCTGGGAAAGCGTCATACGGGCACCCGGACAACCGGCGCAATGCCCTTTCAGTCTTACGCTGACTACGTTTTCCGCGTCGACGTCAACAAATTCGATGTCGCCCCCGTCTCTCTGCAGGAACGGACGGATCTCATCCAGAGCGGAATTGATTCTTTCTTCCATTTATATATCCTCCTCTATGATTTACACAGGTATGAAAGCAATTATACGTCCAGCTTCATGTCGCCGGCTTTGATCTTACCGGACTTCCGCAGCATGGCATCAAAGATGAGCGCCAGCACCGCCGGCAGCACGATGTGCAGAAGTAAGACGCCGAGCACGCTGTGCCCGTTCACGCCCATATCCGTAAAGGTACCGATCTGCCCGACGAGGCCGGACGTTCCCATGCCGGCGCCCATGGCGTTATTCGTCATCTTGAAGACGACGGTGCTGATCGGGCCGGTGATCACCCCCGCCAAAGTCGGCGGCAGCAGGATCCACGGATTCTTGGTGATATTGGAGATCTGCAGCATGGAGGTGCCGATACCCTGCGCGAACAGGCCGCCGATACCGTTGTCGCGGAAGCTGATGACCGCGAATCCGACCATCTGCGCGCAGCAACCGGCCGTCGCCGCGCCCGCCGCCAGGCCCGAAAGGTTCAGCATGATGCAGAGCGCCGCGCTCGAGATCGGCGCCGTCAAAGCCAGACCCACGATGGTGGCCACGATGATACCAAAGATGAAGGGCTGCAGTTCGGTCGCCGTCATGATCAGGACGCCCAGGCCAGTCATCAGTTTGCCGACCAGCGGACCGACCAGTTTGGCTGCCAGGCAACCGGTCACCGCCGTGACCGCCGGTGTCAGCAAGATATCGATCTTGGTCTCCTTGGAGATCGCTTTACCGAATTCCGCGCCGACTGCTGCCGCCACGAAGGCGCCCGCCGGGCCGCCTAAGGTGGCGCCCATCATGCCGGTGATAACGCTGGAGAACATGACCAGCTGCGGAGCCTTCAGCCCCCAGGCGACCGCGACACCGATGGCCGCGCCCATGAGGCCCATGGCCTGCGTGCCCAGTTCGACCAGGAAGGCCGAGACCAGATTGTCGCCCAGGAAGAGCGCCGTCTGTTCACCGAGCGTCTTCAGGATCAGTCCGACCAGCAAGGTGCAGAACAGTCCCAGACCCATGGCCGAAAGCGCGTCCTGCAGGTACCGCTTAGCCGAAAACTCAATATTCTTCCGCGCGAAGAAACTCTGCTTCGCGCCTGCTTCTTTATTCATCTTCAATGCCTCCCACACGCCTTCTGATGAAACTGACACATACACAGTTACTATACCCTATTTTCGCCCTTTCAGCAAATACTTCTTTCACGCGGGCCCGATTTTCCTCGTTTTTCATGACTTTTCTGTCCCCTGCCTGTCCCCTTCCGCCGGCTTCCCGTCGCCCTCCGCTGTCGACCAGCTGGCACGCCTCGCTATCGCCCCCCTGCCCCCCGCCGCCGTCTTCTGTTCCAGTTTCACGAATAACAGGGCTTTGTTGCCGCGTTCGAGCTGAAAACAGGTAACAAAACCGCAAAAATAAAAAAACTGGAACAGGTCCAGTCAAGATCATTTTAAAAGAGGACGAGTCCAGACAGACTCGTCCTCTCGAAAAGCGCTTATGAAAGCCGTTTTCGGTTTAGCCGAAGTATCTCTTCAGCAGACCCGCAAAGGCCTTGCCGTGACGGGCTTCGTCGCGAGCCATTTCATGAACGGTGTCGTGAATGGCGTCGAGGCCCAGAGCTTTCGCCTTCTTGGCCAGTTCGGTCTTGCCGGCGGTGGCGCCGTTCTCGGCTTCCACTCTCATCTCGAGGTTCTTCTTGGTGCTGTCGGTCAGGACTTCGCCAAGCAGTTCCGCGAATTTCGCGGCATGTTCAGCCTCTTCAAAGGCCGCCGTCTTCCAATATTCGCCGATTTCCGGATAGCCTTCTCTGTAGGCAACGCGGCTCATGGCCAGGTACATACCTACTTCGGAGCACTCACCGGTGAAATTGGAACGGAGTCCCTCGATGATTTCCGGATCGACACCCTGTGCTACGCCGACCACATGCTCGGCAGCCCAGGTCATCTCGCCTTCCTGCTTATTGAATTTCGCCGCGGGCGCCTTGCAGATGGGGCAAGCCTCGGGGGGCTGTTCACCTTCATGGACATAACCGCAAACTGTGCAAATCCACTTCATAATCTTTTCCTCCTTATATGACATTTCTAAGCCCGGAACGAACCGGACTTGTGATCTTTTGATCATGTCGATTTTAACACACCGGGGCTTACTTGGCAAGACTCGCCGGACGTCTCCTTTCCTGCCCTCCCATCTTACTCTCCTCGACCCGACTTAGTGGTGAATGCGCGCAAATAATGCCGCTGGCCCGGGCTACGCCCGATTTTACCGTCCATTCACCACCTGGCATTTGAAGCCTCTGATCACGGCGGTTCACTTTTCGTCAATTTTCAGCCAAACCCGTTCCTTTTTTTGTTTTTTTCGTAAAAAGTGAACTGCCTCAATGTGAACTGCCCTAATTGGAGCCGCTGCTTTCTATCAAATATCGTTGAATGGGAAAGTTTGACAGTTGGGGAAAAACAGGCTACACTTTCAGTATCAGGAAAAGAAGCTTCAGGAACCGTTTGGTTCCGGGAGATCACGACTCGTCTCGTAAATCTCCCGGAACCAGGCGGTTTTTTCTTTGCCCTACTTTTCCTGCCAGACCTGATTCTGTATAATGAAAGGAGAAAACCATGTCAGGAGAACAAGCCAAACGTACCATTTACGACAGCGTATTCACGGATCTCTTTTCGGATCCGGAGAACCGGGTCCGGCTTTACCGGGAGTTGCACCCAGAGGAAGATATCCGGGCGGAGGATATTCAGGTCACGACCCTGAAAGCAGTGCTGACCGATCACCTCTATAACGACCTCGGCATGCAGGTCGGAAACCGGATGCTCTTTCTCGCGGAGGCACAGAGTACCTGGTGTGAAAACATCGCATTCCGGGCGATGGTCTATCTGGCTGAGACTCTGAAAAAGATCACGGTTGAAAACGAAGACGACGTCTATCGTGAAAAGGCAGTTCCTCTTCCGAAGCCGGAGCTTTACGTCATCTACACAGGTAAAGCCCGCCATGAAGAAACGGTACTTTCACTCGCCGGTGTTCACTGGAATGGGGACGATGCTTTTCTCGACGTTAAGGTAAAAGTGCTTTACGGTGAGCAGGGTGCCGGCATTATTAACGAGTACGCTGCCTTCTGCCATATGTATCGCAGGATGCGGGAGAGTTATCCGGATGACAGCCGGCGGGCGGTCACGGAAACGATCGAAGAATGCATCCGCAGAGGAATCTTACGCGACTATCTGGAGCGGAGGAGGAATGAAGTCATGACGATCATGGAAATGCTATTTGACCAGAAAACGGTGCAGGAAATGCACGAACGCAGCATCATCAAAGAAGCTCGCGCCGAAGGAATCGCCGAGGGTCGCGCAGAAGGAATTGCCGAGGGTCGCAA
>JAFRYQ010000187.1 GCA_017437565.1 Bacillota bacterium
CGCGATCGTCAGCGGTACCTTCCTCGACTGGGGCGACCCGGGTGACGGCTACGCGTCCTATATAGACCTGCTCATGGAAACCGGTGCCGAATCCGGCGTGAGCCCCCTGACGCTCGCCTCCATGATCCTCGTCGAGCAGGGGCCCGACGGCGCCTCGGATTCCGTCTCCGGCGCCTATGGTTACTACAATTTCTTTAATATCAACGCCTACGCATCCGGCGGGCTGAACGCCGTCCAAAATGGGCTCATCCACGCCGAACTGCAGGGCTGGGACACGCCGGCGAAATCGATCAAAGCCGGTGCCGCCTGGTATTATCGCAATTTCATCAGTTGCGGGCAGTATACGCTCTACCTGAAAAAGTTCAACGTCCTCAATGGTCTTTCCTCCGTCGGCAAGGGGCAGTATATGACCAACGTCCAGGGCGCGCGCGCCGAAGGCGTCCGGCTTTCACACGGATTCATGGACGCCGGGTCGAACGCCCTGACCTTTGATATTCCGGTTTATTATGGCATGACCGATTATCCGGCGCCAGAACCGGGCAGCGGTGACAATATCGATTTCCTCAGCCTGCTGGCAATAGAAGATCACGAACTCAAACCCTCCTTCAGCCCCAGCCGGACGGAATACAGCCTGACCGTTCCGAATGAGACGGAGGCCGTCACGATCCTGGCTGAACCGGCTTCCCCGGAAGCTTACGTCACCGGCGACGGCTACGCGGAGCTTGCGGTCGGTGAAAACGACTTCACGATCACCTGCACGTCTTCGACCGGCGAAAGCCGTTCCTACACGATCACCATCATCCGTAAAGCCAAGAAGGCACAGACGGAAGAAACGGAACCGGGCCCCGAGACGGATCCGGGCTCGGAGGAGGACGCGCCTTCTTCCGAAACTTATGATCTTTCCGGCACCCTCCTGAACTATGTGTTGCCGGAAACCACAGCCGGCGAACTGCTGGCGGCCATTGATCCCAGAGAAGGCTCCGCAAGCATCCGCAACGCCGCAGAAGAAGCGATCGACGCTGACACCCGTCTGGCAACCGGTATGACGCTGGTCCTGACGGACAGCCAAGGCGCGGAACAGAACCGGCTCAACATCGTCGTCAAAGGCGATAACAACGGCGACGGCCGGGTCAATTCCGCCGATGCCCTGCGCGTCCAGCGCTTCTCGGTCGGTACTCTGGAGCTGGACGAAGCCCAGAAAGCCGCCTCGGATCTCAATGGCGACGGCCGGCGGAACTCCGCCGACGCCCTGCTCATGCAGCGTTACTCCGTCGGTGCCTACGAAATTCAATAAGGATCGTTCACTTGAAATAGAAAAGGGAGACAGAAAATGAAAAGGCATGTTTTAAAAAAGCTGATGGCTCCGGCATTTCTTGCCGTCCTCCTCACCCTGGCGCTTTGTTTCGCCCCCACGCCGGCCCTGGCCGCTTCTTCGCTTTCGATCAGCGACGGCGCCCCGGCGGTCGGTGACTCCTTTACGGCTACCGTCTACTATTCCGGTACCTCCTTCGGCTCCACCGACGGCGTGTTTTCCTACGACGCGTCCATCCTGAGCTTTGATGGCTGCAGCACCGAATGTGGCGGCGGTGGCGGAGAAGTCCGGTATTCCTATTATCAGACGAGCGGCGACGATTCCATGGCGGTCTCCTTCTACTTCACCGTGATCGGTACCGGCGACGGTTATCTTTCCGTCAGCGCCGATTCTTACGATTACGACGGCAATTATTACGAAGCCGAATCCTGCGGCACTTCCATAAGCGTTGCCTCCGCGGAACCGGAAGAAGAGCCTGAGGACGAACCGGAAGAAGAAGCGCAAGAAGAAGAGACAGCGGAGAAGGAAGAAGAAACGGAAAACGAGGAAGAGAAGGAAGAAGAAAAGACGGACGAGGAAAAGGAAGAGGAAGAGAAGAAAGAAGACGAAGAAGAGAAGGAAGAGGAAGAGCAGGAAAACGACCTGCCGCTCTTCCGCATCGACGATACCGACTACGTCGTCCTGACTCCGACGAGCGCCCCGGTCGGTTTTATGGCTTCCTCGCTTAAGGATTCCGGGCAGGAACTCCCCTGCCTGACTAGTGCGGACGGCTCTTTTACCCTGCTCCGCCTGGCGGAAGCGAGCGATCCGGAGAACGCGCACCTCTTCCTGTTTGACGCCAAAAATGGCGCGCTGCGGGAAGCCTCCTTTGTTGAGACCGGCGGGAAGACCTATTTAGACGTGACCAACAGCCGTAAGCTTCTCTATGCCGGCGAAGAAGCCTCCCCCTACCGGCTTTACGATGCCACGGCCGACTCGCTGCAGGCCCTGTCGGATAACGAGAAGTTGAAAACAGCTTTGGAAGAAGCCGAACAGGCCAAGAAAGAACTGGAATCGGTCAAGATTTCCCTCTCGGAAACGGAAGAAAAGCTGACCAAAGCCGAGCAGGAAGCCCTGGAAGCGAAAGACGCGGCGATCCGCGCGGCAACGGCGGCGCAGGCGGCTGAAAAGACGCCCTACCTGAAACTGTTCCTGGGCGTGCTGCTGGCCCTGCTTCTGGTCGTGGTCATTCTGCAGGTCCTGATCCTGCGCAAAAGAAAAGATGAGTAACCCGGACCCGGATCACTCATCCCGTCAGCTTTTATAAAACTTGTGAAGACCTTCTACAAGAGTACGGCGGCGATGGCGCACCATTCGCCGTCTTCTTTTATTTCCAACACCCGGAAACCGTTCTCCGTGAGCGCGGCGGCAACTTCCTGCTGTTTGACGGTCAGGATGCCGCTCGTGAGGTAGAGCCCGCCGGTTTTCAGGTGAACAGGCACCGCCGGCGTGAGCCGCACGACCAGATTGGCGAGCAGATTCGCTACCACCAGATCCGCCTTTTCCCCACCCCAAACGGACAGATCCAAGCCTTCGGTGAGATCGCCCTGCTCCGCGGTCGCCAACGCGCTGACCCGGTTCAGTTCCAGGTTCTCCCGGGCTACCCTCACCGCGTCCGGATCGATATCGACACCGATCACGCTCCGGCAGCCGAGCTTAGCAGCCGCGATGGAAAGGATGCCGCTCCCAACGCCGATATCCAGCACCCGGTCCTGGGGACGCAGGTATTTCTCCAGCAATTTCAAAGCCAGGGACGTGGTCTCGTGGGTACCGGTGCCAAAAGCCATGCCCGGATCGATCTCGATCACGACGTCATCTGGCTGCGGCTGCACCGCGCCCGGCCGGTCGGGCTCCGGATATTCGCACCAGGTCGGCTTCACGATGATCCGTCCCGTAATGCGGGTCGGCTTAAAGAATTCCTTCCACTTGTCCCGCCAGGGTTCATCGCTTTCCTCGACCGTTTCCACCGCCAAGGATCCCAGATCAAAGCCGGCTCCGTAGAGACCGGCGGCAGCCTCCTCCCGGAGGACTTCCATGGCGGCCGCGATCCGCTGTGCCTGCCGTCGCCCGGTTTCGTCATCCGCGGCATAGACGATAACGGCCGGTTCCCCGCTCTCGATCTCCGGGATCTGGGTCTCATCGAACCATTCGCTGGAGCGCGGGCTTAAAACCATGGCGCGGATCTCTTCCGGATCCTCGATCACGACGTCGGTGATACCGAGGTTCAGAAGACAAGCCGGCACGGTTTCCGTCCCGGCGGTATTGGTCTTAATGGTCGTCTTTAGATACTTCATACTCTTTTACTGCCTCGACGATGCGCTTCAAACCCTCGGCGATCACACTTCTGGGCATGGCCAGGTTCAGCCTGATAAAGCCGTTGGCGTTGCCGCAGAACAGTTTATCGCCGCCTTCCAGCAGGACGCCGGAAGCCGCGAATAGTTTCGTGACGTCAGTGTCGGTGCCCAGATAAGGACGGAGGTTCACCCAGGCGAAATAGGTCGCGCCCGGAATGCGGAACTGGGTCTCCGGGAGTTCACGGTCCAGGACTTCCTTCACGACCGTAAACGTTTCATCCAAATATGCCTTCAGTTCGGTAAGCCATTCGCCGCCCTGTTCGTAAGCCGCCTGGTGCGCGGCGATGGAAAGCGGATTCAGGCAGCCGACCTTATCGCGGGACGCGAAGCGCTCCCGCTCCTGCGGATCGTTGATCATGATCTCCGACATCAGCATACCGGCCAGGTTGAAAGTCTTGCTGGCGGACATGCCTGTCACCAGTTTCCGGTAATCCGGACAGATGGTGGCCATCGGGATATGCTTCAGTCCCGTGCGGAGCAGGTCGCAATGGATCTCATCCGATACGAGCCAGAGATCGTTTTTGATCGCGATGTCCGCGAAACGCCTGAGCTCTTCTTCCGTCCAGACGCGGCCGGTCGGATTGTGCGGGTTGCAGAAGATAAACATCTTGACCTGCGGATCCGCGGCTTTACGCTCCAGGTCTTCCCAGTCGACGTCCCAGTTCCCGTCTTTATAGAGCAGATGGGAACGCACGCATTCCCGGTCACTGTACTCCGCGGCATGCAGGAAAAAGCCGTAGCCCGGCGCGTTGATCAAAACCTTCTCCCCGGGCGCGACCAGGTCTTCTACCAGCTGGAAGAGCGCCGGGACGACGCCCAGCGAGAAAACGATCGTTTCCCGGTCCAGGACCCAGTCGTATTTCGTCCGGCACCAGTTCTCAAAGGCCTGGAAATAGGCCTCGTCGTACATCTTGGTATAGCCGAAGATGCGGCGGTCTACCCGTTCTTTGATCGCGTGGCAGATCTCCGGCGCGACCGCGAAATCCATATCCGCGACCCACATGCGGATGAACTCATCGTCGGCATAGGGGAAATCCACGTCGGCATCCTTGCCGAAGATATAGGCTTTCCAGCCTTCCACGTTCATGGAATTGGTCCCCTTACGATCGATGATCTCGTCAAAATTATACATTCCCATCGGCTCTCTCCTTCCTCACTTCTTTACGATCCTTAAGGACGGCCGGGTTCCACACCCGCCTTTCTAAGCCAAAAAACAGGAAAATCCCGGGTCATTACAGACCCAGGAAATCCTTTACTTTGTTCGCGAAACTCGACTTCTTCTGGTAGCAGTTCTGATCGACTGCGGCTTCCATTTCCTCGATCGCCTTCCGCTGCTTGCTGTTCAGTTTGGTCGGCACTTCCAGCTGCACCTTCACGTAGAGATCGCCGTAGCGGTTCCCTTTCAGATCCTTAACGCCCTTCCCGCGCAAACGGAAGACCGTGCCGGGCTGAGTGCCCGCCGGGATCTTATACTGCACTTTTTCGGAAAGCGTCGGTACCTGGATATCGTCGCCCAGTGCCGCCTGGCTGAAGGTGATCGGGATCTCCAGATAGAGGTCGGACCCGTCCCGTTCAAACAGCTTATGTGGCTTGACGTTGATCACGATATAGAGATCGCCGTTCGGACCGCCGTTGAGGCCGGGTTCACCCTGGCCGCGGATGGGGATCACGGAGCCGGTGTCAACGCCGGCCGGGATATCGATATCGATCTTCAGTGTCTTGCGGATCGAGCCGGTGCCGTGGCAGTCCGGACAGGGCGTATCGATGATCGAACCGGTGCCGTTACAGTCCGGACAGGGCCGCGTGCTCTGGAAACTGCCGAAAGCGGTATTCTGAACCGTCGTGACCGTCCCGGTACCGTGGCACTTCGGGCACTGGCGTTTGCTCGTCCCCGGAGCGGCGCCGTCACCGTTACATTTGCTGCAGCGCACCAGCTTGGTCAGCTGCACCTGCTGTTTGCAACCAAAGGCCGCGTCGGTAAACTCGATCGTAACGTTCTTCTGCAGGTCCCGGCCCTTGGTCGGAGCGGTACGCGCGCGGGCGGAAGATCCGCCGAAACCGCTGAAGCCACCGCCGAACAGATCGCTGAAGATATCCTCAAAGCCACCGAACCCGCTGCTCGTTCCGCCGAAACCGCTGAAACCGCCAAAGCCGCCATCGCCACCGAAGCCGGCGTTCGGATCTACGCCAGCGAAACCAAAGCGGTCGTACTTGCTCTTCTTATCCGCGTCGGACAGAATGCTGTAAGCTTCATTGACCTCTTTGAACTTCTCTTCCGCGTCCTTATCGCCCGGATTGCGGTCCGGATGGTATTTCATCGCCATCTTGCGGAACGCTTTTTTTATTTCTTCCTCGGAGGCTCCCTTCTGAAGCCCCAGGACTTCGTAATAGTCTCTTTTCTCTGCCATCTTTTCTCACCAAGCGGCCGGACTGAAAAGCCCGACCGCCTGCTATCTCCTTCTGCGGTAAAAACGCTGCTGATCAGCCTTTTGCGTCTGCCGCGTCTCTTAATTATTATCGTCGACGACCGTATAATCCGCGTCGACTACGTTGTCATTGCCCGGACCGGCGTTGTTCTGACCGCCGTTAAAGCCGGCACCGCCGTTGAAACCGCCGGCCTGGTTCGGGTCGAAGCCCGCACCGCCGTTGAAACCGCCGGCCTGGTTCGGATCAAAGCCCTGCTGGCCCTGCGCCTGGGCGCCCGCCTGCTGGTAGAGTCGCGTCGACACTTCGTTGAACTTCGTGGTCAGCGCTTCCATCTTGGCTTTGATGTCCTCCGGATTGTTGGCTTCCAGAGCACTTCTCAGATCCGCGTTGGCCTGGGTCAGCGCGCTCTGGTCTTCGGCCGAGATCTTGCCTTCCAGATCCTTCAGCGTCTTCTCCGTCTGATAGACGAGGCTTTCGGCCTGGTTTCTGGTCTCGATATTATCCTTCTTCGCCTTGTCTTCCGCCGCATACTGCTCGGCTTCTTTCACCTTGCGGTTGATCTCTTCTTCGGTGAGGTTCGTGGAAGACGTGATCGTGATCTTCTGCTCTTTACCGGTGCCGAGGTCCTTCGCGCTGACGTTTACGATGCCGTTCGCGTCGATATCGAAGGTGACTTCGATCTGCGGAATGCCGCGCGGAGCCGGTGCGATACCGGTCAGCTGGAAGCGTCCCAGCGTGATGTTGTCAGCCGCCATGCCTCTTTCACCCTGCATGACGTGGATGTCGACTGCCGTCTGGTTATCCGCAGCCGTGGAGAAGATCTGGCTCTTCTTGGTCGGGATGGTCGTATTTCTCTCGATCAGCTTGGTCGCGACGCCGCCCAAGGTCTCGATGGACAGCGACAGCGGCGTAACGTCGAGGAGCAGGACGTCGTGAACTTCGCCCTTCAGAACGCCCGCCTGGATGGCCGCGCCGACCGCGACGCATTCATCCGGGTTGATGCCCTTGAACGGCTCTTTACCGGTGACGCGCTTGACCGCTTCCTGAACGGCCGGGATACGGGTGGAACCGCCGACCAGGATGACCTTTTCCAGATCGCTGCTGGTGACACCTGCGTCCGCCATGGCTTTCTGCATCGGGCCGATCGTGCGCTCGACGAGATGCGCGGTCAGCTGTTCGAATTTCGCTCTCGAAAGATCCACGTTCATGTGGAGCGGGCCGTCAGCCGTTACGGAGATGAACGGCAGGTTGATGTTCGCGGTCTGCTTGCTGGAGAGTTCCTTCTTCGCGTTCTCGGAAGCCTCTTTCAGTCTCTGCAGCGCCATCTTGTCCTGTCTTAAGTCGACGCCGTTCGCCTTCGCGAATTCGTCGGCCAGATAGTTCATGACCACGTTATCAAAGTCATCGCCGCCTAAGTGCGTATCGCCGTTCGTCGCCAGTACTTCGAAGACGC
>JAFRYQ010000188.1 GCA_017437565.1 Bacillota bacterium
GACCGGGATGGACATACCTCTGGTGCACCAGTTGTTCTGCCAAGGGCATGGCTGGGTAGCCACGTATGGACGGGATAAGCGCTGAAAGCATCTAAGTGCGAAGCCCCCTGCAAGAATAGATCTCCTCCGCAAGGTAAGACCCGTGAGAGACGATCACGTTGATAGGTCGGAGGTGTAAGTGTAGCAATACATTCAGCTGACCGATACTAATAGGTCGAATACTTGAACAGAGAATACTTTTAAAAAGTGCATCAAAACGTTGGATGCTGATACCCGTTATTCAGTTTAAGGTCATCCGGTGACTATAGCGAAGAGGTCACACCTGTTCCCATCTCGAACACAGTAGTTAAGCTCTTCAGCGCCGATGATACCTGGTGGGCGACTGCCCGGGAAAATAGGACGTTGCCGGTTCTTAGAAGCGGATTGCGAAAGCAGTCCGCTTTTTCTTTTCTCTTCCGGCTTGCCTACTTGACATCCGGCCCGGCCGATTTTATTGTATATACACAGGAGAGCGAATCTCCTCCTAATTCGGTTATCAGACTCGTATCGGAAAACGGAGGATCCTAAATGTTCGACCTTTTGATTAAAAATGCCCGCGTTGTTGACGGAACGGGAATGCCCTCTTATTACGCGCATGTAGGGATCCGGGACGGTAAGATCGCGCTGATCGCGCCGGTCGTCCGGGAAGAAGCAAGGGCGGTGATCGACGCCGCCGGACTGACTCTTACTCCCGGTTTTATCGATTCGCATAGCCATGACGACCTGATCATGGAGAGCCTTCCCGCCCTGCCGCATAAACTGGAGCAGGGCGTAACGACCCAGATCACCGGTATGTGCGGCTTCTCGGCAGCGCCGATCTCCGAGCGCTATTATCAGGAAGGGATCGCCAACTGCCAGGCGCTCTGCCGGCAGGGGCTCGATCTCACCCCGGGAAAGATCCGCCGGGATGACTTCGGAGCCTATCTGGCTTCCCTGCCGGAGGCTTTCGGGACCAATATTGCCTTCCACGTCGGGCATTGCATGATCCGCACCGCTGCCATGGGCTATGAGCAGCGTAAACCTTCCGCCGCGGAACTGGAGCTGATGAAGGACTACGTCCGCCAGGCGATGGAAGCCGGGGCCCGCGGTATTTCCTTCGGCCTGATCTACAATCCCGGTGTTTTCGCTGACACTGAGGAATTGATCGAGCTTTGCAAGGTCGCGGCTGCCTACGGCGGGGAGATGACCATCCATATGCGGAACGAAGGAGTCTGGCTCGTCGAAGCCGTGCAGGAAACGTTGCGTATCGTGCGCGAGACCGGTATTCGCTGCGTGATCTCTCACCATAAGTCCAGCGGGCCGGCTAATTGGGGGAAGATCAAAGAAACGCTTCCGCTCATCGAAGCGATCAATAAGGAGGGGTATACGGTCTTCCTGGATCAATATCCTTATTCCGCTTCTTCGACCATGCTGATCGTCGAGATCCCGTCCGCCTATCTTGGTCAGTCCCGGGAAAAACTCCGGGCGCTTCTGGAGACTGCGGAAGGCCGGAAGGAAGTCGCAGATGCGATGACCGGCGGTAGAGATCCCGCAGAGGTCTACGCGCGTCTGATGATCGGAGCTTCCGGTGCTTATCCTGACTATAGCGGGCTCATGGTCCCGGAAGCTGCCAAACTGCACGGCAAGAATTCTGCGGAGACGATTTTGGACGTACTGCTGGCGGATGATTTTCAATCGACTGAGATCAGCTTTGGTATGTGTGAAGAAGACGTGGAAGAGGTGCTGGCCTTCCCGCGGACGATGGTAGGGACCGACGGGCTTTGGTATCCGGGCGCACTGGGGGCCCATCCCCGCGCGTTCGCGAGCTTCCCGCGCGTGCTCGGCCATTACGCGCGCGAGCGTGGCGTGATCACCTTTGAGGAAGCGGTCCGCCGCATGACGAGCCTGCCGGCGGCCGTCTACGGGCTGACCGGCAAGGGCCTGATCCGGGTCGGCATGGACGCCGACCTCTGCCTGCTGGATCCGGAGACGATCATCGACGCTGCCGATTATAAGAACTGGAACGCGCGCTGTCCGGGTTTGAAATATGTCTTCGTGAACGGACAGCCGGTCGTCACCGACAGCGTCCACGACGGGCGCCTGTTGGGGCGGAAACTCCTGCGCAGCTGGTAGAATAGGAAATTGCCGATTCCGGCGATCATTCCGCTATGGTCATGCCGTTCAGGGTTACGATCGCGACGTCGGTGCCGCAGTCGTCGCTCACGGCTACTTTCGCGGTGCAGCTGCGGCGGCCGGCTTTGCGCAGGCGCGCTTCCGCATAGAGGATCTTGCCGCGGGCGGGATTCAGGAATGAAATGCTGCTGGTGACGGTAAGGGTCAGCGGACGGTCGAAATTGGCCGCGACGGCAAAAGCAAAGTCGGCCATTGTATAATAAACAGCACCCATGACGAGCCCGGCCGCGTTGCGATGCCGGGCTTCGACGTTCAGGGAAACGCGGGCAAAGCCGCTACGGACTGCTTCGATCACGATACCGGTGGCTTCTGTCGCGTACCGGTCACCTTGAAAATAAGCGCGGGCTTCCGCGAGGGTCTTGATCTCCTTCATGCAGGCATCCTCCTTTACGTTCCTTATTTTATAACCACCTGCCGGCATTTTCAATCTACGGGACTGTTTGTTGCCGGACAGACGGCGGGCTTGTCCAAAGTTGACAAAAACTGTATAATTCAGATATGGATGATCTGCTTTGATTCAGAGGAGGAACGAGTATGAACACCGAAGGACGTACGGGATTCATGCGGGGCATTACCATCGCGGCGGTTATCGCAATCCTGCTATTGGCAGCGGGACTTCTGGCCCCGTCGCACGCGCTGGCGCCCCGGGCTGATGTGGAACCGAACGACGATTACGACACCGCGACGCCGATCGAACTGAATACCGATTATTACGGCTGGATCGATAAAGAGGTCGAGACGGACTATTATCAGGTGACGACCCCGGCTGACGGCTATATCACGATCAAGATGACCGTTCCGAAAGTGGATCATCCGGTCCGCTGGACGGTAGGCGTGCTGACCGGGAAGACCTATGCGGACCAGATCTACCGGGATGAGATCCTGGCCATGGAAAGGAATGAGGTCACCTTCCAGCGAGTCGGCCTGCGGGCCGGCACCTACCGGATCTACGTTGGCATCGGGGAGCTCGCTTCCATCTACGATCTGCGCGTGAACTTTACAGCTACCCAATACGCTGAGTTCGGGGATAACGATGATGAGAGCGCGCCGCAGCCGATCGCTCTGAACAAGCGGTATTACGGCTCAGATGCCGATAACAGCAGCCTTCCGGACCAGGATTATTACCAGTTTAAGATCAAGGAGCCCGGCTATATCCAGCTGGTCTACAATCAAAGCACAACAGCTGGGGTTGGGGGTGTCGGTATCGTCAATCCAGCCCTGAAGGAGAAGAACGGCGGCAGTATTTACTATAACTCCTATATGGATAAGTCTTTCGTCAGCCAGCCGATCGGGGTACCGGCCGGCACGTATCTGCTCTGGCTCTCGGCGCGGGGGACGGATTATGACTTTACGGTCAAATACACCCCGGCTGCCAATTGGGAGCAGGAACCCAATTATTTCGGTGAGTATGACGACGCGAATCCGATCAAACTGGATACCGATTATCACGGCTCACTGGCCACGCAACCCGATCATGACTTCTACAAGTTTACGCTAACGGCGAAGACGGCCGTGTCTATCGCCCTGAAGTTTAACGCCCCCGGATGCCAGACCATTGTCCGGATCTACGATAAGGGACAGTATAAAGATTATGACCGGGATTTCGATCTCTTCGATTCCGGCGTGACGACCACCGGCAAAAAGATCACCCTGCCGGCCGGGACCTATTACGCGCTGATCGAGCCTTATGCCTCCGACATCGGCGACGGCTTTGAATACACGTTCTCGATAAACACCAAGACGCGGGCCGATCTCAGCGCGGCGGTGGTCACCGGCCTCACCGCCAAGACCTATACCGGGAAAGCGCAGGTCCAGAGCGTTAAGCTCACCTTAAACGGCAAGACGCTGAAGGCCGGCACGGACTATAAGGTCACCTACGCCAATAATATAAACGTCGGCAAGGCGACGATGACGATTGCCGGCATCGGCAACTATAAGGGGACCATTAAGAAGACCTTCGCGATCAAAGCAGCCTCCGTCAGCAAGGCGACGGTCACCGGCATCAAGGATCAAAACTATACCGGAAGAGCCTTAAAACCGGTGCCGACGGTCAAACTCAGCCTGGGTGGAGCGACCGTGACCCTGAAGAACGGCACGGATTATACGGTATCGTACCGGGATAATAAAGAGGCCGGGCTTGCTACGGTCACCATCCGCGGCAAAGGGAACTTTACCGGATCGGTCACCCGGAATTTCCGTATCGTCAAAAAAGGACTGGATCGCGTTTCCGGACTCAACCGCTACGAAACGGCGCGGGCGATCGCGACCCGTTTCCAGAAAGAACTCGGGCTTACGAAGTTGGACGCCATCTGTGTAGCGGACGGGCTCAATTATCCGGACGCGCTGGCGGGCGCTTACTTCGCCGCGCAGAAGAAAGCGCCGATCCTGACGGTCAATAAAGCGGCCCCGACCGGCGTGGATACCAAGGCCACGATCACTTATATCACGAGGAACCTGAAATCCGGCGGCACGGTCTATATTCTCGGCGGTCCGGGGTCGGTGCCGGAGAGCATCGCGACCAGCCTTCGGAAGGTCGGCTTCAAGGTCAAACGCCTCGCCGGGGCGAACCGCTACCTCTCCAATCTCATGATCCTGAAAGAGGCCAAGGTGAAGAGCAGTAGTGAATTCATCGTCTGTACCGGTGCCGATTTCGGCGACGCGCTCTCCGCTTCCGCGACGGGAAGGCCGGTCTTGCTGGTTGCCGGAAGCAAGCTTACCGCGGAGCAGAAGACCTATCTGAACGCGGTGAAAGCGAGACGGTTCACGATCGTGGGCACGACGAAGGAGGTGAGCGCCGGGATCGAGGCGGAACTGAAGACTTACGCGCCGGTCACGCGCCTCGCGGGTAAAACGGTCTATGCGCGTTCGGTGGCGGTAGCGAAAAAATACTTCACCGGGACCCAGCTCCATATCAATATCGCGGACGGGCGGAACTTCCCGGACGCGCTCTGTGGCGGGCCGCTGGCACTCGCGCTGAACGGGCCGCTGCTCCTGACCGACGGCAGCGCGGCGGTCAATAAGACGCTACAGGCTTACGCGGTATCCGTCGGCGCCAAAGGGGCTACCGTCTTCGGCGGCCCGGCCAGCGTCAGCGACACGACGGGGAAAGTCATTCTGAAGATCTAGTGACGCGTACTTCACAATTCCTCCCTTGACGGTTTTTTATCTGATGATATAATTTTACTAGCTGAATAACATCGGATGAACGACTCGAGAGAGACTGCAATGGCAGCGCCGAAGGGGAACGCGTAAACTCTCAGGCAAAAGGATCGGGTCAGGACGATACTTCGGAAAGGACGGCGGTTCCTCACGGAAGCCACCGTACACCAAAGGTGCAACCGGGAGGACGTGGCAAAGGGCCGCGGCTTGTTCCGGGAATCTCTCAGGTTAGGACGAAGGCAGATGAACGTAGCGGTTCATTCTGCCTTTTTGTTTTGCAGAATGAGGGGAAAACGAAAGGATGTAAAACATGAGCGAACTCAAAAGAACGCAGCTTTACGACACGCATGTGGCAGCCGGCGCGACCATGGTCGACTTCGGCGGCTGGGAGATGCCGATCCAGTATCCTTCCGGCATCGTGTCGGAGCATCTCTACACGCGGCACTTCTGCTCGCTGTTCGACGTCTCCCACATGGGAAGACTCCTGATCGACGGGCCGGAACGCGTCGCCTTCCTGCAGCACGTACTCACGAGCAACGTGAACGCGCTGGACCTCAATATGGCCCAGTACTGCATCATTCCGGATGCGGACGGCGGCGCGGTAGACGATGCCTATCTCTATCGCTTTGAGGAAGAACGCTTCCTGCTCGTCGTCAACGCGGCCAATACCGAGAAGGACCTGGCCCACCTCCTGCCGATCGTAGAAAACTACGACTGCACCATCACCGATATCACGAAGGACTGGGCCTCCATCGCCGTTCAGGGACCGAAGAGCAAGGACCTCCTGATGGAGCTCGCTGGCGGCGCGCAGCTGACCGAACCGATGAAGAACGCCCTCGGCACCCTGCAGCTCGCCGGACACGATGCCCGTATCGCCAAGACCGGCTATACCGGTGAGCCCTTGGGCTATGAAGTCTTTGTGAAGTCGGAAGACGCCAAGTGGCTCTGGGATACCCTGGTGGAAATGGGCGCTAAGCCGGCCGGGCTCGGCGCGCGTGACACCCTGCGCCTGGAAGCGGGTATGCCGCTTTACGGACATGAGATGGGCGTGGATCCGGAAGGCAAGGTCATGCCGATCTTCGCGGTATCCTTAGCCAAATTCGCGGTCAGCTTCTCGCCGGAAAAGGGCGATTTCATCGGCCGCGAGCCGCTGCTTAAGCAGAGAGACGCTTTCGTCCGCATCCAGAACCGGAAATACGACCAGACGGAAGCCCTGCCGAAAGTCATCAAATCCATCGCTCTGGTCGACCGTGGCGTCATGAGAGCCGGTATGCCGGTCTACCGCGGTGACGAACAGATCGGCTGGGTCACGAGCGGCACGATGGTTCCCTATTACAAGAGCGAAGGCGACGGCCTGGAAGCCGTGATCACCGATGAAGTCCTGAAGAGAGCTATCGGTACCTGCTACGTCACCAACGACGTGCTGGAAGACGACATCGTCACCGTCGACGTGCGCGGTAAACGCCTGAAAGCGGTCATCGCGGAGCGTCATCTCGATACGATGGCGCCGCCTTACGCGCGCCCGATCATCTACGGCCATGAGCTCGCCGAACGCGAAGTGAGTGCCGATCCGGCGCCGCTGCGCGCTTTGAACCTGCTGAAGAAAGCGGAGAAGAACCACCTCTGGCGGCAGAAGGAGTGCATCAACCTGATCCCGTCTGAGAATACGCCGAGCCATGCGGTACAGATGCTCAGCGCCAGCGATCCGTCCTGCCGTTACGCCGAACACAAGAAGGTAAAATCCTTCTATGATAAGGACATCTTCTATTATCAGGGCACGGGCTTCATCGATGAAGTCGAATACCTGGCGGCCCAGGAGATGAAGAAATACTTCGGCTGCACGGAGGTCGAGACCCGCGTCATCAGCGGCCAGATGTCCAATATGTGCGTCTTCTCCGCTTTGATGGACTGGAAGAACCGGCTTGACCGCAAGAATACGCCCCAGCGTCTGGGCTATGTGCTGAACAACCACATCATCAAGGGCGGGCACCTCTCCGCGCAGCCGATGGGCGCCCTGCACGACTACATCGCTATCGATCCCAAGACGGAGAAGAGCGCGGTCGTGAACTTCCCGGTCTGCAAGGATAATATCTTCAAGATCGACGTGGAAGAGACCAAGAAGGTCATCGACCAGTACCGGCCGGAATTCATCATCTTCGGCAAGAGCATGGTCCTGCATAAGGAACCGGTCGCCGCGATCCGTAAATACGTGGACGATATGGGCCTGGAGACCACGATCATGTACGATATGGCGCACGTTCTGGGCATCGTCGGCGACTACTTCCAGAAACCTTTCGAGGAAGGTGCCGAGATCGTCACCGGTTCCACCCATAAGACCTTCTTTGGACCGCAGCGCGGCGTCGTCGCGGTGAACTATAAAGAGGACGACCTGAAGTACGGCCTCTGGAAGACCATCGAGACCCGCGCCTTCCCGGGCAGCGTTTCTAACCACCACCTCGGTACGCAGCTGGGCCTGCTGATGGCGGCTTACGAGATGAATACCTTCAAGGACGAGTACCAGAAGGGTGTCGTGACGAACGCCAAGAGCTTCGCCAAATCGCTGGCCAAGCAGGGCCTGGCCGTCTGCGGCGATCCGGCCAACGACTACACCGAGACGCATCAGGTCATCGTCTCCGTCGGCTATGGCGAAGGCGCCGAGATCGCGAACCGTCTGGAAGCGAATAACATCATCTGCAACTACCAGGCGACTCCGGACGAGGAAGGCTTCACGGCTTCCGGCGCGCTGCGTCTGGGCGTGAACGAGATGACCCGCTTCGGCTTCGGACCGGAAGAATTCGATAAGCTGGCCCAGCTGATGGCGGCCTGCATCCTGAAGGGCGAGAACGTCAGCGAAGACGTGAAGAAGCTCAGAAGCGAATTCACCGAGATGAAATACTGCTTCAAGGATGCCGAATTCGAGCAGGCCCTGGAAGAGTTCGCCGGCAAGATCGGCTTCTGATCCGGCGTTCCGGCTCGTCCGGGCAGCACCCGTGACTTTTGTCAAAGACGGCCCCGGGATCCCTTTCCGGGGCCGGTAAAAGCATATTACCTGCGTCAAAAAACAAGTTATAAGAATCTGAACCAACCAAATGGTAAACGGAAAACAGGAGGTAACCTATGAATTTCCCGACCGAACTGAAGTATTCCAAATCTCATGAATGGGTCCTGATGGAGGACGGTATCGCCACGATCGGTATCACCGATTTCGCGCAGGACGCGCTGGGCGACCTGGTATTCGTCAATCTGCCGGAAGAAGGCGATGAAGCGACCGCCGGCGAAGCTTTTGGCGACGTGGAATCCGTGAAAGCCGTCAGCGACGTCATGAGCCCGGTCAGCGGCACCATCTGCGCGATCAATGAGGATCTGCTCGACGCGCCGGAAAAGCTGAACGAAGCCCCCTATGATGCCTGGATGATCAAAGTCGAAAACATCACCGATACGGAAGAGCTGCTGGACGCCGCGGAATATGAAGCGTTCTGCGCGACGGAAGAGGCCTAAGGCCAGCGGATAACAGGAGGAAAACCTGAACATGAGCTACGTACCTTCCACGGAAGAACAAAGGAAAGAGATGCTCGCCGCCTGTGGCCTGAGCGATTATCTCGACCTTTATAAAGACGTGCCGCAGGACATGCTTCTTTCCCGCCCGCTCGACATCCCGGAGGGGATGAGCGAGCTGGAGGCGAGCCGGAAGATGCAGGAACTGGCGGCCGCCAACAAACTGTACGGAACGATCCTCCGCGGCGCCGGCGCTTACGATCACTATATCCCGTCGATCGTAAAGAATATCCCCGCCCGGGAGGAGTTCCTGACCGCTTATACGCCCTAACAGGCCGAGATGAGCCAGGGCGTGCTGCAGTCGATCTTTGAATACCAGACCATGATCTGCCAGATCACCGGTATGGACGTGAGCAACGCCTCCGTCTACGACGGCGCGACCGCCGCCGCGGAAGCCGCTGCCATGTGCCGTGACCGCAAGCCGAAAGTCACGCTGGTCTCCGGCGCGGCGCATCCCGACGTCATCAACACCATCCGCACCTACTGCTACGGCACCGGGGACGAGATGAAGGTCATCCCCGTCAAGGACGGGAAGACCGATCTGGAAGCGCTGAAGGGCATGGCGGACGCGGGCACCGCTTCCGTCTATATCCAGCAGCCGAACTTCTATGGCCAGTTCGAGGACGCGGAAGCGATCGGTGAGATCGCGCACGCCGCCGGCGCCATGTACGTCATGGGCGTGAACCCGATCTCCCTGGGTATCGTGAAGACCCCGCGGGACTGCGGCGCTGACGTTGCCGTCGGCGAAGGCCAGCCGCTCGGCATGCCGATCGGCTTTGGCGGTCCCTATCTCGGCTTCATGGCTACCACCACCAAACACATGCGTAAACTTCCCGGCCGTATCGTCGGGGAGACCGTCGATTCCAAAGGCGCCCGTTGCTACGTCCTGTCCCTGCAGGCTCGTGAGCAGCACATCCGCCGGGAGAAGGCGAGCAGCAATATCTGTTCCAACGAAGCGCTCTGCGCGCTGACCGCCGCGGTCTATCTGGCGACAATGGGGCCGGCCGGCCTCGCGGAAGCCGCCCGCCAGTCGATGGCGAAAGCCCATTACCTGGCGGAAGCCCTGACGCAGATCCCGGGCGTGGAACTGGTCTTCGGCGGCGCGTTCTTCAACGAGTTCGTGACGACCCTTCCGCAGCAGGAAGAAGTCCTGGCGGCGCTGGCTGACGCCGGTATCCTGGGCGGCCTGCCGCTTAAGGAAGGCGTGCTCTGGTGCGCGACGGAAAAGGTCGGTAAAGCCGAGCTTGACCGGGCTTGCGCCATCGTGAAGGAGGTGCTGGGGAAATGAAACTGATCTTTGAAAGAAGCGTTCCGGGCCGGCACTGCGACGTGCTGGGCAAATGCGACGTTCCCTATGCGGATCTTCCCGCCGGTCTCGAACGGGCAGAAGCGCCGGAACTTCCGGAACTCGCGGAAGTCGACCTGAACCGCCACTATACGGAACTGAACCACAACGTACACGGCGTGAACTGCGGTTTCTACCCGCTCGGTTCCTGCACCATGAAGTATAATCCCAGAGTCGATGAAGAAATGGCGGCTCTGCCCGGCTTTACCGGGATCCATCCCCTGGCTCCGGCCGAAGCCGTAAAGGGTTGCCAGGAGGTCCTGGAAACCGCGAAAGCCTATCTCACCGAGATCACCGGCATGGACGACATGACCTTCCAGCCGGCGGCCGGCGCGCACGGCGAATTCACCGGCGTGCTGCTCATCAAGCAGTATCACGACAGCCGTGGCGACAAAGCCCGCACCAAGATCATCGTTCCGGATTACGCCCATGGCACCAATCCGGCGACGGCGGCCATGTGTGGCTTCGAAGTGGTCAATATCGCTTCCGCTCCGGACGGCTGCGTCGATCTGGAAGCGCTGAAGGCGGTGCTGGGACCGGATACGGCCGGCCTCATGCTGACCAATCCGAACACCGTCGGCATCTTTGACGAGAACATCCTGGAGATCACGCGCCTGGTCCATGAAGCCGGCGGCCTCTGCTATTATGACGGCGCCAATCTGAACGCGGTCATGGGCGTGGTCCGGCCCGGCGATATGGGCTTTGACTGCATCCACCTGAACCTGCATAAGACCTTTGCCACCCCGCACGGCGGCGGCGGTCCGGGAGCCGGCGCGGTCGGCTGCAAAGCCTTCCTCGCGGAATTCCTGCCGCAGTCGGCGCTCATGCGTGAAGCGGGCCATCTGCAGGTTCGCGCCTTTGCCGGCAACTTCCTGGTCGTGGTGCGCGCGCTCACTTATCTGCTGACGATGGGCCGTGAGGGCATTCCGGAAGCCGCCAAGAACGCGGTGCTGAACGCCAACTACCTGATGCAGCAGATCAAGGGCTCCTTCGACGTGGCCTTTGACCGCATCTGCATGCACGAATTCGTCCTCGACCTCTCCGAATACAAGAAGGAGACGGGAGTCAGCGCTCTGGACGTAGCCAAATCGCTGATCGATTACGGCATGCATCCGCCAACCATGTATTTCCCGCTCATCGTGCATGAAGCGCTCATGCTGGAGCCGACGGAAACGGAAAGCAAGGAGACGCTGGACTGGGCCGCGGAGATCTTCCACAAGATGTACGCGCTCGGGAAAGAGGATCCGGAATTTATGCACCAGGCGCCGCACCAGGCCCAGATCGGCCGGCCGGATGAAGTCCTGGCTGCCCGTAAACCCGTTTTGCGCTGGGTGAAACCGGAATAAGAAGAAACGCGTTCTGCCGGGGGAGGTAAGCCTGCCCCGGCAGATTGGAAAGGATCGACATGTACGAATATGATCTGATCGTAATCGGCGGCGGGCCGGGCGGCTATACGGCGGCCCTGCACGCGGCCAAACTGGGCTTAAAGACGGCGGTCTGTGAAGCGCGGGAGGTAGGCGGGACCTGCCTGAACCGCGGCTGCGTGCCGACGAAGGCCCTGCTGCATGCGGCTGAGGTCTACCGCGGCGCGGTAGAGGGGGAGAAGATGGGGATTCACGTGGACGGAGTCTGCGTGAATCTGCCGGAACTCTTCGCCTATAAATCCCGCGTCACCGGCACACTGTCCGCCGGCGTGGAGACCCTGCTGAAAGGGGCGAAGGTCCCGCTTTATAAGGGCCAAGCGCAGATCACGGCGCCGCATGAAGTCACGGTTTCCCTGCATGAAGGCGGGGAAACGGTCCTCACGGCGGAGCACATCCTGATCGCGACCGGTTCGGTACCGGCGATGCCGCCGATCCCGGGCCTGGACCTGCCCGGCGTGCTGACGAGCGACGAGCTTCTGGAAGGAAGCGAGACGCTCTACAAATCCCTCGTCATCATCGGCGGCGGCGTCATCGGCGTCGAACTCGCGACTTTCTATGCCGCCCTCGGTACCGAAGTGACGGTCGTGGAAGGACTCGACCGCCTGCTGCCGAATTTGGACCGGGAACTCGGGCAGAACGTGGCTTTGATCCTGAAAAAGCAGGGAGTGAAGGTCTTCACCTCCGCTATGGTCTCCGGCGTGGAGGCAGGCGCGGACGGCCTGACCGTGAACTTCACCGCTAAGGGAAAAGAAGGAAGCGCGAGCGGCGAAAAGGTTCTCTGCGCGATCGGCCGCCGGCCTTATTATGAAGGCCTGTTCACCGATGGGCTGACGCCGGAATTCGACGGCCGCCGCATTAAAGTGAACGAGCGTTATGAGACCAGCCTGCCCGGAATCTATGCCATCGGCGACGTGTCCGCCCGCATTCAGCTGGCGCACGTGGCAGCCGCGGAAGGCACGCGATGCGTGGACTTCATCTGTGGGAAAGAGAACGTGGTCGATATGAACCTGGTGCCTTCCTGCATCTACTGCACGCCGGAGATCGCCTCCGTCGGCATGACCGACGCGGAAGCGAAAGCCGCCGGCCTGGAGGTAAAAGTCGGGAAATGCGTCATGGGTGGCAACGCCCGGACTTTGATCGCGGATCCCGGCCGCAGCTTCATGAAGGTGGTCGCGAAAGCCGAAACCGGCGAGATCGTCGGGGCCCAGCTCATGTGCCAAAGCGCGACGGATATGATTTCCGAGATCGCCCAGGCGATGGCCAACCATCTGACGGCGGCAGAACTGCTGAAGGCAATGCGGCCGCATCCGACCTTTGAAGAGGCTCTGCACGACGCCCTGGAAGACCTGGTAGCAAAACTCGCGAAATAGATTCACTGACCGCAGGAGCCGGATGAGATCTTGTCGCTGATGCGTTCCACTTTTTTCAAAAACGGGAAAACTGGAACGCATTCCCGGGAAAAACCGTTCCTAAATTTGGTTTTTCAAAGAAATGGGAACGCTTTTGTGATATGATTAGGCTAGTGCTAAAATGAAAAGGGGGAGATTCCAATGAAATACAATCGTACTTATAATTTCTCCGCTGGTCCGGCCATGATGCCGGAACCCGTTCTGGAGGAGATCCGTGATGAGATGATGAATTACCGCGGTTCCGGTATGTGCGTCATGGAGATGTCGCACCGTTCGGCGGTTTTCCAGCAGATCGTGGACGAAGCGGAAGCCGACTTAAGAGACCTGATGGGCATTCCCGACAACTATAAGGTACTCTTCATTCAGGGCGGCGCTACGCTGCAGTTCGCGGCGGTTCCCTGGAACCTGATGAAGAACGGTAAAGCCGTCTACATCGAGACGGGTGCCTGGTCCAAGAAGGCTATCGCGGAAGCGAAGAAATACGGCGAAGTCATCGTCGCCGCTTCTTCCAAGGATGAGAATTACACCTATATTCCGGATTGCTCGGATCTCGACATTCCGGAGGATACCGACTACGTCTACATCTGTGAGAACGAGACCATCCACGGCGTGACCTGGCAGCAACTGCCGAACACGAAGGGACATACTCTCGTTTCCGACCAGAGCTCGATGTTCCTGTCCAAACCGGTCAACGTCAGCGACTACGGCATGATCTACGCCGGTGTCCAGAAGAACGTCGGCCCGGCGGGCATGGTGATCGCCATCATCCGTGAAGACCTGATCCGCGAGGACGTCGACCCGAAGATGCCGATCTATATGCGCTATGACACCCATGCCAATAACGGTTCCATGTACAATACGCCGAACTGCTGGGCGATCTACTGCTGCGGCAAGGTCTTCAAATATCTGAAGTCCATCGGCGGCCTGGCGGAAATGGAAAAGCGCAATATCGAGAAAGCGAAAGTCATCTATGATTTCCTCGACAGCTCCAAGATGTTTAAGGGAACGGTCAAGCCAGAGTTCCGCAGCCTGATGAACATTCCGTTCGTCACGGAATCGAAGGAACTCGACGCGGAAGTCGTCGCGGCGACCAAAGCGGCCGGTTACGACAACCTGAAGGGACACAAGAGCGTCGGCGGCCTGCGCGCTTCCGTTTACAACGCCATGCCGAAGGAAGGCGCGGAAGCCCTGGTCGAATTCCTGAAGAAATTCGAAGCAGAGCATAAATAAGCCCCGAGGCCTTAAAAGCGAAAAACAAAAAAGAAAAAAGCTGCCACTAAACGGTCAAGTTGCGGGGCAGCTTTTTTAGTCCAGATGAGCGGGCAGCTGTGTATCAAGCTAAGGGTCAGCCTTCCCGAAAGAGGTGGTGGAAGTTCTCCGCGATGGCTTCGGCCAGTTCCGGCAAGGGGATCCCCTTGATGCGGCTCACGGCTTCGTAGATGCGCAGGATATCCTGCGGTTCATGGCGTGTGCCGCGGACCGGGCTCTGGTAGGGGGAATCCGTCTCGAGGAGAAGGCGGTCCAGCGGCATGCGCGCGATCACGGCGGCCGGTTTTTTGGCGCCCGCGAACAGCATGCTGGCGCCAAAGGAGATGTAATAGCCTTCCTTCATAAAAAGCTCCGCCATCTCAAAAGACCCGCTGTAGCTGTGGATGATCCCCCGGCAGTGGTGCTGCTTCAGGATCTCCAGCAGATCGCCCGCCGCCCGCCGGCAGTGGACGTTGACCGGAAGATCGAATTCTTCCGCCATCGCGAGCTGAGCGTGGAAAAAGTGCTTCTGCTGCTCTTTCGTCTGGGGGTGGGAATGATAGTCGAGGCCGGTCTCGCCGACCACGTCGGGCTGGTATTCCTCGATGACCTGCCGCAGTTCTGCCAAACGGTGCTCGCTGCTGTCCTCCTCCAGGTCCTGCGGATGGATGCTGCAGGCCAGTTTAAAGCCCGGATGCTCCGCGCGGAGCCGGGCTCCGGCCAGGAGATCGTGCCGGCCGCAGCAGATGATGATCGCTTCGGTGACGCCCCGGTCCAGCATCCTCTCTACCATTTCCGCGCGGTCCCCGTCATATTGCCTGGAACCCAGATGACAGTGCGTATCTACCAAAACCATCTTTTGCCCTCCTGTCACGTCCTGCGGTATATTGGCCGCTA
>JAFRYQ010000018.1 GCA_017437565.1 Bacillota bacterium
GGCGATCACAGGACCGGGTTTCGCGCTTTTATAGACGGCACGGTAGGAGGTAGGGAGGTTGGCACAGCAACCGGTCTCAACGGTAAAGCCATATTTCTGCAGCAATTCTACCTGCCAGGCGCAGGCTTTTACTTCCGTCATGCCCATTTCCGGATTGTCGTGGATCTTAAGCGTGAGTTCCCGCAGATCCGGGGCTATCTCATCAACGATCTGGATGACACGTTCTTTATTATCCATATCCATCACATTTTCCTTTCCGGGGAGACTGGTAGGAGAGTGCCTCCCCAAAAAAATATAAACCTTGGAGTTGCTCCAAGGTCAAGTAAAAATGAAGATTTTTCAGATAATTGGTTGCCAGACCTGATAATAAGCTTTTTTATAAGCCTGCAAGGAGATGCAGATGGTGAGCCGGTCACCGTTTATCTGATAGTTCTCCCGACGGATATAATCGTTATAGCGCAGGAAGGAAGAATAGTCCTGGCCGGTCACGGTCATCTGCCCGGACAGCAGGCACTTCTTGGATTCGACGACCTTAAAGCCGTCCTGCCGGGAAACGTCGATCTGTCCGCCGCGGTCGGTCACCAGCAGGATCGTATCGGTGATGAAGCGCGCCGGGTCCGCCTCCCGAACGGCTTCCTCATATTCCGGCGACTGGATGAAGTCCCAGGACGTCAGAAAAGCCAGATAGGGCTCTGGCGAACCGGGCAGGGTTCGGAACTTTTCCATGACCTCCATGAAGTCATTGCCGATACGATGATAGATAAAGCGGGGCGAATAGGAGATCTCGTAATGATCCAGCATTTGCAAGGTTTTCAGGACGTCTCGCTCATATAGCTCATTATCGCGATGGATGCGTTCCAACTCCTGGATACGGCGATAGATCCGCTCGTTGTTCCGGTGCATCATACTGGCGATCCGGTCCAGGGAATCGGTCTGCAGCAATTCCCCAATCTCTTCCAGAGAGATCTCCGCGTCCCGCAGGCGGCGGATATAGTCCAGCAGGATCACGTCGGCCCGGGAATAGGAACGGTAGCCGTTTTCCATCCGCTGCGGATGCAAAAGGCCGCGTTCCTCGTAGAGGCGGAGGGTATCACTGCTGATCTGGAAGGAGCGGGCCAGCTCCCCGATCCGGTTATTCTGGGAAGAATGCTTCATGTCTTCTTTTTCTGCCTTTCCTACATGCGCATAAGGAAGCTTGCTCCTCTATGATACAGGAAGGGGCATTAGCAAGCAAACAGATTTTTCTGAAATTTAATCATTTTCCCTCTTGACCTTGGATCAGCTCCAGAGTTTATCCTATAAATGTGAATTATCACTCTATCATTTCCGTTATTATGAAAGGAGCATTTTATGAGCAAGGAGAAAGAGGTCGTCGGCCAAAAGAAAAGCCGCGCACTACCTCACATTTTTGTGATCCTGCTGATCATGATCATCATCGCCACGATCTGCACCTGGATCTTTCCTGCCGGTTCCTATGACCGCGTGATCAATGAAGCGACCGGAAGGGAAGTCGTAGATCCGGATTCTTTCCACTACATCGACAAGTCCCCGGTCGGGCCTTTCGAGATGTTCATCTGCATTGAGGAGGGCATGATCCAGGCGGCCAACATCAGCTTCCTGATCTTCTGGGCGTTCTCGTGCATGTACGTGATCCAGGAGACCGGGGCCATCGATGCTTTCATCGCCATGATGATAAGGGCCACGCAGAAACGGCCGGCATCAGCACTGATCATCATCATCGCCATCATGATCGTCTTCTCGATCTGGGGTTCGACCGGTACCTTCTCCTATGAGGAGGTCATCGCCTTCATCCCGATCTTTGTAACCGTAGCCTACGCGCTCGGTTATGACGCGATGACCGGTATCGCCATCTCGGTCATCCCGGTCGGCATCGGCTTTGCTTCGGCGACCACCAACCCCTTCACGATCGGCGTTGCGCAGGGCATCGCGGAACTGCCGCTGTTCTCCGGCCTCGGCTACCGTCTGGTGATCATCACCGTGATGACGGCCTGGCTGATCATCTATACCATGTGGTACGCGAAGCGGATCAAGAAGGATCCGACCAAGAGCCTGACCTATGGTATGGATATGTCCGAGTTCGAGATGGATGAAGAAAAACTGAATACCCCGATGACCGGCGCCCGCAAGCTGACCCTGCTCGCCCTGCTGGTCGGTGTCATCTTCATGGCTTGGGGACTTCTCACCCAGGGCTGGTACATCAACCAGTGCGCGGCGATCTTCATGGTCATTACCGTCGCCACCTGCATCATCAACCGTTGGAGCCCGAACCAGCTTTGCGCGACTCTGGTAACCGGCCTGCAGAAAGCAGTCCTTTCGGCCTTCGTCGTCGGCCTGGCCAGAACGATCCTGGTCGTTCTTACCAAGGGCGGCCTGATCGATTCCCTGGTTCATGCCTGCGTCAGCGTCATTCAGGGCCTGTCCCTGTACGTCAGCGGTTTCGCGATGCTGATCTTCCAGACCCTGCTGAACTTCCTGATCCCGTCCGGCAGTGGACAGGCGGCTGTCTCCATGCCGATCATGACCCCAATCGCCGACCTGATCGGAATGAACCGTCAGATCGCTGTCCTGATCTTCCAGTTCGGCGATGGTTATTCCAACCTGCTGGTCCCGACCGGTTTCATGGTTATCGCCTGCGCGATGGCCAAGGTGCCGCTTGGCAAGTACTATAAGTGGCTGCTGCCCTTCTACGGCATCGGCTTCATCCTCCAGTGCCTGTTCGTCTTTGGCGCCATCGCCATGAACTACAGCTGATCAAAAACTCTAAACAAACAAGATAACTAAAAACGCTCTGCCTGTTCGCTCGACAGGCAGAGCGTTTTTTTATGCGGCTCACCGCCAAAGGGGAGACAACACGCGTTGTCTCAAGCATACGTTGCGCTTGGCGAAGACTTATTTTTCAAAGGTGACCTGGCCGCCCATCATGGTCAGGACCGGGGAAGCCTCGTAGATGGCGGAGGGCTCGCAGGTCAGGATGTCGCGGTCGCAGATCGTGAGGTCCGCGTAATAGCCGGGCAGGAGCAGGCCTTTCACGCTTTCCTTAAACTCGGCGTAAGCGGAGCCGGCGGTATAACAGTCGACCGCCGTTTGCGGATCCAGTCTTTCTTCGGGGAAGAAGCCGCCTGCCGGGAGCCCGTCCGGCGTCTGCCGGGTGACAGCGCTGTACAGGCAGGGGAAGGGGTTGCAGTCCTCCACCGGCGAATCGGTACCGAAGGAAAGCGGGATGCCATTCGCCAGATCGGTCTTGAAGGCGAGGAAATAGCGGTTCAGCTCCGGTGTGAAGCGCGTGGCGACCGCGCCGATATCGGCAGCCAGGAAGATCGGCTGGACCTGCGCGATGACGGACATCGCGGCAGTGCGCTTCAGAAGCGGCAGATCCATGCACTGGAAGTGGACGATGGAGTGCCGGAGCGGGTTCTGTCCGGGAGCTGGCATGACCTTTTCATAGCAGTCCAGCACGTCGACCAGCGCCTGGTCGCCGATGGTGTGCGTCGCAGCCTGGATGCCGTATTCGGCGGCCACGGCGAGGAGACCGTCCATGAGTTCCTTCGACATGACGCCGACGCCCTTACCGGCCGTCGGGTCATCCAGATAGCCGTCCCGCATGAGCGCCGTCCGCGAACCGATGGAACCGTCGCGGAACATCTTCAGGGGGCCGAAGGTGAAACGGTCGGGGAACCCCATATAGCGCGGCGCCTGCCGGTCTTCCAGGATGAAGCGCCGGAATTCGGCGGGGTCATCGAAACAGGTCTGGGCGTGATAGCGCAGGGGGGCGTCTCCGCTTTGATAGAGGGCGTAGATGGTGTCCAGGATATCGGCCGGGCTGAGCGGCACCGAACCGACGTCGTTGGACTGGATCGAAGTGAGGCCGCGGGAAGCCGCGTATTTCATGGCTTTCAGGATATAGATGCCATATTGTTCCTTATTCAGGCGCGGGATCACGTTGCGCACGACGTCGATGGCGTTCTCTGTGAAGAAACCATCCGGGAAGCCATCCGCTTCACGTCCATAGGTGCCGCCTTCGATCTCGCCGGAATCTCGGCCGAGGCCGGCCATTTCGATCGCTTTCGTATTGGCAGCGGCACTGTGCCCGCAGATGCGGGAGAGGACGATCGGGATATCGGTGGCGATGCGGTCCAGATCGTGCCGGTTCGGCATCCTTTTTTCACCCTCGGTGAAGAGATCCTGGTTCCAGCCGTTGGCGAGCATGCCGCCGGCGGTCAGTTCCGGATTCTCCTCGCGGAATTTCCGGCAACGCGCGATCAGGTCTTCGATGGAACGGACGCCGATGATCGGCGCCTGCGCCAGGTTGTGCGCGACGTGTGAGATGTGCATATGAGAATCGTTCAGGCCGGGCAGCACCAGATGTCCGCCGGCGTCGATGACCCGGGTACCTGCCGGCATGGCCAACCGGATCTCCTCGTTCGACCCGCAGGCCGCGACCAGGCCGTCCCGGATCAAAAGGGCTTCGCAGAAGCGGCCCTGGCCCTGATAGATCTTTCCGTTTAATAATGCGCTATACATGCGGTCCTCCTTTATTTCACGTGCAGTCCGGAAATCTTCAGATCCGGATCGAAGAGAATGGTGAACTCACAGGAACCGTTCTCATATTCCCCCTTCAGCTGGCAGGCCGGAAGTACGGCCTCCTGTGCTTCGCGGTGGCGCAGCGAGAAGGAGCGGAAATAACGGAAGTCTCCGAGTTCATCCAAAATGGGATCAAAGATACGGCGGAGCCGGTCTTCGTTCATCGTCTCCCGCAATTCGCCGGACATGGAGCTTAGGCAGGCGGCGTAATCGCGCCGGTTGACACGGCGGACGAAATTCTTACAGCGCATCGCGTATTCCAGCCGGTGGGAAGAAGTCCCTGCGCCGGCTTGCCGCGTGCCGATGTAAACGCCGGCCAGAAGCAGCATGGCCGCCGGGATGACAAACTTGCTTTTTTTCATTCTGTTCACCTGCTTTCTGAAGAGATTATAGCGCAGGAGAGCGGGGTGGAAAAAGACCTTCCCGAAAAAAACTTTTTTGCCTGTATGGGGAAATGGCCGGACCGCTTGACAGTCTATGGGGAAAAAGCTAAAAAGAGAGGGAGGATGAGGAAAGGAGGTCATTATGCCATCCGAAAGAGATAATATCAGTTGGGAGATCGTAGAGCATCTGGGCGTGATCAGTACCGGGAACAACGGCTGGTCAACGGAGCTCAATCTGGTCGCCTGGAACGGGAACAAGCCGAAGTACGACGTACGGGGCTGGGATCAGGATCACGAGCACATGGGGCGTGGCGTGACGCTTCACGAAAGGGAATTCCGCAAGATGATCGATCTGTTCTTCAAGCACAACAGCCGCAAAGTCGTCGGAAAAGCCAAGGCGGAGCAGGCGGAGCGCGAGGAGCGCAGCCGCCAGTACAGCCCCTATGGCTATTCCGGCAACCGGAACAACCGGTGGAATGACGCGGAGGAAGCGGAAACTCCGGAAGAAGCGGCTGGCGCGGCGGCGCCGGATCCGCAGTGGGATCCGCCCCACGCGGAGGTGCCGGAGATTTCGGAAGAACCGGGTGATCCGGAGGATGACCTGGATCCGGAATTGCTTTTGAAGGACGTCCCGGACAGCGATCCGGATGACCGGGAGAGCGAAAGGACGGAACCGGCTGATCCGTCGGGAGAGGCCTTCAC
>JAFRYQ010000189.1 GCA_017437565.1 Bacillota bacterium
AGCATCAACGTGGAAGTGCGCGGCCTGGTGCGGCCGTCCTGAGGCGAGTAAACGCGCGGCCTCGCGCCGCGCTTTTTTTCACGGATTCTACATAAAATGCGTATTGACATCCGGAGGGAAAAGACCTACAATATGTTCTGGACGTTAGCACTCATAAATAAAGAGTGCTAACAGAACAAAGTCAAATTATTAAAATCCATATACAGGAGGTAAGGAAAATGGCAAAGGGAATCGGAATCAAGCCGCTGGGCGCGAGAGTCCTGATCAAAAAACTGGAAGCGGAAGAAAAGACCGCGGGAGGCATCCTGCTGACGAGCTCCGCCAAGGAGAAACCGCAGATGGCGGAAGTTATGGCGGTGGGCCCCGGCACCAAGGATGAACCCATGGAGCTGAAGGTTGGCGATAAGGTCGTTTTCGCGAAATACGCGGGCACCGATATTAAATATGAAGGCGAAGAGTACACCCTGATGAGCCAGAGCGACATTCTGGCCACGGTGAAATAAGCGAGGAGGAAAGTAAGATGGCAAAAGAGATTTTTTACGGCGAGGACGCCAGAAGAAAACTGCAGGCCGGTGTCGATAAGCTTGCGAATACCGTTAAGATCACCCTGGGGCCGAAGGGCAGAAACGTCCTGATCAATAAGGCTTATGGTTCCCCGCTCATCACCAACGACGGCGTGACCATCGCCCGTGAGATCGAACTGGAAGACGCGACCGAAAATATGGGCGCCCAGCTGGTCAAGGAAGTCGCCACCAAGACGAATGACGTCGCCGGCGACGGTACCACCACCGCCACCCTGCTTGCGCAGATCATCATTAAAGAAGGCTTCAAGAACGTCGCTGCCGGCGCCAATCCGATGATCCTGAAGAAGGGTATCGAAGGCGCGGTCGAGACCGCGGTCGCCGAGATCAAGAAGAAATCCCACAAGGTACAGACGAAGGAAAGCATCGCGCAGGTCGCTTCTGTTTCCGCTTCCGACGAGACGATCGGCAACCTGATCGCTGAAGCTATGGAAAAGGTCGGCCGTGACGGCGTGATCACCGTGGAAGAGTCCAAGTCCCTCGGCACCAACCTCGACGTCGTCGAAGGTATGCAGTTCGACAGAGGCTACCTCTCCGCCTATATGGTAAACGATACCGATAAGATGGAAGCGGTCATCGAGAACCCGCTCATCCTGCTGACCGATAAGAAGATCAGCAATATCCAGGATCTGCTCCCGCTGCTCGAGCAGATCGTGAAGTCCGGCCGTAAGCTCCTCATTGTCGCTGAAGACATCGAAGGCGAAGCGCTGGCGACCCTGGTCATCAATAAGCTGAAAGGCATCATCGACGTCGTCGCCGTGAAGGCCCCGGGCTTTGGTGACAGAAGAAAAGCCATGATGGAAGATATCGCCATCCTGACCGGCGGTACCGTCATCAGCGAAGAAGTCGGTTACGACCTGAAGGAAGCTACGCTGGATCTGCTGGGAACCGCAACGACCGTCAAGGTTACCAAGGAGAACACCGTCATCGTCGGCGGTGCCGGCACCAAGAGCGAGATCAAAGCGCGCATTGCCCAGATCAAGAAGCAGATGGAAGAGACCGACTCTGAATACGATAAGGAAAAACTCCAGGAAAGACTGGCCAAGCTCTCCGGCGGCGTTGCCGTCATCAAAGTCGGCGCGGCGACCGAGACCGAGCTGAAGGAGAGAAAACTCCGCATCGAAGACGCCCTGAACGCCACCAAGGCGGCGGTTGAAGAAGGTATCGTCTCCGGCGGCGGCGTCTGCCTGGTCAACGCTATCCCGGCGGTCTCCAAATATGCCGAGAAGCTGGAAGGCGACGAGAGAACCGGCGCCCGTATCATCGTCAGAGCCCTGGAAGAACCGGTTCGTCAGATCGCGGAGAACGCCGGCTTCGAAGGCAGCGTCGTCGTCGACGCCGTCAAGAACCAGAAGGCGGGCATCGGCTTCAACGCCGCGACCGAGGAATACGTCGACATGATCAAAGCCGGTATTGTTGATCCGGCCAAGGTCACGCGTTCCGCGCTCCAGAATGCTGCTTCCGCTTCCGCCATGCTCCTCACCACTGAGGCCGGCATCGTGGACATTAAGGAAGAGAATCCGGCTCCGGCTATGCCGGCCGGCGGCATGGGCGGCATGGGCGGCATGATGTAGCTCCGGGAGGCCCTGAGGCAGGCTAGTCCTCGCCTTTGGCTTCGATATACGCTCACGAAAAGAGCTTTCGGCAACTTGCAGAAAAAGCTGCAAGTTGCAACGAAAGCTCTTTTTTCGTTTCTCGTATCGAAGCTGCAAAGCCTGCGGAAGCGCCTGCCTCAGGGCCTCCCGGCGCCAGGGTTATAGGCTTACATCCAGCGGTCGGGAATCTGTCCGTTCCGCAGGTGGTTATGGGTCTTATGGTCAACGGCGATCTTGCCCCCCACGATG
>JAFRYQ010000190.1 GCA_017437565.1 Bacillota bacterium
ACCGCCCCGGGCACAGCGATCATTACCTTTACCGGCAAAGGGAACTTTACGGGCACGGCTAGCAAGACTTTCAAGATCGTGAAAGAGACCGCTTCTTATGAACGAATCTTCGGCGATAACCGTTACGAGACATCCTTCAAGATTGCCGATGCCCTGAAGAAGGAACTCGGTGTCAGCAAGTTCAACTGCGCGGTGGTGGCGGACGGGCGCAATTATCCGGACGCCCTGGCAGCGAGCTATCTGGCCAGCGTGAAGAAGGCCCCGATCCTGATGACCGCCGAAGGAAGGTTTGCTGATACCATCTTTTATATCCGTAAGAATGTCGCGCCCGGCAGCACCGTCTACGTTATCGGCGGCACCGGTTCCGTTCCGGAAGCGTTTACAGCCGGTCTTACCGGCTATCAGGTGAAACGTCTGGGTGGCGCCAACCGCTACGGAACGAATCTGCTCATCCTGAAAGAAGCCCGGGTAAGCGATCAGGAGATCCTGGTCGTTACCGGTGCTGACTTCGGAGACGCGCTTTCGGCGTCAGCCACCGGGAAACCGGTCTTGCTGGTGGGCGGCAGTCAACTGACAGCGGAACAGCAGAGCTATCTCGCGACGCTTAAGAGTCGGAAATACACCATCGTCGGCGGTACGGAGGTTGTGGCAGCGGAGATCCAGGCAGACCTGGCCTGTTATGGCGCGGTCAGCCGCCTCGGTGGCGCCACGGTCTACGACCGTTCGGTCAATATTGCTAAGAAGTATTTCCCCGGCTACCAGAAACATATCACCCTGGCTTCCGGAGAGAGCTTCCCGGACGGCCTGGCCGGCGGCGTGCTGGCAATGGCCAAGGGCGGGCCGCTGCTTCTGTCGAACGGAAGCCCGGCGGTCTACGCCAAGGCGGTAAGCTACGCCAAGGCAGCCAATACCACCCAGGCTACCCTCTGCGGCGGCGGGGCGAACGAACAGATGGTGACGGATCAGGCCGTAAAGGCCATCCTCGCGATAAAATAAGAAATAATATAAATGAAGTAAGAATTCTTAGGAGAGAGGGGTGGTCAGAGCGCTGGAAAAGTGGTAAACTTATTTCATCATTTCATTCATAAAACGTCACGTTCCGGTCAGGAAAGAAAGCAAACAAGTTTTTCATTCTGATCGGCTAAGATGGAACCGGGTGCGAATCCCGGGCGGTCCCGCCACTGTAATTCGGGAGTCTGTCGGCGATGAGGTCACTGAAGCGATCTTGATTTAAGAAGCTTTGGGAAGACCGCCGGCAGATGATGATCGATGAGCCAGGAGACATGCGCGGCGTTATCTTCGGGGAGCGGCAGACTCCACTCCGGGATCTTATAGAATCGAGTAAAAACGGGCGCGATCGGATCGTGTCCGTTTTTTGTGAGGCGATCCGGTCCCCGGACGGAAAACTGCTGCTCCGGTGGTATGCGCAGGACATACCGGAAAGGAATCATTTTATGAGGAAGAAGTTATTCAGTCTGGTGCTGATCTTCCTGATGCTGTTCGCGTATATGCCGCAGATGGCGGCCGTCGCTTACGCGGATGACACTTACGAAGGAACAGCATACATCTCACTGAGCGACGACGGGAAATTTGTCGTCTCGGACGGGGTGAACAGCGATGTTGTGATGGCACATTTGGCCATTCCCCTACAGGAGATTGCCAATGTCGATCTGGCGGAATGGGATCTGGAGCAGTACAGCTATACGGATTACAACACCGGCGACCCGGATCCGGACGCGCCGACGGTGCTGAAGCTGTATCTCTATCTGCTGAAGCACTATTACGGATCGGCTGGGGACGGAGAAGCGCTGCGCGCCAGCGGGGCGCCGCACTCGTTCTTCATGGAGCATTTCTGGGGACACGACTGCAACCTCCTTTATTATGTTAACGGCCAGTATCCGCTCTTTGAATCCGGATGGGGCGCGACCGCCGACGGCATCATCTTACATGACGGTGATTTCGTTGACGTGGCGATGTACACCGATTGGGGATTCTATAGCGATTCGAACGCCGGGTTTAACTATTTTGTGAAATCCGACAGCGAGCCGGAAGATGGGCAGATCACCTTCGAGTATAACGCAGAGGCTGGGACTCCGCTGACCGTGAAGGTCGCCCGTGGCATGGGTGACGTGAATGTTGGTCAGAATACGGCATATCAAGCCGCGGAGGATCTGAATCTTCATTACGGAAGCGAAGTAGACGTAAATGATGAGAGCGACCTGTTTTTGGTAGACGGGGAAGCTCAGATCACCTTCGATGAAGCCGGCACCTATTACGTATGGGTAGATGGCGGCCTTGGAGATAATAGTGGAAAACCCTGCTCCTGCCCGGCGGTCGCAAAAGTGAACGTGGAAGCCGCTGCTTCCACAGAAGCTTTGTCGATCTACAATGCGACGGATGACGTTAAGCTTGAAGTGAGCGAAGTTGTCGGCTGGAACCCGGCTTATTGTGTGGAGAATAATGTATTCCCCACCTATATAACGGAACTTGAACGCGGAAAAGATCTGCGGATCGTTGAAAATCCACAAATCTTAAAACGTGAAGACACTTCATGGGGAGGGATCCAGGTAGCCACTCCGAATGGTTATGACGGTTCTTATCTGGATGGTTTCGCCGCAATCGATGCAATCGACGGTTGCGATTTCAGGGCGCAGGCTGGCGATCTGGCAAGATATATCCACAAGGCATCGGAATTTGCCATCCTTTTTGGAGATGAAACCGCCTGCCTGCCGGCTTATCCGGGCAACCAGGATGATGAGATTCTCCTATTGAAGGTCGATGATGCGATTACCGATGAACAGGCAGCTTATTACGATGAAGTGGAATGGGAGAATTCTGCTTGGACGTATTATATCTTTGTCAAGATCGCTGATCCGCCGGCACCGGCAAACAACGCTCCGGCCTTAGCGGAAGGCGTAGCGGCGACAGCAGAGTCGGAAGCGACAGCTGGCGAAGCTTATACGCTTGATCTCTCCACGATCTTCACTGATGTGGACGGCGATGAACTGACCTATACCGTTTCGGTAAACGAAGGCGAAGCGGTAGCGGCTGCGGCGTCTTATTCCTATACGCCGGAAGCAGCCGGTACTTATACGCTGGTCTTCAAAGCCAACGACGGCAAAGCTGATTCGGAAGATACCTATACGGTTACTTTGACGGCTGCCG
>JAFRYQ010000191.1 GCA_017437565.1 Bacillota bacterium
TCATCAAAAGGATCGTGGATGCAGCCATGGCCGTCCTTCTTTTGTTCCTTATGGCCTACCAGGTCACGGGGGAAATGGCCCACGAATGGATCGGCATGGGAATGACGGTGCTTGTCATCATCCATCAGGCCTTGAACTGGAAGTGGTATGGCGCTCTCTATAAAGGCAAATACAATCCTTTTGTATATACTCTTTGTGATGTTGTTTTCTTTCCTGTGCGGGATGGTCGTGAACTTGGTTGTGTGATTCATTAAAATCTTCCTTGATTTATTCTGAGGAAGGAATATAATATAAAATCGAGTTAGCTAAAACTAACCAGCGCCGGATGCATTCCATGTTGTGAGCGTTTCAGCCGTGTCCGGGCAGTTCCGGGAAATGCTATAAAGCCAAAGCATATGAGCCATGGAGAACGGAAATAATATGGATCAGTATTGGAAAACGTTTGAACCGGCAATGAAAAAGTGACTACCCATGAGCATTCTGATTTTTGGCGCCGGCGTGATCGGCAGCTTATACGGCGCTTTGCTCGCGGAAGCCGGATTCGATGTATCCGTTTACGCCCGCGGGCAAAGGCTGGAAAACCTATTGCAAGATGGCCTGCAATATAAATACAAAGGAAAAATCAAGACAGCTCCTATAAAAGTGCTGTCAAAGATAGAGCCGAGCGATCGCTATGACTTTATCTTTCTGACCGTCCGGGAGAACCAACTGCATACAGCGTTGGAGGAGCTCCGACATAACGGCAGCCCAACCATCGTCACCATGGTCAATTCGCTGGAGACTTATGACCATTGGGAGGCGATCTGCGGGGAGGGACGGATCATTCCCGCCTTTCCGGGAGCAGGCGGGGGCTTTGACGGTAACGCGTTGGACGCGGCGCTGACGCCGCGGTTCATCCAGCCGACGACCTTCGGGAAAACAGACGGGAGAGAAAGAGAGCTTGCCCGCGTTTTCCGCAGGGCAAAGATCCCTTGTCAGATCGTGACGGACATGCACGCCTGGCAGCTCTGCCATCTGGCCATGGTCGTGCCGATCGCCGACGCGTACTATGAGGCGGACGACCCGGAAAACGCCGGACGGGACACAGCGCTTATGAAAAAAACGGCCAAGCAGATCCGGGATAACCTAAGCGCGATCGCAACCCGGAAGATCCGGTTGTCTCCGGGGAAAATGCAGGTGTTCCGGCTGCTGCCCGTGCCGCTGGTGGGGTGGATTCTCGGCATGTTTTTTCAAAGTCCATTCGGGGATCGCTTCATGTATCGGCATTCGATGAAAGCGCCGGATGAGATGCTGAAGCTGCACGAGCAGTTTTACCGCTGGCTCGAACAGAACAAAGCAGGCGAGATTTCAATAGCATAAAAAGAAACGGAAGCATTATGAGTCTTACATCCAGAATGCTGATCAAATTCCTGCAGCTTTCCGGCATGAACGGTAGGAAACTATTCCGGGCTAAAGCAGATCCGGTTCTATTACGCCGCCAATGAAACGCTGGCATTCGCTGTCCCTTCTTTCCGAAAAATCATGGAAGCGCAAAAATTAAAGGCATCCTTTTATCTTAGGGATCATATGTTCCACGCTTTCCCCCTTTATCCGGTCTGCAGGGAATCCCGGGAAGCCTATCGTGATATTTTGACATACCTGGGGAAAGATTCATGAGTAAGAAGCTGCCAAAGGGAACAAGGCTTGCGATTCGGCGGGTGCTGCGCAATACATGCACCCGGACTGAAGCGAAGCGTATCCTGTCTCGAACGCAAACGCTATACAACTCTTTTATCCGGGAGGCGCCTGCGCCGCGACGTACCTTGGTTTGTTCATACTGTTTAGATCTGATGCTAATATGGGATATCAAAGGATTCGAGGGGGCGAATCATGACAACTTTTCTGAGAAGATCTCCATCATTTGCACTGTGACGCTGCTGATGGGATTCGGCTTCTTCATGATGGCCAGAAAAGGGATCTGGGTCCCCTGTATCATCCTTGCCGTCGTCTGGCTGGCTCATGTCCTCTATTTCGCACTGCGGGTGAAAACGATCCCGGATAAATAGGGAATCGATATAGCTCATGGGATGGCTGTAGCTGCGGCTGACTTCTAAAAAGCAGGAGAAAACAAGAAATGGAACTTGGAATCATAGGCAAATTATTCCCTCTCATGTTCCTCAGAGTCGTCTACGAATATACTTCTAAAGCCGTTCCGGAGCTGAACATAGGGGAGTTCCGGAAAAAGCACCAGAAAGAATACGAATCGGTCCCCGAATACTATGTGACACACCGGGAATGCGGCGTTTGTAAGATCGGGCAGCAGGAATGGTTATACATGAATTTGGAGAACAGAATCCGGAATGCATCGTGCTGATCCATCCGTCGTTGGTGACGTGGGATTACTTTGAATATGTCATTCCCTTGTTGGAGAAACATTATCGCTTGCTGATCCCCGCCCTGCCCGGATATGACCTTCAGGATGATTCCCAGTTCCGTTCGGTTGAGCAGGCTGCGGCGGAATTGGCGGATGATCTTCTGCGAAAGGGGATCCGGGAAGCAAAGGCAATCTATGGCTGCTCCATGGGCGGGAGTATCGTTTTGCGGATGGCAGCTGACGGGAAACTGAACGCGCAGCATTATATCATGGACGGGGGGATCACGCCCTATCAGTTGCCATGGATCTTGACCAGGTTTATCGCGCTGCGTGATTTCGGTATGATGGCGCTGGGTAAACTCGGCGGGGAGAAAATGATCGTAAAGGCTTTCAGTTCTACCCAGTACAGCGAGGAAGACCTGAAGTACGTGGCCAATATCTTCCGTCATTGTACGTACAAGACGCACTGGAACACCTTTGATTCTTGCAACAATTATAAAATGCCGAAGGAAACCATGCGGTTTTCCGGGAAGGTCCATTACTGGTATGCGGAAAAAGAACGTAAGGCCAGGGACTGGGACCTGAAATACATGAAGAAGTTTATCCCCGATACGGTTTTTAAGAGTTTTACGGGGATGGATCACGGGGATATGGCGCTGTTTTACCCGGAGATGATGGCCCAGGAGTTCCATGACCTGTGATGGGGTCCCGGTTGGGATCCTGCTGCTTGGACAGATCGGCCCGTGACTTTGCGGCGCTGAAAATATATGGTGAATGAGATTATAAGAGAAAGGAGCGTTCCACGCCGGGCTTTTGATGGCTGCAGGGAGACGCTTTTTTCGTATATACTGATTGCGTTAAGAAGGTGTGCTCTTGACAAGCAAAAATATATTTGATAAAATATATTTGCATCAAACAAGAAGATGAAAGCGTTGTTACAATATTCATAGATGAAAAGGAATGAAGAGATGAAGATGACAGAAGCCATCCGCAGCCGGCGGAGCGTCCGAACCTTTAACGGGACGGCGCTGAGCCCGGAGGACGCGCAGAAGATCCTGGCGTTCGCGGAAGAAGCGGGAAATCCCTATGGGATCCCCATCACCTGGAAGATCCTCCAGGCGAAAGAACACGGTCTGACCAGTCCGGTCATCGTGGGAACGGACGTCTATATCGCGGGTAAAATGAGCCGCGTCCCGCACGCGGAAGAAGCCTTCGGGTATTCGTTTGAAAAGATCGTCCTCTTCGCGGAATCCCTCGGCATCGGAACGACCTGGATCGCGGGCACCATGAACCGGGACACGTTCGAGCGGGCTATGGAACTGGCCGCGGGCGAGGTCATGCCCTGCGTCAGCCCGCTGGGTTATCCCGCGGCGAAGATGTCCCTGCGGGAAAGCATGATGCGGAAAGGGATCAAAGCGGATAGCCGCTTCGCTTTTGAAGAACTCTTTTTTGACGGGTCCCCGGAAAAAGCTTTGACGGAAAAAGAGGCCGGCAGACTCGCGGATATCTTGCAGGCGGTCCGCTGGGCACCGTCCGCGGTCAACAAACAGCCGTGGCGCGTCGTGGTATGCGGTGATAAGGCGCATTTCTACGAGAAACGCAGCAAAGGTTATGTGGCGGAAAACGGCTGGGATCTGCAGAAGATCGATCTGGGCATCGCGCTCTGCCATTTTGAACTGGCCGCGAAAGAAAGCGGACTGGACGCGGTGCTGGAAATCGGTGATCCGGGCTTCCCGATCGGGGAAGACATGGCCTACATCGCGTCTTACGTGATCCATGAACCGGGCGGCGCTGGGCAGGAGGAATAGATGATGAACGAAAGGTTTGATTTACAGGACTATATTTCCAAAGGCGTCGAAGACTTGATGGCCGACGTGCTGAAGGCGACGCTGAAGAATCCGCGTGAGAGCGCCTTTATGGTAAAATTCGCGGCGGCGGTTGCGGCGGCGACCCGGCGACGGAAAGCGGCCGAGAAAGAGGGCGAGCATATCCCGACCTTCCTGATCGCCAGCATCACCAGCCGGTGCAACTTGCACTGCGCCGGCTGCTACTCGCGTTGCAGCAACGCGACCGTGGACGCTGAGCCGGTGAGCCAGCTCAGCAGCGCGGAATGGCTGAAGATCTTCAGCGAGGCGGAGGATCTGGGAATCAGCTTCATCCTGCTGGCGGGCGGCGAACCGATGCTGCGGCGGGATATCATCGAAGCCGCCGGGAAACGGCCGAACGTTCTGTTCCCGATCTTCACCAACGGCACCTATATGGATGAGAAGTATTTCGATCTCTTTGACCGTTGCCGCAATCTCGTTCCGATCATGAGCATTGAGGGCGGTGAAGCCGTCACCGACGCGCGACGCGGCGTGGGCATCTACGAGCAGACGATCCGTAATATGGAAGAGCTGCAGAAACGCGGCCTGATCTTTGGCGCCTCGGTCACGGTCACGACGGAGAATATCCGCGAAGTAGCTTCGCCGGAGTTCCTGAAGACGCTCGCGGACCGCGGCTGCAAGGCCGTCATCTTTGTGGAGTTCGTGCCGGTGACCGATGACAGCAAGGAGCTGGCCCCGGGCGATGCCGAACGCGAATTTCTGAGCGGGGAGATCGACCGGCTCCGCCGCGAGAATCTGGAAATGGTCTATGTGTCCTTCCCCGGCGATGAGAAGGAGTCCGGCGGTTGCGTGGCAGCCGGTCGGGGCTTCTTCCACATCAACTCGCATGGCGGTGCGGAGCCCTGCCCCTTCTCACCCTATTCCGATATCAACGTTCGCAATACGTCCTTGCGTGAAGCGCTGCATTCGCCGCTCTTCACTGCTTTAAGGGATGGCGGCATCCTGCTCGACGATCACGAAGGCGGCTGCGTCCTCTATGAGAAGCGCGAACTGGTCGAAAGCCTGGTGGCGCTATCACAAAGCCGCTAAACAGCCTGAGCGGCAGCCGCCTTTGCCCGGAAAATCATCGGATAACCCCCTGTGCCCGCATAAACCGTGGAAAACCTCTTGAAGAAGAGGCCTGCTGTGCTATATAATCGATTGGGAAAATCCAACGCATAAAA
>JAFRYQ010000192.1 GCA_017437565.1 Bacillota bacterium
GAACCTGAAATGCGGACAGAAACTGACCTTGAAGATGCTGAAAAACCGTTTCAACGTCAGCCATACCCCCATCCGGGAAGCGCTCATGCGCCTTTCCGAAAACGGCCTCGTGGACTACTACTCCAACGTTGGCGTGAAGGTCGTGGAATTCACGCAGGACGATATCCGTGAGCTCTACCAGTTCATGGCCGAGCTCGACTCCATGGCCATTCTCTTCTGTGGCAGCAGCGCGGTACAGGAGCCGCTGCTCATGGATCTGGAAGAGATCGTGGAAGAGAGTACCCGTTTGCTGGAAGCCGGCGACCAGCAAAGGTGGAAGGACTACTCGGAAGCCTTCCACACCGTCTTCTACCGGCACGCCCGCAATGCTTACCTGGAAGAGGCTGCGGCCAAGCTGCGCGCCAAGCTGGAACTGCTCTCCTGTATGTATTATAAAGATCAAAACGTCCAGCGCATCCACAAGGGCCATCTCAGCATCTATAACCAGGTGAAAGACGGGAAGTATAAGGAAGCCGCGGCTTCCATGCGCAAGCATCTGCATTACGACATGGCCATGGCCATGAAGGCCTACGCGGAGCAGAAATAAGCCGTTTATGAGCTCCGGGCATCCTGCTTCCGGATACAATAAGCCCTCGCTTTACGCGGGGGCTTTCTGTTGGCTTGATTATATCTGCGGGATATCTCCGGGCCCCCTGTCCGTTTACAGGGTCAGGACCGCCTGTTCCTTCACGTATTTCTTCATCTTTTCCAGATCCGGCGCGATCGGTGTGCCGGTCCGTTCGGCGGTGCGGAAGTGGCAGGGCGAGGAATACTTCAGGAGCCCATCCGTGAAAGTCTCCCGGTAATTTTCCACTGACGGCGTCACGTCGTGCGGATAGACCATATTGGGGAGGGCGGCCAGCTCGACGGTGATGGCTTTCCCGATATCGCTTTCCAGCATACCGCCGATCCAGCAGCCGATGCCGGCCTGCTCGGCGATGCGGTTGATATCGAGCGAATTCTGGATGCCTCCCACCCGGGCCGGTTTGATATTGAAATAGCGGCAAGCGCCGAGTTCCGCCGCCTGTTCGGCCTGCCATACTTCCTGCAAGGTCTCATCCAGACAAAGCGGCGTTTCCATCTGCTTCTGCAGGATAGCCACGTCAGCGATATCGCCGACCGGGAAAGGCTGCTCGATCATCGCCAGATGGAAGCGGTCGAATTGTTTCAGATACTCCGTCTCCTCCGGCTTGTAACTGGAATTGCAGTCGATATGCAGGCGGAGCGTCGGGAAGACGGACCGCACGGCCGCCAGCATCTCCATATCCCAGCCGTGCGCGGCTTTCAGTTTCACGCGGGAATAGCCTTCGTCAACGGCGCCGCCGATCTTGGTGATCAGCTCGTCATAGGAATCGCAGATGCCAAAGCCCTGCCCGATCTCGATCTCCCCTTCACGAGCCCCGATCAGCTGGCCGAGCGTCTTTCCTTCCCTCGCCGCTGCCAGCGTCCACCAGGCCATCTCCACGCCGCCCTTGGCGAAATAATTGCCTTTGATATCCGCGAGGCGTTCGTTCAGCTCCCGGGCAGAAGCGAGGTCGCAACCGATGAGGCGCGGCACCAGGAAATCGCGGGCGACCCGGAAGATACCCGCCCCGTATTCCGCACAATAGGTCGGTGAAGGCAAGGGGCTGGATTCGCTCCAGCCTTCCTGATCCCCGCTGACCATGCGCGTGATCAGGACGCTGTTATAGGCATCGCTGCCATAAGCGGTGCGCCAGGGCGTCCGGAATTCATTTTCTACCAGGTACAGTTCAATGCGGTCGATCTTCATTGCTTTTTCTCCTGCTGTTCCCCTTACTCTTCACTTTGGATGATATTCCGGATACAAGGCTCCCGGTAATTGCTTAAAGATTTATCGGCGGTCAGAAAGACCATGCCCTCCGCCTTTGCCTGCGCAACAAGCAGATTATCAAAAGGGTCTTTGTGTACAGGCATATCCGGTGCCTGACAAAGCGTCTTCAAATACCGGATCTGCGACATACTGACCGGCAGCTCCAGGAAAGACTGTTGCGAAAGGGCTTTTAATGCTTCTGTTTCCGAAATCGTCAACTTACCCTTTGCATTTTTGATCTCAATTTCCCACAGGCTCGTTGCGCTTACATAAACCTCATTCGACGGATCTATCAGTTCTTCTTCGACAGATGCTATTCTCCGGTCGGCAGTCATGGTCCAGAGAAACACGTGTGTGTCCAGCAAATATTTCATCTCTACACTCCAAACAGTTCCGCGATCTCTTCATCCGGGTCGTCAAAATCCTCCGGAACCGTAAAAGCTCCTTTCCACGCACCCAATTCCCTGTGTTGCGGATTTTGATAGGGAACTAGCTTCGCCACCGGTTTCCCGCTTTTGGCGATCACGATCTCCTCTTCTTTCTCTAACAGCCCGATTAGCTCACTCAATCTCGTTTTCGCTTCGTAAATATTTACTTGCATGCCAGTCCCGCCTTTCTTGGTTAACTTGGTTAACCTTATTATAGCGTTCGCGGAAGCATTTCGCAAGCTGGCTTCACTCATGGATCCCCACCTCCAACCCCAGTATGACGGTTCCCCAAGCGTTGTCAAGGCCTTTTGGGATTTCCCCATAGTGCTCCAAAAAAGTTCTACTATTCCCAATTTCCCCTATGGATGCCCCGTTCCCAATCAAAGAGGAGGGGCGGTTTCCTGCCGCTCCTCCCCTTGCTATAAGCGTGTTTGGGACTGCTGCTAAAAGCCTTTCACCAGCTCCTCCACATCGGTGAGCGGGCGGTTTTGCTTGCGCGCCGTCTCCTCCAGGGTCAGCTTCCCGTCATAGGCGGTCAAGCCTTTGCGGAGATGCGGATCATCCTTTAAGGCCTGCTGCAGCCCTTTATCGGCGATGGCTAGCAGGTAAGGTGTCGTCGCCGTCGCCAGCATAATGGATGCCGTATGGGCAAAGGCCGAAGGCACGTTATCCACGCAGTAGTGTTTTACGCCTTCTTCATAGTAGACCGGATCGTCATGCGTGGTGCTGTGGCAGGTCTCGACCGCGCCATCGTCATCGCAGGCGATGTCGACGATCATAGCCCCTGGTTTCATCAGCCGCAGGTCTTCCCGGTAGATGATATGATCCTTGCGATGCTTGGGCCAGATGATACAGTTCATGAAGACGTCGCTGTCTTTCAGGCAGTTCACCAGGTTTTCCCGGTTGGAATAGAGGCAGGAAACGTTGGCCGGCAGTACCGCCTGGGCTTTCGCCAGGGCCCGCTCGCTGATATCCAGGATCCGCACCGTATTCCCAAAACCGGCCGCGAGCTCCGCCGCCGCTATGCCGGAGTTCCCCGCACCCATGATCGTGATGACCGGGGTCGGTACTCCCGCCACCCGCGCCAGCAGCTTGCCGGTGCCGCCGAAGACCGATTGCATGTGATGCAGGGCCGCCAGGAAACCGCCTTTCCCAGCCAGGATGCTCATCGGCCTGAGCAAGGGGAAATTACCCTCCGCGTCCGTGATATCCTCGTAGGCGACGGCGCTGACCCGGCTTCCCAGGATGGCATCCGTCTCCTCCGGGTGGGCGTTGGAATGGATATAGGTGAAGATGATCTTATCCGGTCCCAGATATTGATACTCTTCCGGGAAGATCTCTTTTACCTTATAGAACAGGTCCGCCCGCCGGAAGACTTCTTCCGCGGTCTGACAGATCTCCGCCCCGGCTGCCGCGTAATCTTCATCCGCGAAGCCGCTGCCCACGCCGGCCCCGGCCTGGACCAGGACCTCGTGGCCGTGCGCTTTGATCTCGCGGACCGTCGCCGGAATCGCGGCGACGCGGTATTCATTGGCTTTGATCTCTTTTAAGACTCCGATGATCATGGGTTCTCTTCCTCCTAATACTTATGACAGGCGACGAAATGTCCGCCGCCCAGGTCGCGCAGAGCCGGGCAGCTGGCATAGCAGGTTTCGTCCGCGTAAGGACAGCGCGGCGCGAAATGGCAGTCGTCCTTCATGTTGATCGGCGAGCTGATCTCGCCCTTCAGCGGGATCTGCTGCATGCGGACGTCGATGTCCGGGACCGGGATCGCCGAGAGCAAAGCCTTGGTGTAGGGATGGACCGGGTTGCGGAACAGTTCCTTGGACGGTGCCTTCTCTACGATCTTGCCCAGGTACATGACGGCGATCTCGTCCGAAAAGTGATTGACGACGGACAGGTCGTGCGTGATGAACAGATAAGCGATGTTGTATTCTTTTTGCAGCTCGTGCAGCAGGTTCAGCACCTGCGCCTGCACGGAAACGTCCAGCGCCGAGACCGGTTCGTCGCAGACGATCAGCTTCGGATCCAGGGCCAAAGCCCGGGCGATGCCGATCCGCTGGCGGCGGCCGCCGTCCAGCTCGTGCGGGTAGGTGTTCACCAGGCGCCGCGAAAGACCGACGACGTCCATCAGGTGCAGGATGTGCTCCTTATTCTCCGCATGGGTGGCGAAGATCTTATTCCATTTCAAGGGTTCCCCGATCAGCTGGTCCACGGTCTTCCGCGGGTTCAGGGACGAATAGGGATCCTGGAAGATGATCTGCATTTCGCGACGGACGGGTTTCATCTTTCCTTTGCTGATCTTGGTGATATCCCGTCCGTTGAAGCGGATGGTACCGGCGGTCGGTTCCAGAAGGCGGATGATGGTCTTGCCGGTCGTGGACTTGCCGCAGCCGGATTCCCCGACCAGGCCTAAAGTCTCGCCGCTGTCCACAGTTAGTGATATATCGTCTACCGCCTGCAGAATGCCTTTCCCGGTCTTGAAATACTTCTTCAGGTTTTCCACTTCCAAGAGATGTTCACTCATTTCCCGGCACCTCCCTTCAGCTGGAACTCCGGATCGTCGTAAGCCACGCAGCAACAGTAATGGGTCTCCCCGTAATGGCGGGCTTCCGGTATGGCTTCCGTGCAGCGCTCCGTAGCGTAGCGGCAGCGCGGCGCGAAGGCGCAGCCTGGCGGCAGTTCCATCGGATCCGGCATCATGCCCGGAATGGGATCCAGGACTTCGCGGTCGTCGTTGATCCGGGGCAGCGACCCGAACAGGCCTTCCGTATAGGGGTGTTTGTAGTTTTTAAACACGTCGCGCAGGGTCCCGTATTCCACGATGCGGCCGGCATAGATGACCGCCACCTCGTCGCAGGTCTGGGCCACGATGCCTAGATCGTGCGTAATGAGGATCATGGACATGTCGTGCTGCTCTTTCAGCTCCCGCATCTCGCGGAGGATCTGCGCCTGGATGGTCACGTCGAGGGCCGTCGTCGGTTCGTCGGCGATCAGCAGCTTGGGGTTGCAGGCAAAGGCGATGGCGATGATTACGCGCTGCTTCATACCGCCGGAGAACTGGTGCGGATATTCCCGGCCGCGTTCGGGCGGGATGCCGACCATCTTCAGGAGATCGCGCGCTTTTTCCAGCGATTCGTGTTTCCCCAGGCCCTCATGGATGCGCAGGGTCTCCGCGATCTGCTCCTCAACGGACATGATCGGGTTCAGCGCCGTCATCGGGTCCTGGAAGATCATCGACACCTTGCTGCCGCGGATCATGTCCATCTCGCCTTCCGTGCAGCTCATGATATCGATCCCGTCCAAGGTGATCTTTCCCTTTTTTACGACGCCAGGCGGATCCGGGACCAGCCGGAGGATGGCCAGGGCGGTGGTCGTCTTGCCGGATCCGGTCTCACCGACCAATCCCAGGGTGCTTCCCTTCTTCAGGCGGATATTGAGATCGTTTACCGCTTTCGCGGTTCCTTCATCCGTTTCGTAATAGACTGTCAGGTCTTCGATGACCAGGAGGTCATCCGTTTTTCTCTCTTCTGCCATGGAGTCACCTCTTCAGTCTGGGATCGAGGGAATCGCGGAGCCCGTCACCAACCATATTAAAGGCCAGGATGGTCAGCATGATACAGAGTCCCGGGAACAGCGTCAGATAGGACGAATTCAACAGATAGTCGCGGCCGCCGGAAAGCATCGCGCCCCATTCCGGATCCGGCGGTTGTACGCCGAGTCCCAGGAAGCTGAGAGAGGACGCCGCCAGGATGCCGCTGGCGATCCGCAGGCTGAACTGAACGATGATGATGGCGGTGACGTTGGGCAGGATGTGGAACCAGATGATCTGCCAGTTTTTCGCGCCTAAAGCCCTTCCGGCTTCGATGTATTCATTTCCTTTGACGGTGAGCACCGCCCCGCGGATGATCCGCGCCTGCCCGGCAAAGGTACCGATACCGATCGCGATCATCAGGTTCACTAAACTGGTGCCGAAGGCCGCCGTGATCGTGATCGCCAGCAAAAAGCTGGGAATGCCTTCGAAAATGTCGCAGATCCTCATGATGATCATCTCGACCGTCCCGCCGAAATAACCGGCGATCGAGCCCAGGGTAATGCCCAGTCCCAAGGCAAAGCAGACGGACATGACCCCGATCAGGAGCGACATCCGCGAACCGTAGATGATGCGCGCCAGGACGTCACGTCCCAGCTCATCCGTGCCCAGAAGGTGCTCCGCGCTGGGCGGTTTCAACCGGTTCGCGACGTTGGGGTGGATCACGTCGGTTTCGTAGTCCACGAGCACGTTGGCGAAAACGGCGAAAAAGACGATGATAATGACCAGGATTAGGCCGATGACCGCATTTTTATTGCGGAAAAGGCGGTTAACGATATCCCGGCCTTTACTGATATTTTTTCTCCCGGTAGCAGGGGAGGTCTCTTTCTTCTACATGCCTTGCCCCCTTCCGGTTTCTTCACACGGATGCGGCTGCCGGACAGCCGGATCCGGGGATCAACGATCGCGTACAGAATGTCCATGATCATATTGCAGATACTGATCATGATGGCCGTCATGATCAGACAGCCGATGGCCAACGGCCGGTCTTTCCGGTTGATGGCATCGATGGTAAGCCGCCCTACGCCAGGCCAGGAGAAGACGACTTCTGTCGTCGCGGCGCCGGCGAGGGTCACGCCGAATTCCATACACACGATGGTTACGATGGGGATCAAAGCGTTCCGCAACGCGTGACGCGTGATGACTTTCCTACTGCTTACGCCTTTCGCGCGGGCGGTGCGGATATAGTCCTGCCGGACGACTTCCAGCATGGAGGACCGGGTCAACCGGGTGATTGCTGCCGACAATCCGGTACCGATGGTGATCGCCGGCAGGATGACACTGCCCGGAGCGGTCGCGCCTCCCGACGGCAGCCAGCCCAGATGCAGGGCAAACAGGAGAATGAGCAGCAGTCCCAGCCAGAAATTCGGAATGGAAAGGCCGGCCAGTGCCGCTACCATACCGACGTTATCGATCAGGGAATACTGCTTGACCGCAGAGATAATACCGATCGGAATCGAGATCCCGACTGCGACGAGCAGTGAAAATACCGTCAATTTGAAGGTATTCGGGAATCGCATCATATATTCTTCGAAAACCGGGCGTTTGGACGTATAGGAGACGCCCAAATCACCACGGAGCAGGTTTTTCATATACCGCCCGTATTGTATGATCACCGGGTCGTCCAGTCCCAGTTCTTTATGGATCGCTTCGATTGCTTCCGGTTTGGCATCTGTCCCGAGCAGCGTTATGGCCGGATCGCCCGGCGCCAAAGCCATGATAAAGAAGACCAATGCAGAGACGCCAATGATAACAGGGACGAGCAGGATCAGACGCTTTATGATATATTTAACCATGTGCACTCCTCCCTATGCGGAGCGGTGCAGGGAATCCCTGCACCGCTTTTGTTGCAATTGCGCCGAAGCGCGTCAGGATAAGATCTACTCCGCGTAATACGCGTGACGATAGTCGTGGCAGCCTTCATTATCGACGGTGAGGCCCTTCACGTTCTTGTTGATGCCCAGGAAGACGGTCGGCGCGTAGAGCGGGAGGGCCGGGGCATGCTCATGGATGACTTCCTGGATCTCTTTATAGACTTCGTTTCTGGCTTCCAGATCGATGGTCAGATGGCTCTTCTTCAGCAGTTCGTCCATATCCGGATTGATATAGAAGAAGCGGTTGCCGTTGACGCCGAGCTTATTGCTGTCCAGCATACCGACGTAGCTGTCGGCGCTGCCGCCGCTGCGGCTGCCTATGAAGAGCTCCGTATTGCCGTTGGCGCAGGCATCCGCGTAAGCGGAAGCTTCCATTTCGTTGATCGTGACTTTAATGCCGATATCCGCCAGGTTGGCCTGAATGATCTGGGCGGCCAGGGTCCACTTATCCGCGGAGGTGGTCAGGACACATTCAAAGCCATCCGGATAGCCGGCTTCCGCCAGCAGTTCTTTTGCTTTCTCGACGTCGTAGCCATAGTCGCCGAAGCCATCGTAATAACCCATTTTGCCCGGAGCAACGAAGGTGATGAGCGGAATGCCCTGGCCTTCCAGCTGGGCTTCAATGATGGAATCCTTATCGATCGCGTGGCAGATGGCCTTACGGACGAGCTCGTTGTCGAAATACTCTTTTTCGCAGTTGAAGCCGAGGTAGTTCACTGAGATCGACGTCGTGCTGAGAACGTTCAGATTGTCATCGTTTACCGCGTTGCTCACCGCCGTCGCGTCCAGCGGGGCGATGTCGACTTCGCCGGTCTGCAGGGCAACCAGGCGGGAGTTCGCTTCGGGGATGATGCGCAGGGTGATCTTCTTGGTCCCGGACTGCTCGCCCCACCAGTCATCGAAGGCTTCGATGGTGATGTGGTCGCCGGAGACCCATTCTACGAATTTATACGGGCCGGTGCCGAGCGGCTCCAGGGAGAGCTGATCGCCACTATCCTTTTTAATGACACAGCAGTCGCCGGTCCACTGCTTATCCATGAAGACCGAATCCGGAGCTTCCATGACGACCTTCACCGTATGGTCATCCACCACTTCGACGTGGTCGACGCCCGGGTAGTTACCGGTGCCGAGTTCGATACCTCTTTCGATGGTATACTTAACGTCTTCGGCCACAAAATCGGAGCCATCATGCCACTTGACCCCTTCGCGCAGATGGAAGAGATAAGCGCCGCCGTCGTCCAGGACTTCCCAGGACTCCGCGAGCTCCGGTTCATAGGTCCCGGTTTCGGCATCGTAGCGGATCAAGCGTTCATAAACGGTCCAGTAAATGTGGTAAGCTGCTACCTGCCAGCATTTCATGGGGTCGAGAGCCTGTACGTCGTTGGTCATGGCGATAACGAGCTCTTCTTTGACCGACTCGCCGCTTTCCTCCGCCGGTTCTTCCGCGGGCTCACTGCTGCTCGAGGAGCTGCTGCTCGAAGAGCTGCTGGAAGAGCTACTGGAAGAACTGCTGCCGCCGCAACCGGCTAAAGCAGTCATCAGCATCAGAAGTACGAGCACGATCGCCAGTACTTTATAGCTTTTTCCTTTCATAAATGTTCCTCCTTAATATAAACAGTAAGGCTTATGCTAATGGTAATCGCAATCATCGTGCCAAAAACCATTCGCTTCTTTGCTCGTCGCTTCGGGGGAGTTTTTCAAGTCCCTTTTTCTTCTTTCACGGACCTGCCTGCCCCTGGCGGCAGACCGGGGAATGCAAGATTTGCATTTTTTCTGCAATTATTTCCGCTTCCCCGCTTTGACCGGATCAGTCGACGTTCTCATAAACAAAGGCTTTCTCGGTCAACGGCCGGTTCTGCGCTTCGGCGGTATCCGCGAAGGTCAGATAACCCCGCACGAAATCGAGGCCGTATTCGATCAGCGGGTTTTCCAGGGCGGCACGCTTCCAACCCTTATCCGCGATCTCTTTGATGATCGGCGTCGTCACGTTCGACAGGGAGGCTGAGGCGCTGTAGGCCGCCGATGACGGCAGATTGGGGATGCCGATATGCCGGATGCCGTCGACGATATAGACCGGGTCCTCGTGGGTGGAATAGCGGCTCGTTTCGATAGCCCCGCCGGGTTCGGCGTCGATATCGACGATCATCGCGTTCGGCTTCATGAGCGCCAGCATATCTCTGGAGATGATCGTCAGTCCGGGGAACCATTTTACGCAGTTCACGACCAGATCCGCGTCACGGATCTCTTCTTCCACGTTCTGGCGGTTCGAGGTGCAGGTGCGGACGCCCGGTACTTCCACAGTTCTCGCCCGCTCCAGAGCCGGCTGGTTCGTATCCATCAGTACGACTTCCGCCCTCATGCCGACCGCCAGCCGCGCCGCGGCCAGGCCAACGTTCCCCGCGCCGAAGATGACGATCTTCATGGGTTTGACGCCCGTCGTTCCGCAGACCAGCTTGCCGTTGCCGCCGAAGGTCGTCTGGGTATAGAAGATGCCGTAGAGCATCCCGACCTCGCCGGCGATGCGGCTCATCGGTTCCAGAAGCGGGAACCGGCCATTCTGATCTTTCATATCCTCCATCGCGAAGGCGACGCATTTCGACTGCAGCAGGCATTCCGTCTGCGGCGGACGGTTGGCGGAATGGATGTAAGTGAAGACGATATGCCGCTCTTTTACAAAGTCGAACTCTTCCGGCAGGATCTCTTTGACCTTGACGATCAGCTCGGCTTTTTCCCAGATCTCCGCTTCACTGGCCACGATGCAGGCGCCGGCTGCCGCGTACGCTTCGTCCGGATACCCGGCCGCCTTACCGGCTGCGGTCTCCACCAGCACCTGATGGCCGGCATCCGCCAGGACCCGCACGTTCGACGGGATCATCGCCACCCGGAATTCGCCCTCTTTGATCTCTTTCGGCACTCCGATAATCATTTTGCTCTCCCTCCTCTTTAGCACTTCTCCAGAACGGCTAACAGGACGTCCCAGAAAGGTTTTACTTCTGAAATCGACATCCACTCCTCCGGCGTATGCGCGCCGCGGGCGGTCGGGGCGTAACCCACCGCATCCATCTCCGGAATGGCGCCGACGATCATGCCGACTTCAATGCCGCCGTGGACGCGTTCCAGCTCTGCGTCAAAGCCGCAGATCCGGCGGTGTTCCGCCAGGAACAGATCCCGGAACGGCGATTCTACCCGTTCACCCCATCCGGGATAGCAGTCCGTGACCTGTACCTCCAGCCCCAGGGCCTCCGTCTGCATGCGGATCCGTTCGATGCAGAGCATTTTATAAAAATCGCTGGACGAGCGCAGGCCGTAGCGAATCGCCAGATGCCCATCCTGCAGATTCGCGTCGATGATATTACCGGAGGTGATCAGGATCCGGCGGTCGTCACCGCGGCTGCGGATCGGTCCGGTCACCAGCAGGAAAAGGGCGCGCCCCACGTTCCGGGAATCCGCGACGCTTAAAGCCTCCGTTCCCACCGGCACTTCCCGGATCTCCAATGCCATATCCGGATCCGTCCGCTCGTATTCTTGCTTCTGCTGGGCGAAACGCTCCCGGAGCACTTCCTCCACCGCTTGCCGGGACGCCGCCGGAATGAGGATCTCGCTGGCAAAACCTTTCAGGATCGCTTTCCCAAGGGACTCCAGCTTTGATACCCGGTAAGCGAAGGGTTCCAGGGCGGTCAGCAAAGCTCCGGTCAGATTGCCGGCACAAGCTCCTTCTTTATAGATCATCAAGCCGCTGTGACCGCCGGTACAACCGCTTATTTTGATTGCCAAACCGATGGCGTCGTCCGCGACGGGCTCCGGTCTGTATTCCTTCTCCAAAAGCAAAGGCGCACTGCCGGCGCTGCTCACGCCGACGATATGGCTGTATCCGCAGTCCATATTCAGCATACGGCGGGACTGGATCTGCGCATAGTCGAACTTTCGGATCCCTTTTAAGCCGATTTCCTCTTCCACCGTAAACAGGAGCTCCAGTGGCGGGTGTTTGATCTCCGGATTATCGCCCAAGGCCAGCATGACCGCCAGCCCGACGCCGTTATCCGCGCCCAGGGTCGTGCCGTCTCCTACCAGGAGGTCGTCTTTCCGCAGGATCTCGATGCCCTGCGTTTCAAAATCGAACTTCTTCCCCGGCACGGTCGTCCAGACCATGTCCATATGTGCCTGCAGCAAAACCGGGGGCCGGTCCTCATGTCCCGGTGTGGCCGGGACCCGTATCATGACGTTACCTGCCTGATCCGTTTCGCAAGGGAGCCCCCTTTCCTCCGCGTAACGCTGCAGGAAAGCGATGAACTGCCCCTCTTTCCGTGATCCCCGGGGGATCTTACTGATTACGCCAAACCAGTAGAAAAAATCTTCCGGTTCCAAGCCTTCCAATACCGGATAAGGCATGACCCGCATATTTCTCTCCTCCTTCCAAGGCTGTTTCGTCTGCAAGATTTGCGTTTTCCCTGCAAATCCTGCACACGCCGCGCGGCCGTCGGTACGGCGATCCGCGTCTCGTTTCTCTGCTTCGCATCGGCGGGTCCGTCCCGTTTTCCGAACGCCCGCTTTGATCTTCCCGACTCTTTCAACTGATATTCATTCAAATACCGTGCCAGTCTTAGGCAAGGAAAACCGGGGCCTTACCAGCCCCGGTCCAAGCGGTTTCTTCTTTATGATTCTCTTTTACAAACCGTATTCGGACAATTTATAGAAGAGCGTGCGCTCACTGATTCCCAGCTGCCGTGCCGCGGCTTTCTTATTCTGAGGGTTTTCTTCCACGGCGTTGATGATCATCAGCCGCTCGACGTCCTTGATCGTCATCTGGCTCAGATAGCGCTTGACCGCGCGGGCAGCCGTCATTTCCGAGCCTTTCAGGTCCCGGCCCGTTTCCAGCTCGACCGGAAGGTCGGCCGGCTCGATCACTTCGCCGGAAGCCATGATGCGGGCATATTCCAGCATATTGATGAGTTCCCGGACGTTACCGGGATAACTGTACTGCAGCAGCATCTTCTCCGCCGCGCGGGAAAGCCGGCTCGGCGTCTCTTTCCCGGTATTGATGCGGTCCAGAATGACCCGGCAGAGATCCGGGATATCCTGCCGCCGCTCCCGGAGCGGCGGAATGTGTATTTCGACCACGTGCAGCCGGTAATAGAGGTCCCGGCGAAAGAGACCTTCTTCGATCATGCCCGGCAGATCCTTATTGGTCGCGCAGATCACCCGGACGTCGACCTGTTTGGCGGCCGTACCGCCCACGGGCATGACCTCCTTCTCCTGCAACACCCGCAACAGCTTTCCCTGTAAAGCCAACGGCATGTCGCCGATCTCGTCCAGGAAAAGCGTACCGCGGTCCGCCAACTCGAATTTCCCTTTCTTATCGGCATAAGCGCTGGTAAAGGAGCCCTTTACGTGCCCGAACAGTTCTTCTTCCAGCAGGCCTTCCGGAATGGCAGCACAGTTGATGGATTCGAAATTCTCGTTCTTCCGGCTGCCGCCCTTATGAATAGCTCGGGCCACCAGCTCCTTACCGGTCCCGCTTTCCCCGCTGATCATGATGCTGACGTCGGCGTCTTTCACGCGGTCGATCAGCTTATATACGCGCTGCATGGGTTCGCTTTTACCGATGATATCGCCGTAATAGGAACGCTGTTCCAGTTCTTCCACTTCGCTGGTCAGGTTTTCGACCCGGCGCGAGAGGTGCTGCATCTGCAGCGCCTGCTCGATATAGATCTTCAGCTCCTCCATGACGACCGGTTTGCAGAGATAATTCGCCGCGCCGCGTTTCACCGCCTCTACGGAGGTGCGGATATCCCCATAAGCCGTCATCATGATCACGGCAGTCTCCGGATATTCCTTCTTTAACAGGCTGAGCAGATCCATGCCGCTTTCCGTACCCAGGTTCAGATCCAGAAGGACGACGTTGATCTGTTGCGTCTGCATGATCTTCAACGTGCCTTCCGTATCGACGGCACTCGTCACTTCATAATCGTCTTCTAAAGCCAGTTCGAGAAAGGTGCAGATGCTCTTTTCGTCATCAACGATCAGGATTCCCGGTTTCATGCGTGGCCTCCTTCTTCATGAGCGGCAGGCGTATCGTCACCCGCGTGAAGCGATGCTTTTCGCTTTCCACGATCAGGCTGCCGCCGATCTCATCGAGATATTGTTTGGTTACCGCCAGCCCGATTCCGGTTCCGGTCGGTTTCGTCGTATAGAACGGTTCCGTGCAGCGTTTCATCTCTTCCGCGGTCATGCCGACCCCGTCGTCTTCGACCTCCACGTCGGCCGTCGTCGTTTCTACCGTCAGCCCAATGCGGACGTGGTGCTTCTTCCGGTCTAACGCCGCCTGTTTCTGTCCGGATTCGATGCCGTTAAAGATGACGTTCATCAAACACTGTTTGATGCGGTCGCGGTCACAACGCACAAAAACGTCTTCTTCCTCGCTGCGATTTCTCTCGACCCGGATCCCCTTAGCGCTGACGCTGGCCAGTTCATAGGCAGACTGCAGCAGCTCCGCCAGGTTCACCGGTTCATTTTTTCCTTCCGCCGGCCGCGCGTAACCCACCAGGCTGTTGATCAACTTGGTAATGCGCTCTACTTCCGCCGGAATATACGTCGAGAAGGCTTTCCAGTATTTCTCGTTATTCCCCTTGGTCTGGATCATCTCCACCGAAGTGTTGATGGCGGTCAGCGGGTTCTTGATCTCATGGGCAATGCCAACGATCAGTTGGTTCAGGGTCGCGTTTTTCCTCTTTTCAAACAAAGCTTCCCGCTCCCGGTCTTCCACGGTGACGTCTTCTACCGACAGAAGCGCTTCCGGATCCGCGCCGCCACGGTCGATCTTATGACAACTGTAGCGGTATTTCTTCTCCATATCGCCGATCGCGTTTCGCTTTTCCATCGTCCCGGACTTACTCGTCCACGCCTCTTTAAACAAGCCCGGTCCGATATCGTTCAGGATGGCCGCCAGCACCGGAATCTCCAACACGTTGCTCGAATTCTCGCAACCGTCGGCCAGGATCAGTTCCCGGGCATTCTGGTTCAGATAGCGGATATGGAAATCACCGTCAAAAACGAAGGTGCTGGTTGGGGAGGACTCGATAATCGACTGTCGCAACTCACTCTCGGCCTGGATCTCGCGGTTCTTCTGTTCCAGTTTCTGGTTCGCGAGATTCAATTCCGCAGTGCGCGCTGCTACCATGGCCTCCAGCTTCCGTTTGGCGCGACGGCTGATCAGGTAATAGGTAAACAACGCGACAGCCAGGAGGCCGGCCCCCATTCCCACGTAACGCAGGATGCGCAGGTAACGGCTTCCGTCGTCGACTTGGAACCAGGAATCGTAGATCTTGCCGTAAGTGCCGTCCGTGCGCACCTGCATGATGCCTTTATCCAGCTCCTCCTTCAGATAACGGTCCCCGCCCCGGATCCCAATGGTGAAATCAGCGGAGTTCACGTAATTGATCAGGATCTCGTAATTCTCGGTCTGGCCTTCTTTTTCCAGATACCAAAGCAAACTGTCCTTGATCCCGACGACCAGATCAGCCTGCCCGGCCTGCTGCACCTCCAGCGTTTCCTGTTGGTTGCTGGTCAATAGTACGTCGCTGTAAGTGATGGACGCGACATAGCTGTAATTCACGATCTGGTATTCCACAGCCAGGCGCAAGGTGCGCCGGCCGTCCCGGTATGCCCGCGCTGCCGACCGTGGCGCCAGCAGGCAGATGTTGGCGGAAGAGATCACCCGGGAATACTGTAAATGATAAGGGGTAAACTGGTCTTCGATGACCCCGAGAACGACGTCAATTTCTCCCTTCCCCAAAGCTTCCATCGCTTCGCTCGTCGATTCGTAAGCCTGATAACTGAGGAGCAGGTCGGTATCCTTCGCCGCTTCTTCCAGCAATTCCACATGGAATCCGGTTGGTATTCCGTCCGCGTCCTCATATTGGTAAGGCGGCATATTCCGGCAGTAACCTACCCGGACCGCCGTGGTCATCGCCGCGGCCGGAGAAGCGGAAAACAGGTATAATATAAGAAGAGACAGAGCTGCGAACAAAAATAGCAACAGGCGGGAACGCGACTTTTCCGGGTACGCAGCCCGTATCAGCGGTGGCGATTTCATAAGGACTCCTTATCAAACAGTGCTTTTCGGTTTCCGCTATTCCTCCAAGGCACGAAACAGGACTTATTATTTGCAAAATATTCTGATTTTAATATAGCATATGCCGTCCGCTCCTGCAAGAATTGCGTTTTTACGCAAATTCTGCAGAAGAAGGCCGGCAATTCGTTACCAATTTACTTCGATCAATCCGTCCCGAATCTCGTATTTCGTCCCATAGCCGGCCGAAACCAGTTCCATATGCGCCAGCATCGTTTCCGGTGCCGCCGGCGACGGGAATCCGCGCCAGCCTAGCGGCGCCGTGCGGTTCATATCGATCGGCAACAGTTCGATCTTCGTGACCTGCCCATCCTCCATCTCCCAGCGCGGCACGATCGCCCGGAAATAAATGTCGCCGTCGTCCAGGCTGTTCGTGGCCTTCTGGTTCTGTTTCGCGTATACTTCCGGACCGGACAGATCCGGCGGGAAACCCAGTGTTTCAATGAAATCCGCCGAAACCCGTTCATTGCAGAAACCGCCCTGGAAGATAAAATTTCCCAAGCAATAGAAGATCGGTTTTCCCTGGTAGATCTCGATCGCTTTCGGCATATGCGTCCCGGTGCCGAGGAAGACGTCCGCGCCTGCGTCGATGACCCGGTGCGCGAATTCTTCTACGTAATAATCCGTCTCATATTCCTCCCGGGCCCGGAACTGGTGGCTGTGGAGCGACACCACGCAGTAAGCGTGCGTGCGCTTGGCGTTACGTACCGCCCGCTCGATCCGGCGCATATCCGTCTCGTTCACGCGCGAGATCTTCCCGGTCTTATCCGCTATGCGGAAATGCAAAGGCCCGAAATCAAAGCAGTCCCCGGTTCCGGCATCCGCCATATAGCCAGCGGCGATCTCCACCTCATTCTCGGCGTTTACCAGCGTCCGCGCCGCCAGATCCTTTAAGATCTCCATCTCCGCCGGCGTTACCAGATACTCCTCGATATGCCGGAGCCCGTTCAGGCCCGGCCGGGCCGGAATGCCGTCGTGCGGTTCGCCCGCCCGGCTGGTATCGTTTTCATAATAGACCGCGCTGGCGGCGATATAAGCAACGTCCCCATCCGCAGCCGGAACCGCCGCCGGCAGGGTGGCGTCGAAAAGGCTGCGACCGATGCCGGCGTGAGCCATCCCTGCCAGATCGAGGTTCTCCAAGGTCTGTAAGAGGCCGTCCAGCCCGAAATCCAAGGTGTGGTTATTGGCGCAACCGCAAGCTTGGAAACCGAAATACTTCATGGCGTCGATCACATAGGGCTTCGCCGCCAGTGGCGGCGCGCCGCTGAAGGTGCTGCACCAGCAGGGCCGGGTCACGATCGGGGTCTCCAGATTCACGAGCCGGACCTCAGCCGGCGCCATAAAGGCTTTGATCTTCTCCGCTCCGGCATCCCCTTCCGGCAGCCTCCGCAACTGAATCATATCTCCGGCAGCAGCAAATCGAATCATGCCCTTCTCCTTTCCGTTTCCGCAGCGCTCTCCTTCCGGCAGCCTCCCGCCTCCCGGCAGGCACCGACTCCCTCATCCTTTTAAGCACGCAAAAACCGCGCCAAGATGAGCGCGGTTTGCGGGAGCCCTCTCCCTACAAGAACATTACCATATAGTGCGGCAGCGTTATCTTGATTCCGTTAACGCCCACGTTACCTCGTATGAATTTATAAGCCGTAGTAGGCTGATAGCGATCAATAAAACGATTTAGCGACTTGGTAGCCGTGTTTCCTGCTTTTACTTCAATTGGAACGACTTCACCCGCTCTTTCAATTAAAAACTCCAGTTTCTGATTATCGTCAGGTCTATAATAATATAGCTGATACCCTTTTTTGATCAGGCTCTCGGCAATGATATTCTCGTAGATCCCGTCTTTCGCATTCCCCTGCAGCGTATTGTTCAGGATCGCTTTTTTGGTTTCAAATCCATACATCGCACAAAGCAACCCGGTGTCATTAATGTATAATTTGAACTGGTCTTCAACCGCATTCGCCATGAGGGGGATATATGCCTCATGTATATTATAGCAAGCGTGTACGAGCGCGGAATCAACGAGCCAGCGCACACTCCCTCCATATTTTTTACTCGTTTTTCCCTTTTCGACCGTTGCGTATTGGAATTTTTTCAGTTCCTTCGCTAACTGCCGGGGAATTGCTTCATAGCAAGCCCGCACTTTCACTTTTTCCGCGCCTTTCGCGTGCTTGGCAATATCGTACCGATAGTCAGCCAGGATGCGCTCCTGCAACTTGGCGACTGTAGAAAAATCATGATGTGAAACATAGTTCTCAACAACTTCCGGCATACCACCTACTACGATATATTCCCGGAACAACTCTTCATATTTCTGATTGATCGCGTCCGGAACGGGCTCGTGCTTTTCCAAGCAGGAACGCAAGACTCCGATTGCCTCTTCCCCGTATCCTTCCGCCCATAAAAACTCCTCAAAGTCCAGGGAGTACATGTTGAGGAAGTCTTCATATCCGGTAGGAACTGATTCCGGCTCTTCAACCTCTGTATCGCCTTCTTCCGCATACGTCAGTCCGAGGAGACTGCCCGAACTGATAACATCGTATCTTCCGTCTTCAGCCAGAAATTTGATCGCGGTTCTGGCATTGCCGCAATTCTGGATCTCGTCCAGGAAGATCAACGTCTTTCCGGGCACCAGTTTCAGATCCCGAATCATTGCCGTCATCCTTTTGTAGATCGTCTCCGCATCCAAGGAACCCGCAAAGATATCTTTCCGTTCCTTCTGTTTTATGAAATTGATCTCTACAAATGATTCATATTCATTTTTGCCGAACGCACGCACGATATAGGTTTTACCCACTTGTCTCGCGCCGCGGATCATCAGGCAGGAATGAGAATGGTGATTCTTCCATGCCAGAAGATGATCGTAGATTTTTCTTTTTAACATACCCGCCTCCGGATCGTTCTTTCTTTTTCTGTAATTTTACACCTTTTCCATCAGTTTGTCATCAAAAAAGGAACAAAATCGGAGGTCCAATTTCGTAAAAAAGGAATAAAATCGGA
>JAFRYQ010000193.1 GCA_017437565.1 Bacillota bacterium
GTCTCACCGTCAGCGGTAGTTTTACGAATGATGAGGATATCAATACCGATGCCGTGATCTTCTCCAAAGATGATCTGGTACTGAACGGGCTGGGCAATCTGACGATTAATTCGACGGAAAACGGTATCAGCTGCAAAGATGATCTGAAGATCACCGGCGGCAGCCTCACGATCTATAGCCAAGCGGACGCGGTGGAAGCCAATGATTCGATCCTGATCGCGGATGGTACCATCACCATCGTCAGTTATAAAGACGGCTTCCATGCGGAAAACGATGAGGATCTCAGTACCGGATATATCTATCTCTGCGGGGGCAGTCTGAACATCCAGGCAGCGGACGACGGGATCCACGCGACAACGGTGTTCCAGATGGATGGCGGCCAAGTGGAACTCGTCGCGGCAGAGGGGATCGAGGCAACTTATATCCAGATCAATGACGGCGAGATCAATATGGACGCTTATGACGACGGCATCAATGCCGCCTATAAATCCGACAGCTATTACCCGACCGCGGAGTTCAACGGCGGCAGTATTACCATCAATATGGGGCAGGGCGACACCGATGCCGTCGATTCCAACGGCTACCTGATCGTGAATGGCGGGACCCTGAACCTGAACGCGCAGTCGCCCTTCGATTACGACGGAGGCGCCGAATATAACGGCGGTACGATCATCGTCAACGGTGTGGAGACGAACAATATTACCAACCAGATGATGGGTGGCGGTATGATGGGCGGACAGCACGGCGGACAGCAAGGCGGTCATGGCCCGCACTAGAGCCCAAAAGAATCCGATAAAATTCCGGGAAGTCATCCCGGAATTTTGTTATTTTTGGTATAATAAGCACGTATAAGTGCGTGAAACGGAAATGAAAGAAGGAAAGGAGTCTGCCATGCCGCCGGGAGGAGGAAGAGCAGGTGGCCCGGGAGGGCATTATATGACGGAAGAGGAGAAGGCGGCTGCCCCCAAAGTAACGGGAGCGCTCCTTAAGCGCGTTTTTTCCTATCTGCTTCCGTATTGGAAACAATTCTTACTGGTGCTTCTGCTGATCGCGGTCTCGTCGGTCTTCAATTTGCTGCCTTCCATCCTGACCGGTAAGATCATCGACGAAGGCCTGATCGGGCGCAATCTGCGGCTTCTGATCTTCTATATCGTCGCCTCCTTAAGTGTAACGCTCGGCGCCAATCTCATCGGCGTGGGAGAAAGCTATATCAATACCTGGATCGCCCAGCATATCACCTTTGACATGCGCAACCAGATGTTCCGGCATCTGCAGAAGATGTCCCAGCGTTTCTTCACCAGCAACAACCAGGGCGACATCATCACCCGCATGACGAGCGATATCGACGGGGTGCAGTCGGTCATCACCAATACGTTCAAGAGCATCCTTTCCAACACCATCACCCTGGTCTTCGCGCTGATCGCCATGTTCCAGAAAAACTGGATCCTGGCGCTCTTAGGCATCGCGGTGATCCCGCTCTTTGTACTGCCAACGCGCCGGGCCGGTAAGACGCGCTGGACCCTGACCCGGGAAGCGCAGGAAGCAAATGACGAGGTAAACGGCATCCTGAACGAGACGCTTTCCGTCAGCGGACAATTGCTGGTCAAACTGTTTGGGAAAGAGGAAGAAGAGTATCAGAAATACGCGAACGTTAACCAGAAAATGATCGGCTTGAAGATCAAGGAACAGATGGCCGGACGCTGGTTCTTCGTGGTTCTGTCTACGGTCACCAATATCGGGCCAATGCTGCTCTACCTGGTCGGCGGCATCCTGATCATGCAATACGACAGTTCCCTGACCGTTGGTGATATTACCGTGCTGGTCGCTTTACTGGGCAAGACCTATATGCCGGTCAACAGCCTGCTGAACATCCAGGTGGACTGGATGCGTTCCATGGCGCTCTTCAGCCGTGTGTTTGAGTATTTCGATATGCCGGTGGAGATCGAAGAACCGGCGGACCCGGTGCTCCCGCAAGCCGCCCACGGGGAAGTGGAGTTCGACCACGTCGACTTCTCCTACGACGCGGAACGGCAGATCCTGAAGGACGTCTGCTTCCGTCTGGAGA
>JAFRYQ010000194.1 GCA_017437565.1 Bacillota bacterium
TGAGGCCGAGGATGCCGAGCCGGTCACCCTTCTCCAATTCAAAGCTGATATCCTTCAAAGCCCAGAATTCGTCGTATTTTACCTGTCCGTGGATCAGCTTGATCACGTATTCCTTAATCGAGTCCAGTTTCTCGGAACTCAGATTGAATTTCATGCTGACGTGATCCACTTTAATTGCAATGTCCTTCGCCATTTTTCTTCCTCCTCAGGATACCTCTTAAATGTGCAGGATGAAGCGGTCCTGAGTCTTCCAGAACAAATAAGTGCCGAGAAAGACTGCCATCAGACTGACCACGATCGTGTAGCCGAAGTCCCAGGCGGGAGCCTGGTAACCCATGACGCTGCCACGGAAGATATCGATGATACAGTAAAGCGGATTATATTGGATCACAAATGCCCAGCGGCTCTTCAGCAGCCGGTCCGGGAAATAGAAGATGGCACTCATGTACATGATCAGCATCAGCATGACGTTCCAGAGATATTCCACGTCCCGGAAGAAAACGTGCAGGGCGGACAGGAACATCCCGCAGCCGATGGTAAACACCAGCAGGATCGCCAGGGCCGGCAGGAACTGCCAGAGATAAAGCGTCGGCAGCGTATGGGTATAGATCATCACCAGGACCAGGACGATCAGGGAGATCAGGAAGATGATGAAATTAAAGAGTACCCCGGCCAGCGGATAGAGATACTTCGGCACGTAGACTTTCTTGATCATGGAAGAATTGTTACGGATCGCCGTCGTTGCCTGCTTGGTGCCGGATTGGAAAAACGTATAGAGTAAGCGTCCGCTCACTACGTAGAGCGGAAATTGCGGATCTTTATTATTGAACAGCGTACCGAAAACGATAACCAGGACGATCGTGGTCAGGATCGGCTCGATCAGGGACCAGACGATGCCCAAATAGGACCTGCGGTATTTCAGTTTAATGCCCTTCTTGACCAGCTCCCAGAGCAGGAAGCGGTATTTGAAAAACCCCTTTATATATTTGACCATAGGCAGTTCCCCCTCTCTGCCGCAGCGGGCTTCTCGCGGATCCTTCTAGTGTGTCTTGTAGAAATACGAAGTCGACTGCTGTAGCGCCTCCAGATCCACCCGGTGGGTGATCTTGAGATTTACTACACTGCAGGGGATCACCTTCATGCGGATCCCATGCGCCCGGGCAATCGCCCCGGCAGACGTCATGCTGACCAGCTCCTCATCCGAAGCGTTTTCATAGATATCGCGGATAAAGCGATAGCGGAAGCCTTCCGGGGACGCCCCGGCCACGATCAGCCGCCGGTTTAAGGTCTCACCGACGAAATCGCCCTCTTCCGTACTCTCGATCTGATAGACCGTATCATACTGGTATTCGCCCAGCGTCGCCCCGCCGTATTCACGGATGGCCCGGATCACCTGCCGCGTTCCCTCTTCATCCACGTAGGGATGCGTCGCGTCGTGCATCAGGACCGGATCGTCGTCTTCCGCGAAGGCGGCTAGCGCCCGCAGGCCGTTACGGACCGAGTGGGAACGCGTTTCACCGCCCGGGGCCACCGCCACGACTTTCCCGGCGCCGACCCGCTCCGTCCATTCCCGGACGAAGGGGATCCAATCCGCGTGGGAGACGATAACGATATCATCGACCGCGTCCAGCTTTTCCAGCAATTCCAGAATCGATACGAAGATCGGCTTACCGTCGATCTCGATATATTGTTTGGGAATATCCGCCCCCAGACGGGTTCCGGAACCTCCCATCATCAACAAAACGTGACTCTTCATTGGCCTCATTCTTTCATCTGTAAAGCGGCCGGAATACATCATCCCGCACCAAAATACTTCCGCTTACGCGTCAGGCATAGTTTTTTGTATTATATACCATTCACAGAGAGAAAACAAGATTGCCGGAATCCTGTGCCGGCCCGCGCCCGGCCTAAAGCTCTTCTTGATGCAGGATCAGTTTGGCGAGTTCTTCCCGGCAGGAAGTCGCCGGAATGCGGACGTTGCGCCGGGTAAAGGCCTGGAACGCCTCCCGGTCAAAGCGGTCTGTTTCGATGGCGCGGATGATTTCCTGCGCGTCGCCGGTAAAGAGAGTCGGCACGTCATGCGCCAGATCCAGGTTCAGTTCGCGTTTCCCCTGGTAATCTTCCCAGTCGTAGGCATAGAGATAGACTGGGACCTGCGCCAGGCCCGCCTCATAGATCATGCTGGAATAATCGCTGATCATGGCGTCGGCGATGCTGAGCGCTTCCAGATTCGGGCAGCGCAAGGTCAGGACGCGGGGATCCGTAATGAGGAGTTTGCTGTTGGGATGCGGTTTATAGATGAGATTATACCGGTCGAAATCGATGGCGTTTACCAGGGTTTGGATCGCCTCTTCATCCCGTTTCCCGCTTTGTTTACGGAAAGTCGGGGCGTAAAGAATGTTTTTCTTTCCCTGCAGGCGCGGATACTGTTCTTCCATGGTGTGCCGTTTTTCCTGCAGCAAGCTGCGGTCCGTCAGCAGATCCGCCCGCGGCAGCGGGATCTCGCGCACGGTCCGGGGATCCATGCGGAAGCCTTCTTCGTAGTCCTTTAGGAAATCGAAGGAAGAGATCAGAACGTAATCGTAATTTTTATGCATGCGGAGAATGCGGGCGACTTCCGCCCTATTCCCCTCTTCTTTCCCGATCATCGCGTAACCGAAGCATTTCATGCTGCCCATCGCGTGCCACATCTGGATCACGGTAAGGTCCTTTTTATGCGTCAGCACGCTGACCGGAATGCAGTAACCGTCGATGATGGCGGTCTCGGAAGTAGCCAGGTGGTACATCTGGCGGAGGGTATAGAGCACATAGGAGAGATTCGGCTGCAGGCGGCGGCAGAGGCAGACCGTCTGCAGACTGGGATCACGAATGGCAAGATAATCCGTCATCAGGCGGATATCGAGCGTCGGCTCATTCGCCTGCCGGCTGAGAAAGACGGCTTTATGAGTCGTCGGCAGCAGCTTCAGAAACGCGTAGAGGATTTTCATGCCGGCCACCCCGATACGGAGCGCCAGATCCTTCAGTCCGTTCATCTTCCCTTCCCTCCGCGTTTTCAGCGGTCGTTCGTTAACAGGATGCGTCCCCGCACTTTCTCGTTCTCGAAACAGTCGAAAGCTTCACGGACCTGCGAAAGATCAAAGCGCCGGTGCAGCATCGCTTCTTCAAAGAGGAGCGAACCGTCCCGCATAGCCGCGACCGCGTATTCCCACTCCCGTCCCGGGAAAGGCGCCGAATAACTCATCCAGGACCCGGTCAGGTTGAATTCCTTGCGGTTGATCAATTCCCATTCCCGCCAGGAGAAGGTCACGTCGGCGGTCGGCGTCCCGATCAGGCAGACGTGGGCTTTGTTGGCGGCCAGATGGAAGCACTGGCGGATCGTCTCCGGCGCGCCGGCGGAATCGAACAGATAAGAGAAGCCAACGCCGCCCGTCAGCTCCGCCGCGCGCGCTTCCGCGTCTTCTTCCCGCGTATTAATGGTGTCCGTCGCGCCCAGGCGCCGGGCCAGTTCCAGGCGTTCCCCGTCGCGCCCGATCGCCGTGATGCGCTTCGCGCCGAGGATACGCGCCCACTGTACGGCCAAAAGCCCGATGGTGCCCACCCCGGTCACCGCCACGCTCGCGGCCTGCGGCGCGGTCTTCTCGTCCAGACCGGCCAGAAACAGGCCGTGCAAAGCGACGGTCGCCGTTTCGATCAGCGCTGCCTTCTCGAAAGGTACGTCTGGATCGAGCTTCACGACGTTCCGCACCGGTACCACCACAAATTCCGCGTAAGCGCCTTGCTGGCGGGAGCCGATGAAACTGTATTGCTTGCAGAGGGAATAATTACCGGCGGCGCAGTCCGGGCATTGGAAACAAGGGATAAGCGGCACGCCGGCTACGTGATCGCCGGGCCGGATGCCGGCTTTCTCCGCTTCCTCTCCCGCTGCTTCCACGATGCCGCTGAACTCGTGGCCCAGGATGATCGGATAATAGCGGGCCGTCCCCGCGAAGACCCGCGGCACGTCGGACCGGCAGATCCCACAGGCGCGGACGCGGATCTTCACCTCGTCCGGTCTTTGGATCTGCGGTTCTTCCCAATCCATAAAACGGATGTCATTCTTTCCGAATACGACGGCAGCTTTCATAGGCAGGTCTCCTCATTCAGCGGGAAAAGCGGGTCACATCATCAGCATGCCCGGCTTCAGATAGTTCGGCTTGGTCGCGTAGTTATAGGTCTCGATGACCTCGGTGATCCGGTCGAAGATGACCGGGAGCGGTTCATTTTTAAGACGCCCGGCCCGAATGCTGACATACTGGATCGGGAAGAACTGGCGGATCATGGAGAGCGGGATGCGCACTTCCGACACGTTCCTGATCAGCTGGTCGATCGCCTGTACGACCTCCGGACGTGACATATAGTAGCGGCAGCGGTCTGAAAAGCTGTATTTCCGGGCGATCCGTTTCTCATCCTCGGTCCCGTGATAGTATTTCTGCCAGTCCGCCGGATTCTCGCGCATGACGCGATCCAGGACTTCCATGAAATTGCTGCGCTTGCTCTCGTCTTCGATCAGTTCTTTTTCGATCCAGCTATAGGCGAAAAGCGCTTCCCGTAAGGCAAAGGTGAGCGCCGGGCCGACCTTCAGGATGGCGATGCCATCCTCCGCCATCTGCGCCAGTTTTTTCGGCGTCTGATAGTCGGTAGAATGTCCCTCAAAGACGAGATTCGGATAATTCTCCAGTTCACGCACCAGCAGGACGGCTTCCCCACGGTCGTAGAAAGCCACCTCTTCATCGCCGAATTCCACACCCGGCTGGACGACGACCGCCACGACGTGCTGCCATTTTTCGCTGAGGCCCCGTTCGCGGAAGACCTGTTCATAGGTCTCCACCGTTTCCCGGAAATCTTCCGGGCTCGTGATCTGCATCTTCGCTTCCGGATCCTGCGCCCCGCCGGGAATCGGCACCTCGCTGCCGATCACGTACACGGGATGGATGGCCTCCGGATTCTCCTTCAGCAATTCTTCATAGGCATTTTCCGCCGCCGCCAGCATCACCGCTCCGCGCTGGGCGATGGTGCGCGTTTCCAGCTTTTCATCCGGATCGTCGTCCCCGACCCGCATACTGGTATCGAGATGGATCTTGGTATAGCCGGCCAGCACGCACTGCCGCACCAGCTCCACCGAGTTCTCCATGGCTTCTTTCTCCGCCAGATCCTGCCAGGGCTGCGGGCCCAGATGGTCGCCGCCCAGGATGATCTTCCGCCGGTCGAACCCGACGCGGTCGGCGATCTCATAGACGTAGTCCTTAAACTCAGACGGGGTCATGCCGAGATAACCGCCGAACTGATTCACCTGGTTGCTGGTCGACTCGATGATCACCGCGTCCTCAAACCGTTTTCCCTGCCGGAGGATCGCTTCGATCACAAATTTATTGGCGCTGCAAAAGGAAGGATAGGCGGTATTGATGCCGTCGTTTCGTTTTTCCAGCATATCAAGCAGCAGATTCCTCATGTTCCGGTCCTCCTAGGTCCTGCTAACAGCTTTCCAAACAGTCTTTCGTAATTATTAAGTATAGCACATCTGATGCCGATTTTCACTTTTCCCCGAAGATCGCGTCGAGCACGCGGTCGGCGGCGGTATAACGGCCGTTGGTCAAAGCGTTATCCAGCATGAAGCTTTGGGGTTTGGGCAGGGGCAGTTCCTCCTGCCGGAGCAGCGCGCAAAGCTCGGGGACCGTCCGCGCGACAGGCCCGGGGACGGTACTGCCGACCGGACAGCAGACCCCGCGGAAAGCCGTAAAAGCCTCTTCATCGGGCAGATAGAAGAGCACCGGTCGCCGTAGGAGCAGATAATCGTAGAAACAGGAAGAATAGTCGGTGATCAGGAGATCGCTGACGTACATCAGGTCCTCGATCGCTTCGCCGGAAAGGTCCAGGATGCGGTCCTCCACCCCCGGCGTCAGGGCGAGCCGGCGGTCGATAAAATGATGCGCCTTAAACAGGATGACCGCGTCGGTATCCCGGCACAGTTCGTAAAGCAGCTTCTGGTCGTCTTCCGTGATCCGGTAATCGGCAGCCTTCTGGTTGCTGCCGCGATAGGTCGGCGCGAACAGGATGACCCGGCGATCCTTGATCTGCGGGTATTCCGTCGCCAGCCTTTCGCGCGCGGCAGCGATCCGTTGCGCGTCCAGGAAATCCGACAGGCGGGGCATACCGGTCGCGTGAATGTGCGCGCGGTCGATGCCGTAGACCTCGGCATAGATTTCTTTCAGCCCCTCGTTCCCGACGACCGCATCGGTATAGTGGCGGTGACAGGAATGATAGGGATGCGGGGAACCTTTGATCCCAAAACGCGTGTAACCGACTGCTTTATAACCAAAGCCCGCGTGCCAGAGCTGGATCAGGCGCACCTCCGGGGCCGGTTGGATCCCGGTAAAGAGCGGCACGTAGTCCTCCACAAAGATGTAATCGTAACGGGCCAGCATGGCGAGCAGTTTCGCCTTGGCCATTTTGGAAGCGCCTTTGCCGACGTCGTTCCGCAGCACAACCTTGATCTCATATTCCTTGTCCATGCCGCGCGCCAGCATTCGCTCATAGACAGCCTGGAAGTTGCCGGGCATGAAATCGCGCGTCTCCGAGAAGAAGAGGATCCGCTTCTCGTGTCCTTTCGCCGTCCGCCGGGCCAGGTCGTAGATCTCCTGCATTCCTTTGCTCAGGAAATCACGCCGGCGCCCGCGTGAGCCCGGATTCTCATTCCGTACCGCGAATTCCGTATGCAGAAGCACCCGCCCGGTCTCCGCTGCCCCGGCTTCCTCCTCCAGCGAGAACCAGGCCAAGTAAGAATAGCGGTTGTAATAGCGGAACACTTTAGAGATCTCGTTCACGCGCATCAAAAGCGCCGGCGCAAAGGTGAGCGCAAGCTCTTCCCCACTCTTCTCCTGACGCGCGCGGAGCTCATAGCTTCCCTCCGGCAACATGTTGCCCTGCTCTACGTTGACCAACGAAAGGAAAGCATAACGGTGCCCCTCCCGCGGCGTCACATAAAGCGCCGCCTGCTCGTCCGGGAGGAAGGGAAACGTGCCGGCTTTCCCTTCCAGGACCGGCCAAGCATCTTCCGGCCCCTCATATTCCAGGCACAGATAAGACCTGCGCCAGCTGATCTCGGTAATTCTGATACTCTCCGACATAGTGGACGTCCTTTCCCTGTTCCAAGCTATTATATCCCATTTTTACCGATCTGCCAACCGGCGCCCGCCGGGCGTCTTCTTAAGACTTTCTGAATCTTCCGTCCCTTTCATTGTGTTTTAATTCTTCTTATGATAATATGACTCTAATCTATTGGTGAAATTGAAAGGGGATCAATTTGGGCACCAAGAGGTTTGGGGATCATATTTTTTGCGTTCGCCTCGCGATCGTCTTTTTAGCGACCTTGCTGTTCTTAAGCAGCGCCTGTGACCTATCCGCATCCCCGGTTTACGCGGCGGAACAAGCCGGTTTCGTAAGCTATGCGGCTGGTGTTTACGTGCGTTCAGGCCCCGGCAAAGGTGAAAGCGTCGTCGGTTCCCTCAGCTATGGCGATCCGGTCACGGTCCTGGGCACTTCCGAGGATGGACTCTGGTATGAAATCGCCAGCGCCGGCGGCTCCGGTTATGTCTACGCCGAGCTCATCACGCTCTCCGACGGGAGCGAGGACACGGGAAGCGACTCCTACTATGAAGAAGGTGATTTCGAAGCCTGGCTGGATTACCAGGGATTCCCGGAAAGCTATCGGGACAGCCTTCGTTACCTGCACGAGCTGCACCCTGCCTGGCGTTTCGTCGCTAACTATACCGGCCTCGACTGGAGCGACGTTCTCTATGCCGAGACGCACCCGGTCAGTACCAATCTCGTCTATATCAATGCCCCCGATGCCTATAAATCCGGTGACCCCTCCGCCTTTGACGCGGAGACCGGTTATTATATCGTCTACGACAGTGACGCCTGGGTCGCCGCTTCCGAATCGGCGGTCGCCTATTATCTGGATCCGCGCAATTCCCTCGGGGAAGAATCCGTCTTTCAGTTCCTTTCCAACCGCTACGGCGACTCTGAGGAAAGCGCGGAAGGCCTGGCCGCGATCGTCAGCGGTACCTTCCTCGACTGGGGCGACCCGGGTGACGGCTACGCGTCCTATATAGACCTGCTCATGGAAACCGGTGCCGAATCCGGCGTAAGCCCCCTGACGCTGGCCTCCATGATCCTCGTCGAGCAGGGGCCCGACGGCGCCTCGGATTCCGTCTCCGGCGCTTATGGCTATTACAATTTCTTTAATATCAATGCCTACGCATCCGGCGGACTGAACGCCGTCCAGAACGGGCTCATCCACGCCGAACTGCAGGGCTGGGACACGCCGGCGAAATCGATCAAAGCCGGTGCCGCCTGGTATTATCGCAATTTCATCAGTTGCGGGCA
>JAFRYQ010000195.1 GCA_017437565.1 Bacillota bacterium
CTGAAGGAGTGCGAAGGAAATCGCGAAGAAGCCTTGAAAAGGCTGGGAATCAGCCGTCGGACCTTGTACCGGAAGCTGGAGGGAGTCAGTAAAAAGGTATAGGTTTTCCAATAAAAGGAAGAAGCTTTCATACGAATTCTGATTTGCCTAAAGCGGGCTCTTATGATATATTAAACTAAGTAACTGTTTCTATAAAGATCTCAGGAAAGGAAGCGACGTGAAGAGGTTCATTATTAGAAGGGTGCTCTCGGGCATCCTGACGGTACTGATTGTATTCGTACTGAACTTCGTGATCATCAAAGCAGCGCCTGGCGATCCGATCTCCACCCTCATGGGCAAGGATAACAAGGATCCGGCCATGCGGGCCGCGTTGGAAGAAAAATACGGCCTCAACAAGCCGATGCCGGTACAGCTGGTCAACTATCTGACCACCGCCATGACCGGCGATCTGGGCAGCTCGATGATCTACAACAAACCGGTCACGACGATGATCGAGGAAAAACTGGGAGCGACGGTGCTTCTAGGACTCACTTCGGCGCTGATCTCCGCAATTTTAGGCACCTTGATGGGCATTGTCGCCGCCCGGCGCGAAGGAAGTGTTTATGACTTCGTGAGTTCCGGGACCCAATACTTCTTTAACTCCGTGCCGTCTTTCTGGTTAGCGCTCATGCTGATCATCATCTTTTCCTCGAAGCTGAACTGGTTCCCATCTTTCGGATACAGTGACGCCCGGGCTAATTACGAGGGAATGGCTCACATTATGGACGTGGCTAAGCACATGTTCCTGCCCTGCCTCACCATGGTGCTGATCTTGATCCCGACCTACTTCCGTATCGCGAAATCCTCCGTCTTGCAGGTCAGCAATGAGGATTTCATCACGACCATGAAGGCGACCGGTATGGATGAAGGAAAGATCTTCCGTAAATACGTATTCCGGAACGCGATCCTGCCGTCGGTTACCATTTTTGGTATTTCCATGGCTTACCTGCTGACCGGCGTTACGCTGGTAGAGATCGTCTTCGCCTGGCCGGGCATGGGGCGGCTCACTTTAACAGCCATCAACCAGCGTGATTATCCGACGCTGATGGGCGTCTATCTCGTCATGAGCATATCCGTTGCTGTCGTGATGCTGATCGTGGACGTGATCTACGCTTACCTCGATCCGCGTATCCGTTATGATTGATGAAAGGAGTGCAGAGAATGAATAAGAAACTCACTCCCAAATTCATCTGGGAAACCATTACCGGCGACAAGCAACTCCTGGCCGGCACGATCGGAGCGATCATCCTTATCCTGGTCGTCATTTTGGCGCCGGTCCTGGCGACGGATGATCCCTATTACTTCGGACCCGATTCCATGAACCTCATGGGAGAAAACGGCCATATCCTCGGCACCAACCACATGGGCCAGGACGTCTACAGCATGATCATCTACGGCGCCCGCACCTCCCTGAAGGTCGCGATCGTATCGGCGCTCATTTCGGCGATCATCGGCGTCTTTATCGGTGGTATTGCCGGTTACTTTGGTGGAAAACTGGATCTGATCATTTCCGAGGTCATCAACGTCTTCCTAATGCTGCCGACCTTCTTCCTGATCATGCTGATCATCGCGCTCTTCGGCAACAGCCTCATGAACGTCATGATCGTCATCGGCTTGACGAACTGGCCGAGTAATGCCAAACTCATGCGGGCCCAGGCGCTGTCACTCCGGGAACGGACCTTCGTACGCAGCGCCACGGCCATGGGCGAAACGAAATGGCAGATCCTCATGAAGTACATCATTCCGAACGGCGTTTTCCCGGTCGTATCCAATACGACCATGGGCATGTCCGGGGCGATCCTGACCGAAGCCGGCCTGTCCTTCCTGGGACTCGGCGACCCCAATATCATCAGCTGGGGCCAGATGATCTACGCTGGTAAACCCTATATCACTTCCGCGTGGTGGCTGTCCACGTTCCCGGGCCTTGCCGCCATCTTCACCGTCCTTGTATTCTATCTGCTGGGTGACGGACTGAATCACGTCCTCGATCCCAAGTATTCGAAAAAGAGGTGAGGATCGTGGAAAAGGTTTTAAAATTAGAACACGTCAACGTGACGTACAGCAACCGCGGCCGCGAAGTCTACGCGGTCCAGGACGCGACCTTTGATATCTTTAAAGGTGATTCCATCGGTATCGTCGGCGAATCCGGTTCCGGAAAATCGACCCTGGCCATGGCGGTCCTGCGTCTCCTGAACGAGAACACCACGGTGATCGACGGCCTCGCGGAATTTGAAGGCAAGAACCTGCTCGCCATTTCCCAGAAAGAGATGGATCAATACCGCTGGAAAGACCTTTCCGTCGTCTTCCAGAAGGCGATGAGCGCGCTCTCGCCGGTGCATCGCATCCGTACCCAGGTCGAGGATATCTACCGCGTTCACGAACCGCACGCGACCGATAAGGAGATCGAGGAGCGCATGACCTATCTGCTGAAGCTGGTCAACCTCGCGCCCCGTGTCTATAATCTGTATCCGCACGAAATGTCGGGCGGCATGCTGCAGCGCGTGGCCATCGCCATCAGCCTGCTGCACGGTCCGAAGCTCATTGTCTTCGATGAAGCGACGACCGCCCTCGACGTTATCACCCAGAGCCAGATCCTGGAAGAGGTCGTGGCGATGGAAAAAGAGATGGATATGGCACGTATCATGATCACGCACGATATGTCCGTCGTTGCCGCCTCCTGCAAGAAGGTCGCGGTCATGTACGCCGGCCGCTTTGTCGAGATCGGCGACGTCCGCAGCGTCTTCAAGGATCCGAAGCATCCCTACACGCAGGGGCTTCTGGCGTCCTTCCCGTCCCTGAAGGGCGAGAACGCCAAGCTTAAGGCGATCCCGGGCTTCATGCCGAACCTCTCGATCAAACCGGAAGGCTGCAATTTCGCGCCGCGCTGCCCCTATGCCACAGAGCGCTGCAAGAAGGTCCGGCCGACGCAGCAGCAGATGGAGGACGGGCGCATGATCGCCTGCCTGCTCTATGAGGAAGGAGGGACCGGCAATGAGTGAACACTATATCGAGATCAAAGATATCGCGAAATGGTATCCCTTCCGCTCCAGTGATAAGGCTTCCAAGGCCAGAAGTCTCGGCCGCGGTAAGGACTTCATCAAAGCCCTGGACGGTATCAACCTGACCATCGATCACGGCGAGATCCTGGGCATCATCGGTGAATCCGGCTGCGGGAAATCGACTCTGGCCAAGATGCTGACCCGTCTGGAGGAACCGACGCGTGGCGACTGTTTCATCGACGGTGAATCGACGAAGGACATCATCAAACGCGATCCGAAGGCTTTCCGCCGTATGGTGCAGATCGTCTTCCAGAACCCCTTTGATACCTTCACCCCGCGTGATACGATCGAAAAGATCTTGATGCGGCCGCTGAAAAACCATAATATCGGCGCGAATGACGAAGAGCGCCTGCAGATGTGCCTGGACGCCCTGGAGGCGAACGGCCTGACTCCGGCGGATGACCTCATCAAGAGATATCCGCATGAACTGTCCGGTGGCCAGCTGCAGCGTATCTCCATCATCCGTTCGATGTTCCTGGAACCGGGCTTCATCATCGCGGACGAACCGGTCTCCATGCTGGACGTTTCCGTCCGCGCGGATATCATCAATATGCTGATCGATCTGGCGGAAAAGGAGAACGCGGCGGTGATGTTCATCAGCCACGATATCGCCCTGACCCGCTATATCTCCGATCACATCGCGGTCATGTACCTCGGCCGGGTCGTGGAATACGGTCCTTCCGATGACGTGATCAAGAATCCGCGCCATCCGTATACGAAGGCTTTGATCGCCAACTGCGCGAGCATCGACCCGGATGAAGAGACCGGTGGCATCGAGATCGAAGGCGAACCGCCGACCCCGATGAATCCGGGACCGGGCTGCTATTTCGCCGAACGCTGCGCGGAAGTCTGCGAGCAATGCTGGAAGTCCTATCCGGAGATCGTCGATCTGGGGAACGGACACTGGTACACCTGCGTGCACGGATGCCAGAAAGAGGAAGCCTGAGACCGGTAAACCGGCCTTGCGGCATCTATACTCCGGTATGAGCGGCAATCCTGCCGTGTATATAGCAGAATACGTTTGAACAGGCCGGCGCACCTGCGATTGCCCGGTCCAAGATAAGAGGAGGTAAGAACGTATGGAGAAGAAACTTATTGTCCTGCTTGTCATAGTGATGGTCTTTACCTTTGCTATGACGGCCTGCGGTGGCAGCTCCAATTCCGGCAGCTCTTCGAGCGAACCGGCGGCGGAAGAGCCCGCAGAAGAACCGGCGGAAGAACCTGCGGAAGAGCCCGCGGAAGAACCCGCTGAAGAGCCCGCCGCGGAACCGGCAGAGGAACCGGCTCCGGAAGCAACGACCGGCGGCACCTTCGTCGTCCGTGCGGTGGGGGATCCGACTTCCTGGAACCCGAACACGACCGGTGACGACAACCTCTATCCGATCGCCCAGAACATCTACATGCGTCTTTGCGCGCTCGACGCGTCCAAGGCCAACCTGGTTGGCGAAGCCGCGAAGTCCTGGGAGTACAACGAAGACGCGACGCAGCTGACCTTCCATCTGAGAGATGATCTCGTCTGGACGGACGGCAACCCGCTCACCTCGGCGGACGTCAAGTACACCTTCGAGACCATCAAGAACAACGCGCAGTACTACTTCAGCGGCAACATGCAGAACGTCGCTTCGATCGAAACTCCGGATGATTTCACGGTCGTCTTCAACCTGACCAACCCGGACGCGTCTTTCGATAAGGTCATCGGCTGGTACGGCACCTTCATCCTGTCCCACATCGCTTATGAGGATGCTCCGGACTGGGAGAACAGCGCAGCCAACGAGACGCCGGTCACCTGCGGACCCTTCATCGTCGATGAAGTCAGACAGGGCGAATCCATCTCCCTGGTACCGAATCCGGCCTTCCCGAGACCGGCGAAGCTGGACAAGCTGATCTTTGCCAATATCCCGGATGAGCAGACCGCGGTCGAAGCTCTGAAGAACGGCGAGATCGACTATATGGAATCCGTCCCGACGGCGAACCTGGCCGAGCTGGAAGCGATTCCGGAGATTACGCTGATCGACGACGTTTACCCGTCCCCGATGAGACTGGTCTTCAACTTTGAAAACGAAACGCTGCAGGATCCGGCTGTCCGTCGCGCCATCGCGATGTGCGTCGACCGTGACGAAGCCCATAATAAGGTCTTCCTCGGTCTGACCATGCCGCCGGAATACTGCATGTATCCGTCCGTTATCGAATGGGCAGCCAACACCGAAGATCTGGCTCCGGCTTATGATCCGGAAGGCGCGGTCAAACTGCTCGAAGAAGCCGGCTATACCAAGGACGCGGATGGCAATTACATCACCGGCCTTTCCATCCTGGCCTTCGAAGGCTATGGATATCCGGACACCGCGAAACTCGTCGCGGCCCATATGACCGAGATCGGTATCCCCTGCGAAGTCGAAGTCACCGACTATGCTTCCTGGGATGCCAGAGTCTCCGCGATGGACTTCACGATCGAGTTGCAGGGCGGCTTCATGGGACCGGACCCGGTCGCTATGACGTCCCGTTACGGAACCGGTGGCGGCGGCAATGCCGGCCACTACAGCAATCCGGAAGTTGACGCGCTGCTGGCTGCCGGCGTAGCCACGGGCGTCCAGGAAGAGCGTGCTGAGATCTACAAGCAGGCTCAGAAGATCCTGGCGGAAGACCTGCCGAAGGTCCCGATCCTCGGTTACTCCGCCAAGAGCGCTTACAACAACCTGTTCAAGAACATCCCGAATGACGGCGCGGGCAAGTGGGGCTGGTCTGATTACAGCCACGTAGTCCCATTCGACGCTCCGGACGAGGAAGAAGAAGCTCCGGCGGAAGAAGCTCCGGCTGAAGCTCCGGCGGAAACCGCGGCTGAACCGGCTGCTGCCGTAGCTGCGGCTCCGATGCCGGATGTCTCCGGCGAGATCGGCGGACAGGGCACCTTCGTGGTCCGCGCCTCCGGCGACCCGACCACCTGGAACCCGGATACGACCGGTGACGACAACCTTTACGCGATCGCTGAGAACATATATGTACGTCTCTGCGCGCTCGACGCGACCAAGTCCGAACTGGTCGGTGAAGCGGCGACGTCCTGGGAATATAACGAAGACGCGACGGCGCTGACCTTCCATCTGAGAAACGACCTCTACTGGACGGACGGCAACCCGCTCACGTCTGCGGACGTCAAGTACACCTTCGAGACCATCAAGAACAACGCGGCTTATTACTTCAGCGGCAATATGCAGAACGTTGCTTCGATCGACACTCCGGATGATTACACGGTTGTCTTCAACCTCACCAACCCGGATGCATCCTTCGATAAGGTCATCGGCTGGTACGGCACCATGATCCTGTCCCACATCGCTTATGAAGATGCTCCGGACTGGGAGAACAGTGCTGCTAACGAGAACCCGGTCACCTGCGGCCCCTTCATCGTTGATGAGATCAGACAGGGTGAAAGCATCACGCTCGTACCGAACCCGCATTACCCGATCCCGGCCAAGCTGGACAAGCTGGTCTTCGCGAATATCCCGGATGACCAGACGGCAGTCGAAGCCCTGAAGAACGGCGAGATCGACTACATGGAGACCGTCCCGACGGCGAACGTTGCTGAACTGGAAGCGATTCCGGAAATCAGCATCATCGATGATGTCTATCCGTCCCCGTTCCGGCTTGTCTTCAACTTTGAAAACGAGACCCTGCAGGATCCGGCCGTCCGTCGCGCCATCGCGATGTGCGTCGACCGTGACGAAATCCACAATAAGGTCTTCCTCGGCCTGACCATGGATCCGGAATACTGCATGTATCCGTCCGTCGTTGAGTGGGCGGCCAACACGGAAGATATCGCTCCGGAATTTGATCCGGAAGGCGCGGCTAAGCTGCTCGAAGAAGCCGGCTACACCAAGGATGCCAACGGCTACTATATCACCGGCCTTACCATCCTGGCTTTCGATATCACCGGTTATCCGGATACCGCCAAGCTGATCACCGCTCATATGAACGAGGTCGGCATTCAGTGCGAGACGGAAGTTACGGACTACTCCTCCTGGGATGCCAGAGTCAACGATATGGACTTCTCGATCGAGATCCAGGGCGGCTTCATGGGACCGGACCCGGTCGCCATGACGTCCCGTTTCGGAACCGGTGGCGGCGGCAACGGTGGTAAGTACAGCAATCCGGAAGTGGATAAGCTGCTGGCTGCCGGCGTAGCCACGGGCGTTCAGGAAGAGCGTGCTAAGATCTACAAGGAAGCTCAGAAGATCCTGGCGGAAGACCTGCCGATCGTTCCGATCGTCGGTTACTCTGCCAAGGGCGCTTACAACAACCAGTTCAAGAACCTCCCGTTCGAGGGTGCCGGTCAGTGGAGCTGGGCCAACTACGGGTATGTGGAGAAGGCGCAGTAAGCAGCAACTTCCCTCAGTAGAAAAGCAAGCCTAAGGGGCATTCTGAATGATCCTTTAGGGACAGCCTGAAAAAAAGAGGACGGTCCTTAACGGGCCGTCCTCTTTGCCAAGATGAACCGGCGCCCGAAATAACGCTGAATCTCTCTTCTGGGAAGGGAAGAGGCGGAACCGGAACCCCGGTCTCATTAAAAAAACTTTGATAGGAGGACGAGTTCCATGAAAGAAGTCTATCAAAAAGTATTGGATAATATCCCGGATTATAAAGCGTTCCTTACCGTCGACGAGCTGGAGGAATCCTCCCGGCAGCTGGCGGCGGAATACCCGGATCTCTGCGAGATCTTTTCCATCGGCCACACAAAGGACGGACGTGACCTGCCCTGCCTGAAGATCAAGGGGGGCAAGCATATCGGTCTCATGTTCGGCTGCCCGCATCCGAATGAACCAATCGGCACCATGATGCTGGAATACCTGACCCGCACGCTTTGCGAAAATGAGGAATTCCGCAATGAACTCGACTACACCTGGTATTTCGTGAAAGCATGGGACGCGGACGGTCTCAAACTAAACGAGAAATGGCTGAAGGGCCCTTATACCATTTATAATTATACCCGTAATTTCTTCCGCCCGGCCGGGCACAAGCAGGTCGACTGGACCTTCCCGATCGACTATAAAGAGATGCACTTCCACGACGTGACGCCGGAAGCGGAGGCCATGATGGGCTTGATCGAGAAGATCCGCCCGGAATTCATCTTCAGCCTGCATAATGCCGGTTTCGGCGGCGCCTATTGGTATATTTCTGGCGGAGATGAGGAATTGTTCGAGAAGCTGCGCGAAACGGCGAAGAAGGTCGGCGTGCCGCTTAACCTGGGCGAACCGGAAGCGCCGGAATGCGTCGAGCTTTCGCCGGCGGTCTATGAGGAGCTTTCGATCCGTCAAAGCTATGATTACATCGAGAAATTCAACCCCGATGCGGACATGGCTTCCATCATGCACTATGGCACCAACAGTGCCGACTACGCGGAGCAGCTCTGCGGATCGTTCACGCTGCTGGCCGAACTGCCGTACTTCTATGATGAGCGGATCAACGACAATTCCGAAGCGGACATCCTGCGTAAGGACTCCGTCCTGAACAAGCTGACCTGGGGCGAAGAAAGCAGTGCCAAACTGCGCAAGCTGGTCGCTGAAGTGGATCCGTATCTGAATCCGGAAGATCCCTTCATCCTGGCCATCAAAGCCTTCACCCGCGGCGATTCCAATGAAGCGACAAAAGCCATGATCGCGACCAATCCGGATTACCAGCGGAAAGCGACGGTGGCGGAAGCCTTCGATAACGACCTGGTCGCCAAATTCTATAAAGACCTCTCTTACGGCATGATGATCCGTGCCTGTGAGGATGAGCTGGAAAGAATGGACGCCGGTTGTGAAGCTGGCCCGACCGACGAATCCGGCGAGAAGCGCCGCGTGCTCGATATGGCCTTAAATGAAGCCGAGAAGATGCATTGGGAGCTGACCGATTACCTGGAAAAGAACATCAAATACCAGGTGGTCCCGATTTGGAAGCTGATCAGCATCCAGCTCACCTCCGGTCTCCTGGTCGCCGAATACCTGAAGAACCGCGCGTAAAAAGGGCCGCCAGGCCCGCCTTGCGTGCCTTCCTGTCAGCGCAAACGAAGCCGCTCCTGTGGGGCGGCTTTTTCATTTAAAGCGGGTGGCCCCCGATGATCAAGGGCGTTTTTTTGGACAGGGAAGGATTTAAAATATAAGTGTAAAGTGAGTGAAGGGAATGAGGGTAAGGAGGATAAGATGACTTTCGAAGTGAAAAACGAATACGTAAAGGAATCGTTGGATATCCTGGCCATGGACATGGGGGAAGCAATTGAAAAGTATGTGCGCAAGTCGACCAAAGGCGCCGAGATCTCACTCATGGCCATGCATCTGGATTCGTTCTTCGAGGCGGCAATGGGAATTGAACTGGAACTGGACTTCACGTACAATACGGTTAGGAATATTGTGCCGACAGTGTTCGAGATGATTGGCAGGCAGATGGCAACCTATCCGAAGGGCATGAATATGGTCCTGTCCATGAAATCGCTTTGTTCCTACCTCACGCTCCTGGCAATCAATAACCATGATTTGCAGGTGAGCGTGCGGGAGCTTGAAAAAGGCCAGGACCCTGTCGATGAATTGTACAGCAAGAAGCCGATTATGGAAATCAACGGCAAACCGAACCCCTTGATCTGGGGGTGCCTGAGCGCGGCGTGCAATCCGATGCTGCTGGAGGAAAATGAGTACCTGATCAATTTCGGGACCGTCGTCGAAGCCTACCGGGAACTGACCGGGGAGGACCTGGAATTCTACGGGTTGATGGATGACCCGGATGAAGTGCCTCTATACTCGTAGGCAGAATCGTAAAGCAGGGGAATGACAGGAGGACGTGAATATGAAACTGATACATCTTTCCGATTTACATCTGGGGAAACGGGTGAACGGATTCCCGATGATCGAAGACCAGACCTATATCCTGACGAAGATCATCAACGTGATCGATGAGGAAAAGCCGGATGGCATCCTGATTGCCGGTGACGTTTATGATAAACCGATCCCGCCCGCGGAAGCGGTAGAACTCTTCGACGATTTCCTGGTGCGGCTCGCTAAACGGGAACTGCCGGTATTTATCATCAGTGGCAACCACGATTCGCCGGAACGCTTGGCTTTCGGGAACCGGTTGATGGACAGGAGCGGGGTCCATTTCGCGCCGGTGTATAACGGAGAAATCAGGCCTTTCACGCTGGAGGACGAGTTCGGAGCGGTAGATATCTGGCTCCTTCCGTTCCTGAAACCGACGCATGTGCGGCACGCCTTCCCGGAGGCTGAAATCGAGTCCTATACGGATGCCATGCGGACCGCGATTGCGGCGATGCCGGTCGACGAAAGCCGTCGCAACATTCTGGTCACACACCAGTTCGTAACCGGAGCGGAACGTTCAGAATCGGAAGAGATCGCGGTCGGTGGAGCGGATAACGTCGACGCCGGTTGCTTTAGCGGGTTTGATTACGTCGCTCTCGGTCATCTGCACGGGCCGCAGAACGTCGGCAGCGAGCGCATCCGTTATTGCGGGACGCCTCTCAAATACTCTTTCTCCGAAACAAAGCATGAAAAATCGGTTACGGTTTTAGAGCTGGCGGAGAAGGGAAAGCTGACGGTCCGTACCGTCCGGTTGATTCCCAAACGGGATCTGGTGGAGCTGAGGGGGACCTATGACGAACTGACCCGGAAGGCCTATTATGAAGGAACCAGCTGGCAGGAAGACTACACCCATATCACGCTGACGGATGAAGAGGACATTCCGGAAGCGCTGGCCAGGCTCAGAAGCGTTTATCACAATCTGATGAAACTGGACTACGATAATCGCCGAACACGTCAACAGGCGGAGATCCGCGGCGCGGAAGACGTGGAGAATAAAACGCCGCTGGAGCTGTTCGCGGAACTTTTCCGGAAACAGAACAACAGCGATCTGAGCGAAGAACAGACGGCGTTTTTAACGGAACTGATCGAGAAGATCTGGGAGGATGAGAAATGAGACCGGTTAAACTAGTCATGTCCGCTTTCGGCCCTTACGCCGGAAAGACCGAAATCGATTTCAATCAGCTGGGGAAGAAAGGCCTGTACCTGATCACCGGGGATACCGGTGCCGGCAAGACGACGATCTTCGACGCGATCAGCTACGCTTTGTTCGGGGAAGCGAGCGGGGGCAGCCGCGAGGTAGCGATGCTCCGTTCGAAGTATGCCGCAGCGGATGCGCCGACTTACGTGGAACTGACCTTCGAGTACCGGGGAAAATCGTATTACGTGAAGCGCAACCCGGAGTACGAGCGCCGGAAGACGAGGGGAGAAGGCCTGACCAAGGAGAATGCGAACGCGGAGTTCCACCGCCCGGATGGGAGGATCGTGACCCGCCTGAAAGACGTGAATCAGGAGATCACGACGTTGCTTGGCGTTGACCGCAGCCAGTTCAACCAGATCGCGATGCTGGCTCAGGGAGATTTCCGCAAACTGCTGGACGCAGAGACGAAAGATCGCAAGGAGATCTTCCAGAAGCTCTTCCACACAGAAAACTACGCCCGGCTTCAGGACCTTTTAAAAGATGAAGCGATGTCGTTGAAAGCGGCCGGCGAAGAGCTGAACCGCAGCATCCGTCAGTACGTGCAGGGGATCGAGTGCCCGGAAGACGACGTGCTGCAGATCGAAGCCGATAAGGCAAAAGCCGGGCAGTTACCGGTGGAGGAGATCCTGACCCTGCTCGGAAGGCTGGTCGCGCAGGATGGGGAGAACCAGAAAGAGCTGGAGCAGGCGGCTAAAGAGAATAAAGAGCAGAGCGACACTCTGCAGAAGCGGATCAGCAAGGCGGAAGAGCAGCAGAAATGGGAGAAGTCGCGCCAGGAATCGCTCGCGCAGCTGTCGCAAGCGGAGCCGCACCTGCAAGAACTCCGGACCGCCTGGGAGAAAACCGAGTCCGAGAAGCGTCCCCTCATCAAAGCCCAAAGCGAGGAGGCCGCCGGGCTGAAGAACCAACTGCCGGAATACTTGAATCTGGCTGGAAAGCAAAAGGAAAAACATAACCTGGATCAGAGCACCCCGCAGCTGTTCAAGGAAATCGCCGCCCAAAGGGAAGCGGCGGAAAGCCTGCAAGCGAATCTCAAGACCTGGAAAGAGGAATTGGACGCTCTGCAGGGCGCCGATGCGGAGCTGGTCGGTTTGGAGAGCCAGGGAAAAGAGCTGAGCCAGAATATGAGAAAGGTCAGGAATCTGGCTCAAGCTTTGACGGCGCTGAAAGGTGATGAGCAGGAGCTGGCTGGGCGGCAGCAGAATTACCGGGAGAAGAGAAAGAACAGCGAGGCTGAGAAGCAGCGTTATGAGGAGCTGCAGAGGGCGTATCTGGATGAGCAGGCCGGCATCCTGGCGGAGACCCTGCAGGAAGGAAGGCCTTGCCCGGTCTGCGGCTCGCTGACGCACCCACAGCCGGCGGTGAAGACGCTTTCCGCGCCGACGAAGGAACAGTTGGAAGCCGCCAAGAGAAAAGCGGAGAAGGCTGCGGAACAGGAACGCCAGGCCAGTGAAGAAGCCGGCAAACTGAATGCGGCGATCGCGACCAGGAAAGAGAATCTCGGGCGGGAGGCAGAGGAACTCTTCCCGGGGGAAGCGGAAACGGTTTCCTGGGAGGCCCTGCCGGCGTCGCTGGCGGCGAAAGAAAAGAAAAACAATGAGGAAATGCGGCTCCTGCGCAGCCGGTTGGAAGCGGCTGAGAAGCGGGTGGCGAGAAAAGAGACCTTAAGCGGGCAGATCCCCAAGCAGGAAAAAGCGTTACAGGAAAAGAAGGACGCTGTCGTCAGCTTGGAGAAAAGGCTTACGGAACAGCAGGCAAACCTGGATAATCTCATTAAAGAGATCAGCGCGCTGAGCGGGAAGCTGAATTATCCGTCTCAGGAAGAAGCCATGACCGCGATTCGCCGGTTGGAAGAGCAAGCGGAGAACCTAGAGAAGGAGATCCGGCAGGCGAAACAGAAGGCTGACGACTGTGAGAAAAGGATCGCCGGCTTGCAAGGCGCGATCGAAGAAGCCGAGAAGAATCTGCAGGACCGGATCGTTTGCGATCTGGAGCAGGAGAAACAGGACTTGGCGGCATTGCAGGCGGCACGTATGCAACTCGACGACCAGCGCAACGCGGTGTCCGCGCGGCTGAATAATAACCGGAAAAGCAGCGCTCATATCGAAGCCAAAGCGAAGGACAGTCTGGATCTTGAGAAGAGACGTACCTGGGTGAACGCGCTTTACGCGACGGCCAGCGGCAACCTCAGCGGGAAAGAGAAGATCATGCTGGAGACTTACGTCCAGATGACCTATTTCGACCGCATCCTGGATCGGGCCAACGCGCATCTGATGGTGATGTCCGGGGGCCAGTATGACTTGAAGCGGCGGACGGAAGAAGGGGGAAAGCGCAGCCAGAGCGGTTTGGAGCTGGACGTGGTCGACCACTATAACGGGAGCGAACGCAGCGTGAAGTCGCTTTCCGGCGGGGAATCGTTCAAAGCCTCCTTGTCACTCGCCCTGGGGCTGGCGGATGAGATCCAGTCCTCTGCCGGCGGGATCCAGCTGGATACGATGTTCGTCGACGAAGGCTTCGGTACCCTGGATGACGACTCCCTGCAGCAGGCGATGGCGGCGCTAGCCGGCCTGACCGAGGGAAACCGCCTGGTCGGAATCATCTCGCACGTTCCGGCGCTGAAAGAGCGCATCGATAAGCAGATCGTCGTGAAAAAAGCCCCGACCGGCGGTAGCTGCGTGAACGTGCTGATCTAAAAACTTCTGTGTCATTGGCGGGCTTTAATACCACATACAGAAAAACAGGGCACTTGCTGCGAAGCCCGTTCGCCCCTTTAGCAAGCGTCCTGTTTTTTTCATAGCTTTGTTTAATAAAAGAGACAGCTGGCCTTATTCCAGTACGAAGGGCATGCAGTGGGCGACGGCTTCCTGCTGTGAGATCAGGACATCCCCGTTATCGCAGTCGACGAGGTCGTAGCGGGTGTTGCCCATGCCAAGCTCGTGCATATAGGCCAGCTGGCGCAGGCCGTGCCGGGTCTCGATGCGTTCGCGCAGGGCGGCGCTGTCTTCCGGTTTCATGGCGTAGATGAGGTCGACGCAAGCCGTATCGAGCGCGCAGATGTCGAGCGAAGCGATAATGCCGACGTTCGGGGTGACGACCGGTTCGGCGGCGACGCCTTCGCAGTCGCAGCTCACGGACATATTCCGCATCACGTTGATGAAAGTGATATGATCCTTAAAATGGTCGACGGTCGCTTTGGTGGATTCGGTCATGCGCTCCATCAGCTCGTCCTCGGCGATGCTCCACATGTCTTCAGAACCAGCCTGCCTGTGGATCCATTTCTTCCCGGGGAAGGCGGAAGCGCAACCGATGCCGAGGTTCTTATTGGAACCGCCGAAGCCACCCATGACATGCCCCTTAAAATGGGTGAGGGTGACGAGGGAATCGTAGGTGGGAAGCGTCTTGCCGACGGACATCTCGGTGAACCATTTGCCGCCCGTGACCGGGAGCCGGGCATCGCCTTCGGCATCCATGATGTCGACCGGGCAGAAGGTCCAGCCGTTCACCTTCAGGGTTTCCCGATGCTTTTCGGTGCTGTCACGGTCGCCCTCGTAATAGGTATTGGTTTCGATGATGGTAGCATCGGGGAATTCACTCTCCATGAGCTCCTGTACCCAGGGACGGGGAATGATATTCGGTCCGTGCTGCTCGCCGGTATGGAGTTTAACGGCGACTTTGCCCGTGATCGGCGCGCAGACCTTTTCATAAAGTTTTTTCAATCCGGCCGCGGAGAGATCCCGCGTGAAATAGACGATGGATTTTTCGCCGGTCCGTTCGTTATAGGGGACGTATTTCTCCCCGCCGAGTCCCGGCATCTTTCTGACTTCAAACATATTGCATACCTCCTGGTATTCGCGGGCGCCTTCCTGACGCCGCTGCTGATAGCATTATAGCACATCATGCCCTAAATGTCCCACCGCTGATTTGCAAAGGAAAGCCGGGTTACAGGAGGAAACCGATCTGCGAAAAAATTGTGAACCTGGATGCGCCACTCCGCTAAATATAGTATATAATAAATATGGGGTAGTCTGCCCCGGTCAACTCTATTAGAAACATGAACCAAGATGAGAAAATCAGGAGGAATACGGACATGGAGACATTTGGACTTGAATCCTTGGGGATCATCAATGCGAAAGCGGTTTACCGCAATCTGACGCCGGCCGAACTGACTGAGCACGCGCTCCGTCGCGGAGAAGGCACGCTTTCCAATACGGGCGCGCTGGTCGTCAAAACGGGGAAATACACAGGCCGCAGCGCCAACGATAAATTCATCGTTGATACCCCGAAAGTCCATGATGAGATCGCCTGGGGCAAGGTCAACCGGCCGATCGATAAGGCACGTTACGACGCGATCCGGGCGAAGGTGACGGCTTATCTGCAGGGGAAAGAAATCTTCATCTTTGACGGATTTGCCGGCGCGGATCCGAAATATACCAAGCGTTTCCGGATCGTGAACGAGCTCGCTTCCCAGAACCTCTTCATCCGCCAGCTCTTAAGAAGGCCGACGGAGGAGGATCTGGTAGATTTCAAAGCTGACTATACGATCCTGGTCGCGCCGGGCTTCAAATGCATCCCGGAAATCGACGGAACGCGTTCGGAAGCGGCGATCCTGGTGAATTATGAAGAAAAAGAGGTTGTGATCTGCGGTTCGCAGTATGCCGGCGAGATCAAGAAGAGCGTCTTCTCGGTCATGAACTATGAACTGCCGAAGCAGGGCGTCTTCCCGATGCACTGTTCGGCCAATATCGGCGCCGGCGGCGACAGCGCGGTCTTCTTCGGTCTCTCCGGAACCGGTAAAACGACGCTTTCCGCGGATCCGAACCGCAAGCTGATCGGTGACGATGAGCACGGTTGGGCGGACGATTCCGTCTTCAACTTCGAAGGCGGCTGCTACGCGAAGTGCATCAACCTTTCCAAGGAAGGCGAGCCGGAGATCTATAACGCCATCAAATTCGGCGCTTTGGTCGAGAACGTGGTCATGGATCCCGTCACCCGGGAATTTGACTTCTTTGATGATTCGCTGGCTGTCAACTCCCGCGTCGGCTACCCGATCGAATATATCCCAAACGCGGAACTCTCCGGTATGAGCCCCTCCGTCCCGAAGACGGTCATCTTCCTGACAGCGGACGCTTACGGCGTTATGCCGCCGATCTCCAAGCTGAACCGGAACCAGGCGATGTATTATTTCGTCTCCGGCTTCACTTCCAAGGTAGCGGGAACCGAAATCGGCATCACCGAGCCGGTACCGACTTTCTCGACCTGCTTCGGCGAACCGTTCCTGCCGCTCGATCCTTCCGTCTATGCCCGCATGCTGGCGGAGAAGGTGGAGAAATCCGGCGCTAACGTCTATCTGGTGAACACCGGCTGGAACGGAACCGGTAAGCGCATGAAATTAAGCTATACCCGGGCGATGATCACAGCGGCGCTGACCGGCGCGATCGAAAAAGCCGATTTCGTGACCGACCCGACCTTCGGCGTGCAGGTACCGACCTGGATCGAAGGCGTTCCTTCGGAACTCCTGATCCCGGAGAATACCTGGGTGGATAAGGATGCCTATCAGGCAAGCTGCCGGAAGCTGGCGGAAAGCTTCCGCGAGAACTTTAAGAAATACACGTTAATGAGCCAGGAAGTCGTGGACGCGGGCCCGAAAGCCTGAATCGCGTAACCCGAACGGTAGCGGGGGCCCCCGGATCAAAGCGGGGATCCCCCTCGAAAAAGAAAGGAAAGAGGAGAAAAGATGTTTGACGGCGATAAGATGATCTACATGGGCCTTGATGAGGAAGGCCGGCACGTTAATCTCAGACTGAATATGGCGAACCGGCACGGTCTGATCGCCGGCGCTACCGGTACCGGTAAGACGGTGACCATGAAGTGTATGGCGGAAGGCTTTGCTGACGCCGGCGTCCCGGTCTTCATGTGCGACGTGAAGGGCGACGTTTCCGGCATCTGTGTCCCCGGCGAAAGAACCGAGGGCATGGAAAAGCGCATCGACCGTTTTGGCCTGCGGGACTGCTTCAGCTATAAGGGCTATACCACGACCTTCTGGGATCTCTACGGGGAGACCGGGCATCCCATCCGTTCCACGGTTTCCGATATGGGACCGACGCTCCTTGCCCGCATCCTTGGACTCACCGAGATCCAGGAAGGCGTCCTCAACATCATCTTTAAGATCGCGGACGATAACAACCTGCTGCTGATCGACCTGAAAGACCTGCGCACGATGGTGAATTACGTCGGCGAGCATAAGGATGAATACACGCTTACCTATGGCAATATGGCCACGCAGTCGCTGGGCGCCATCGTCCGGGCTTTGCTCCCCTTGGAGAACCAGGGCGGCAACTACTTCTTCGGGGAACCGGAACTCAATATCCTGGACTGGATCCGTACCGATGAAGAGGGCAAGGGCATGATCAACGTGCTCGATTCCGTGAAGCTGATCCAGAATCCGAAGCTCTATTCCATGTTCCTGCTGTGGATGATGGCGGAACTCTTCGAAGTGCTGCCGGAAGTGGGTGATCCGGAGAAGCCGAAACTCGTCTTCTTCTTCGATGAAGCGCATCTCCTGTTCAACGGCGCGCCGTCGGTCCTGATCGAGAAGATCGAGCAGGTCGTCAAGCTCGTCCGCAGCAAGGGCGTCGGCATCTATTTCGTCACGCAGAATCCGGCGGATATCCCCGACGCGGTATTGGCGCAGTGCAGCAACCGGGTACAGCACGCGCTGCGCGCCTATACGCCGGCCGAACAGAAAGCGATCCGCGCGGCGGCCAACTCCTTCCGCGTCAATCCGGCGTTCAAGACCGAAGAGGTCATTAAGGAACTGGGCGTCGGTGAAGCCCTCGTATCCTTCCTGGATGAATACGGGATTCCGGACATCGTCCGCAATACCAAGATCATCTGCCCGCAGAGTTTGATGGGCCAGTGCGACGACGCGTCCCGCAACCTCATGCGGGTGACCGACGGTATGAAGAAATACGATTTGTACGTTGACAATGAATCGGCTTACGAGGTCCTGAACGCGCGCGCTATCCAGCAGGCGGCGGAAGCGGCAGCGGCGGCGGAGGCGGCGCTCCTGGCCAAGCAGGAAGAAAAAGCCCAGAAAGAAGCCGAGAAGCTGGCGGAGAAGGAACGGAAAGAAAAAGAAAAAGCCGTCAATTCCGTGGTTTCGACCGTAGCCGGAACCGTCGGCCGTGAGGCCGGCAAGAAGGCCGGCGGCCTGTTCGGCGCTTTCGGGAAACGCGTTGGCGGTAACCTCGGGGCCAGCCTGGCGAGAAATATCCTGAAAGTATTGAAGAAATGAGAAAAATATTTGAGAGCAAATATTTCCGGATCGCGGCGACCGTATTCGCGGCAGGGGCAGCGCTGATCGTCTTCTGGCAGATCGTTACCAAATGGGGCGGTTTCAAGGATGGCGTGCGCTCGTTCCTGAACATCTTGCAGCCATTTGCCTATGGCCTGGTGATGGCCTATCTTTTGGCGCCGATCTATAACGCGGTCGTCCGCGGCCTCTATCCACGCGTCAAGAACCGCTTCAAGCAGAAGGACACGGCGCTGAAATTCAGCCGGGTCATCGGTTCGGTGGTGGCCGTCCTGCTCATCTTCGCGATCATCGCGGCTTTGATCGTGCTCTTCGTCCCGCAGCTCATCGACAGCATTTCCGGTATCGTGCAAACCCTGCCGGGGCGGGTCGAGTACATCAACGAAGCGATCAACCGCCTGATGACGAGGATGGAGAACGAAGAAATCGCCCAGGACGTTATCAACTTCACGGATGACCTGGAAGAGAACATCGTAAAATGGGCGCGCACGACGCTGATCCCGGCGGCCGGCGACTTTATGCAGGTGATCTCCCAGCGGGTGATGCTGACCATTCGCACGGTGCTCAATTTCTTCATCGGCGTCATCGCCTGCATCTACTTCCTGAATGGGAAAGAGCGGTTTAAAGCCCAGGCCCGGAAAACGGTGCGCTCGCTGGTGAGCCGCAGCACGGCTTCTGAGCTGTCGGAATTTGTCCATTACACGGACCGCACCTTTGGCAGCTTCATCAACGGCAAGATCATCGATTCCCTGATCATCGGCGTTCTGTGCGGGATCTGTATGGCGATCTTCCGGCTCCCATACCCGCTCCTCATCAGCACGATCATCGGCATCACCAATATCATCCCGTTCTTTGGGCCTTTTATCGGTGCGATACCGGCCATAGCGATCATTTTCCTGATCAGTCCCTGGAAGTCGCTGTATTTCCTGATCCTGATCATCGTCCTGCAACAGTTGGACGGCAACGTGATCGGGCCGAAGATCATCGGTTCTTCCATGGGACTGGGGAGCTTTTGGGTCATGTTCGCGATCATCATCGCCGGCGGCATGTTTGGTTTCCTTGGCATGGTCTTGGGCGTACCGGTCTTCGCGGTGATCTATTATTATCTGGGCAAGCTGGTATCCAAGCGCCTGCAGCATCGCGGGCTTCCCGAGCGCACGGAAGACTATATGGAATTCAACCACTACGATATCGACAGGAAGGACGTCCTGAAGTGAAGACGAGTTATGGGCAAAGCATGATCAAATACACGAGTTTCCGGGCCGGCGGCCAGGCACGGCGTTTCTGTGTGCCGGAAAACGCCGCGGAGCTCGCGGAACTGCTGAACCAGCTGACGGCAGCCGGCGAACCCTATCTGCTGCTGGGGAACGGTACCAATACTCTGTTTACGGACGGCGTCTATGAAGGTACGGTCATCCAGATCGGGGAGACTTTTGGGGAGATCCGCCTTACCGAAAGGACGGAAAGCGGCGGCCGGTTGCTCTGCGGCGCCGGCGCGCTTCTTTCACGCGCGGCGAAGGAAGCCGCCCGGTCCGGACTCACCGGTATGGAATTCGCGGCTGGCATCCCCGGCAGCATCGGTGGCGCGGTCTTCATGAATGCCGGCGCTTACGGCGGGGAGATGAAGGACATCCTGGATAGAGTCCTGCTGCTCATGCCGCCGGACGCGGAAAATCCTCGCTGGCATGAGGAAACGGTCCCGGCTTCGGTCCTGGATCTTTCCTACCGGCACAGCGCTTTGCAGGAATCGGGCGCGATCGTATTGCAGGCGGAATTCTGCCTGCCTTCCGGTGATTCCGAAGAGATCAACGCGCGCATGGCGGAACTGGCAAAAAAACGCAGTGAGAAACAACCGCTTGAGTATCCGAGCGCCGGCAGTTTCTTCAAGCGTCCGCCGGGTTATTTCGCCGGGAAACTGATCGAAGACGCCGGGCTCGCTGGGCTGACGGTCGGCGGCGCCCAGGTTTCGGCCAAGCACTGCGGCTTTGTCATCAATCGCGGCGGCGCGACGGGGACGGATATCCTGGAACTGATGCAACTCGTGCAGAATACGGTTTACGACCGGTTCGGCGTCCATTTGGAGCCGGAAGTCCGCATTATCGGCACCAAGGCTCCGGAAGCCGGAGAATGAGAGGACCGGAGATAGGAACAGCATGGACGACAAGCAGAAAATGGAAGTAGTCATTCTGACCGGTCTCTCTGGAGCCGGAAAAACGAATGCCGGCGACTGGTTTGAGGACGCGGGCTATTATTGCGTGGATAATCTGCCGCCGATCCTGATCGACAATTTCCTGGAACTGGCCAAGACGTCCCGCAAGAAGATCGACCGGGCGGCTTTTATCGTTGACGTGCGCGGAGGCGCCTTCTTTGACGACCTCCGGGGCTGCATCATCCGGCTCCGCGCCGATGAACAGATCGACTGCAGCGTACTCTTCATCGAGGCTTCGGCCAGCACGCTGGTGAAGCGCTTCAGCGAGACCCGCCGCAGCCATCCGCTGGCCAAAGGCTCCACGACCAGAGCCGTCATCCAGCAGGAGCGGGAACGCCTCTCCGAGATCCGGGCGATGGCCGACCACATCATCGATACCACGGGCATGAAGGTGTCGGAACTGAAGGAGGAGATCGGTAAGGTCTTTTCCAGCGGCGCGGCGAGTTTTGTGATCAACGTGATGTCCTTTGGCTATAAGCACGGCATCCCGGATGAAGCGGATCTGGTCTTCGACATGCGCTTCATCCCCAATCCCTATTACGTCGCCAGCCTGAAAAAACTGTCCGGCAATAATAAGAAGGTGGCTTCCTTCGTCCTGCGTCAGGATATCACCAAAGCTTACATTACGGATATGCTGGCTTTGTTGGAGAAACTGATCCCCGCTTACGTAAAAGAGGGGAAATATCATCTGAACATCGCGTTCGGCTGTACGGGCGGACGGCACCGTTCGGTCGCCATGGCCAATGAAATGACCAGGCTGCTCCGGGAGCGCGGATACCGCCTCACGCTTGAACACCGCGATCTTTAATGGTATACTATATTAGTTAATGGATAAGTTTGGATCATTGAATAAGGAGGGCAATAAATGGACAAACTGATTATCAGCTGCTGCATCTGCGGCGCGGAAGTTACCAAAGAACAGAACCCGGCGGTTCCCTATACCGTCGAAGAAATAGTCCGGGAAGCGAAATCGGCTTATGACGCCGGCGCGGCTCTGATCCATCTGCACGTCAGATGGGATGACGGCACCCCAACGCAGGACAAGGGCCGTTTCCAGGAATGCATCGACGCGATCCGTAAAGAGTGCCCGGACGTCATCATCCAGCCGTCCACGGGCGGCGCGGTCGGCATGACGGACCTGGAGAGACTGCAGTCGACGGAAGTCGTTCCGACGCCGGAAATGGCGACGCTGGACTGCGGCACCTGCAATTTCGGCGGCGATGAGATCTTCATCAATACCGACAATACCATCAATAATTTCGGCGACATCATGAAGGAAAGAGGCATCAAGCCCGAATGCGAAGTATTTGATAAGGGCATGATCGACCTGGCGCTGAAAGCCGCGAGAAAGGGTCACATCGATAAACCAATGCACTTCGACTTCGTACTCGGCGTGCAGATGACGGCGACGGTCAGAGACCTGGTCTTCATGGCTACCTCCATTCCGGAAGGCTCTACTTGGACCGCGACCGGCATCGGCAAAGAGTGCTGGAACATCGTCGCCGCGACGATCGCCATGGGCGGACACGTCCGCGTCGGTTTCGAGGACAACGTCTATATGTCCAAGGGCGTGCTGGCCAAATCCAACGGCGAGATGGTCGAGCGTGTCGTACAGATCGCCAAACTCATGAACCGTGAGATCGCGACGCCGGATGAAGCGCGTCAGATCCTCGGCCTGAAGCCGCGTCAGTAAGCATTTTCTTCCCGAGAATGAGATCGGGAATCACGAGCCTGCCTGATGGCAGGCTCGTCTTGTAGAAACCCGGAACGGTGGGAAAAGGCGCGGCATAGAGTCTCGCCTGACGCCGGACCGGGAAGAAGGGAACCGAAACGCATGAGTTTTGCCTCGGAAGTGAAAAACGAACTGGCCCGTATCGAACCGGAGAAGACCTGTTGCCGGCTGGCGGAGATCTCCGGCTTTTTCCGCGTGGCCGGCAGCGTCGGCCTGATGGGAGCGGGGCGCTTCAGCATCACGGCAGTGACGGATAACCCGGCCATCGCCCGGCACTATAAGAAGCTGCTGAAAACTTATTTCGATGTCGACGCCAGCCTGCAGGTCGCGGAACCCGAGAACCGGAACCTGAGCGGCGGCCGTCGGCAGTATAAACTCTATCTGGGACCAGACCAGATGAGCGAGGCCATCCTGCGGGAGACGGGCTTGCTCATGTTGCGGCAGGCCAATAACTATATCAGCGACGGGATCTACGACGATCTCATCCGCTCCAAATGTTGCCGTAAGGCTTACCTGCGCGGCGCGTTCCTCGGCAGCGGCACCATGTCCGACCCGGTCAAGAGCTACCATCTGGAGATCAAATGCACCACGGCTCGCAGCGCGCAGGAATTACGCCGCCTGATCAATACCTTCGTCGATCTCTCCGCTAAGGTCGTGGAGCGTAAAGGCCGCTATGTGGTCTATATGAAGAACTCCGCCTATATCCGGGATACATTGGCCATTATGGGCGCTCACGCGCACGTTCTGGAGTTGGACGAAGTGATGATCCGCCACCAGATGAAAAACGATGCCGTGCGCATGTTGAATTGTGACAGTGCCAATACCGACCGGGCCCTCGATGCCTCCCAGAAACAGATCGACGCGATCCGCAGACTGAAGGAGCAAGGAGATTTCGACGGCTTGCCACAGAAGCTGAAGGGAATCGCCGTCTTGCGCCTGGAGAACCCGGAGGCCAGCATCACGCAGCTGGGCGAGATGCTGGATCCGCCGCTGAAGAAGTCGGGCGTGAACAACCGCCTGAAGAAACTGCTCAGCCTGGCCGGCGTTAAATAAGGCCGGAGCGGAGAATGCCTATGAAACTGACGCGGAAAGAGCAAGAAATGCTGAACGGCACCTGCGGCCCGGGAATGCAGGCGGCGATGGAAGTCGTCGTTAAGATGGGGGAGCTATATGGCGCTGAACGGCTGCTCCCGGTCCAAAACGCGCATATCGACGCGGCTGCTTATACGACGATCTGGGAAGCCGGCACGGATTTCCTGGAATATCTGGTGGCGTGCGGCGCCCGTGTCGCTGTCCCGACCACCATCAATCCGGTTTCCCGCGATATCGAAAACTGGCGGAACCTGGGGATATCGGAAGAATTCGCCATGAAAAGCAAGCGGATCGAAGAGGCCTATCTGGCTCTGGGTGTGATCCCCACCTGGACCTGTGCGCCTTATCAAAGCACCAACGTCCCCCGCTTTGGGGAAATCGTAAGCTGGTCGGAATCCAACGCCGTGAATTACGTCAATTCGGTAATCGGCGCGCGGGCGGAACGGTTGCCGGACCTGATGGACGTCTGCTGCGCGGTAACCGGCCGTGTGCCGGCTTACGGGATGTATCTGGATGAGAATCGAAAAGGAGAGCTTCTCTTCGTGCTGGAAGGCTTTGATGACAGCTGGTTCCGGGATACGGTGGATTATGCCGTGCTCGGCTATCACGTCGGGGAGATCGCGGTCAATCGGGTGCCGGTGATCGCGGGGCTTCCGGCCGGCACGACTGCCGATCAGTTGAAAGCCTTCTCGGCAGCGGCAGCTTCCGGAGGGGCGATTTGCCTGTTCCATGCCTTGGGCCTCACCCCGGAAGCGACGTCCCTGGAAGCCGTATGTCCGGATCCGCGGATTGTGGAGACCCATCGCGTGACACCGGATGACCTGCGCGATACCCGCAAGCGGCTTGATACCGCCGCCGGGGAGCACGTGGACATGGTTCTGCTGGGCTGTCCGCATCTCAGTGCCGATGAGCTGGGGCAGCTCGCCCGCTTGCTGCAGGATCAGAAGGTCGCGGCTGGTACAGAGCTTTGGCTCATGACGAGCGATACGCAGTATCAGCTGGCCAGGCGGGCCGGAAACGCGCAGATCCTGGAGGAAGCCGGAGCCCTGATCACGCGGGACACCTGCCTCATGGAGATCGATGAAGGGAACGGACGCTGGCGCGGGAAAACTCTGGTGACAAATTCCGGAAAGGCCGCGCAGTACGCGCCGGCGATCAATGGGGTCCGGATCCATATGGCAGCCATGGAAGGCTGCGTGCGGGCGGCCGTGACAGGGGTTATTCCCAGGAGGAGATAGCGATGGTGATCCGTGATTTCAAGATAATCGTTGCAGGGAACCCAGCCGCGGAGGCGGTTTCTTCAGCCACTGCGCTGAGCTTCTGGGGCGGGGTCGACGTGGCCGCCGGCCGGATCCAGGACGTACATCACGATCTCTGCGGGGAGAGCATCCGGGGTAAGATCCTCTGCATACCCTGTGACCGCGGCTCCTGCTCCGGGTCCGGAGTCATGTTGGAAATGCTGCGGCTGGGAACGAATCCGGCCGGCATCCTTTGCATCGAAGCGGAACCGGTCCTGGCCCTGGGCCCAGTGATCGGCAGCCGCATGTATCGACGATCCCTGGCGATCCGGACGATCGCGGAAGAAGACTTCCGGGCGATCCCCCGGCGTTGCCGGATCACGTTTACAGAGGACACCATTCTGGTCGATGAAGAAAACGAGGAGGAGGAATAGGAAATGCTGCTGCTTTCGAAAGAGGATATCCGGAAGGTCTTTACCATTCAGGACGCCATCGCGGCGGATAAGCTGGCCTTCCGTATGGTCGCGGAAAATACCTGCGAGATTCCTTTACGCACCAATATCCAGGCACCGAAATACGAGGGCTGTTTCCTGGCCATGCCGGCTTACGCGGAGAGCATCGATGCCGCGTCCATAAAAGTCATCAATATCTTTCCCCACAATATCGATCACGGCCTGCCTTCAGCGCCGGCGCAGGTCTTCCTGATGGATGGAACGACGGGAATGGTAGATGCCATCCTGGACGGGACTTATGTCACCCAGCTCCGTACCGGGGCGGCGAGCGGTGCGGCTTTTGACGTCCTAGCCCGGACGGACTGCCGCATCGGTGCGCTGATCGGGACGGGAGGCCAGGCGGCGACGCAGCTGGAAGCCATGCTGGCAGTGCGTCAGTTAGAAGAAGTACGTGTTTACGACCGGGATCAGGCCCGTACCGAAGCCTTTGCCGGTCGCATGCGGGAAGAACTGGCCGCTTACAGCACCCGGATCGTCGCGGTTTCCTCTTCTGACGCGGCAATCGAGAACGCCGATCTGATCATCACGGTCACGCCGTCACGGACGCCGGTCTTCGACGGTAATAAGGTCAAAGCCGGGGCGACGGTCTCCTGTGTCGGTTCCTACCAGCCCTTCATGCAGGAACTGGATCCGGCGCTGCTGCCACGGACGGCCAAGATCTTCTTTGATGCGCGAGAGGCAGTGCTGGCGGAAGCCGGCGACATCCTGATCCCGCTGGCAGAGGGGATCATCACGGAAGCGGATTTCTCCGGCGATTTCGGAGACGTGCTCCTCGGCCGGGTACCGGGGCGGGAAAGCGAAGAAGAGATCATCGTCTTTGAAACGGTAGGCGTCGCGGCACAGGATCTCTGCGCGGCGAAAGCGATCTATGAGAAGGCCTTAGCGGCCGGAGTCGGTACTACATGGGTAAGCGGCTGAAAAGAGCGGGCTCACGGGTAAGACGCAGCACAAAGCATCACAGGCCAGGCTGCGGTTGGAACGTTGACAGATAAAAGCGTATCGAAAAAGTCTCCGGGCTGGAACCCGGAGACTTTTGTATTACGTATGAATCGTTGCCACTTGCCGGCGCTCGCCGCTTTGATCAGCTGTTCAAGAGCAGCAGGCCGAATACAAGGGTGAAGAGGGCCACCGTTTCAACGATACCGATGACAATGAAGTAGTTGGCTGTACCTTTCCCGGTAGCGCCTAAAGCATCTGCCGCCGCGGCTGCGCACTTGCCCTGGAAGAGGGCGGAAAGACCGATGGCCAGGCCGCAGAAGAGGCCGACACCGAGCGCCATGCCCGGATCCACTCCGGCGGAGCGGATGAAGTTCATGAGCAGGAAGCCGTAAATGGTCTGCGTGAGCGGAGCACCGGCGAAGGCGATCATGATGAAGGGCGCCGGTCTTCCGGCAGCATAACATTTTTTCCAGGCTCCGACGGCGGACATACCGGCGAAACCGGCGCCGAATGCCGAACCGGCAGCGGATAATCCGAGAGCAGCAGCCATTCCAATAAATCCGAGATTCATAATATACTCCTTTTCTAACTTAAAATCCTTAGTTCTGGATTTTATCGTTTAATTTAAACGGCTCATATTGCACTCCCGTCCACTCCAGTCCGACCTGGCCGGAGAATTCCAGCACGTTCAGACGGACGCCGTGTACGACGACGGAGAGGAAGCACATGACAATGTTCAGCGCGTGGCCGATGATGACGACGGCGATGCCGATGACCATCAGCGGTCCGTGGAAGCCGGCGGCGATACCGTTAAAGCTTTGCGAGATCGCGAGTCCCGCCATGCCGACCGCGAACAGACGGATATAGCTCATGACGTTGCCGAAGCAGCTGATCGTGTTCAGGAACACCGTGAAGGCGTCCTTGCAACCGGCGATGATCCCTTGCTGGAAGCTCCGGTGCGGCGACATACCGCCGAAGAACACGACCAGGAAGAAAGCCACCGCGACGCCGCCGAATACCGGTACGATGGGGATCGGATCCCCGATGACCAGGTAAAGGGACAGCAGATACATCGAGATGATGGCGATGACCCAGCCCAGGTCCGCGACCCAGGAAAGGTCCTTCTGGCCGAGCTTTTTCTTGATCGCGAGCAGCGATCCGAGTGCCATCTGGATCGCGCCGATCGTGAAGGAGAACTTCATGATATTGTTCTGCTGCGCGGTCGCCGTGACGTTGAAGTACTCCGGATAGTTGGCAAAGCCCGGTATCACCAGGGCTTTCAGGAAAGGCACCTCCATGGCCTTTTCCATGCCGAACCAGGTTCCGGTAACCGCGCCCCAGATGATGGTGGCGATCGACAACACGTATAGCAGGAAGAGCGCGTTATTCACTTTCTTCATCTTCACGGTCATGACGATGGTACCGATCAGGATCAGCAGGCCGTAGCCACCGTCGCCGATGATCATGGCAAAGAAGAGCGTGAAGAACAGGAAGAACCAGAGGGAAATATCCTGTTCGTGATAACCGGGCAGGATACCGAGGATATCGAAGACCGGTTTGATCAGGCGGGAGACCTTGTTATAGTGCACTTTGGTCGGCGTCTGATCGTCGTCTTCCGGTACGTCGTCGATTCCCCAGGCCCACTGATTCGCGGTGGCGGCGGCTTTAAAGGCCTCGATCCCGTCCTCCGGGATATATCCGGAGATCCAGACCAGATCCTCGTCACCGTCAGCGGTGGCCTTCGCGGAAGAATAGATCTCCTCATTCTGGGCCTTCAGCATCTGCTGCTGGAAGCTGTCCACATACATCGCGGCTTCTTTCAGCTTCTCCTCGCATTCCGCGATCCCGGCGTCACAGGCGGCGACTTCTTCCCGCAAAGCGCTGAGGCTCTTTTCCGGCAGGAAGAATTCCGTCCCGTTGATGACGGAGGGAAGCTTGCCCAGGACCGCGATGGTTTCCATCTTTTCAACCGGTGCGAGACGGATCAGCTTTACGTATTCGTCGTCGACAGCGGCCTGATAGTCCTTCTTGGTCATCCGGTAGAAGTGGAAGTCGTAACCTTCCTCCCGCAGCGCGCGGCACTCTTCCGGCGAAAAATCACCCCAGGCTTTGATCCGGTCGATTTCGGAAGCGGCGGCACCTTTTTCCTGATTCAGAGCGGCTTTACGCTCCAGGCAGGAAAGGACTTCCGCATAGGTTTTCTCGAATTCTTCATCGGAAAGGATCGCGGCGCCAGATCCTTTCTTTGGTTTATAATCCGCCAGCGCCATGGTGGTTTTGGATAAGGCGGCAAACCGTTCCGTGGTTTCACGGCTTGCGCTTTTCTTTTCGGCAAGATGCAGGATACCCAGGTTTCTGAGTTCCTCCAGCATCGCTTCCTTCCGGGAGAGGGAGGAGACCACGTAGATCATTTTCATTTTTTCTATCATGTCTCTGCCCCCGTCAATTTCTTCTTGGAGATCTTGCCGCGTACGACCGCTGCTGTCTGCTGATCGCCTAGGTAGACGCCGATGACGCGAATGTTTTCTTTCGCCTCCGGAATCTTGACCTTCTCAAACAGGTTCACGCGCTGGGAGGTGGAGCGCAGCTCCTTTTCCAGGGCGTCGACCCGCTTGGCCTGGGTCGAGGCCAGCGCGTCCAGCCGCGCGATCTCACGCAGTTTTACCAGCGCGGTATCCACCCATAAGGGATAATCGTCGACGTTATAGGTAATATCCTTGAACTTCAGTTCCTGGAAGAGGGGAACCTTCACACCGGCGATGTTTTCCGTCGTACAGACGACCGTGTCGGGTTGTACCAGCTGGTCCAGCTTCATGGAATCCTCAAAAATGGTATTTTCCGCAAACACCGCGATCCAGTCATCCAGATCTCCGATCATTTCAGCCCGCTCTTTCTGGAGTTGCTCGAGCTCCGCGGTCTCCTTCATGATCACGGACTGCAGCTGCTGTTTTTTCAGCTGCAGAGTCGGAAGGTAGCGCTCAAACTGCTTCAGGTTATCTTTCTGCACCTTCTGCTCATTTTTGGTAAGTTTGATCGCCATGGATTACTCCTTTTAGCTGACCGCCTCTTGATTCGGCCATCTCTCTTTGATCAGGTTGGTTTTCAGGCCGGTCTCATTCGGTTCAAAGCATTCGGCCAGGATCTCCCAACCGAGGTCCAACGCGCGTTCGAGCGGGATGTTCACGGAGAGATCCATCAGCTTGGACTCGAAGAGCTCCCCGTATTTCAGCAATTTATCGTCCCACTCCGTCATCAGGAAGCCCATGGATTTTTTCTCCAGGCTTTCCTTATACTGCGCGTAGAGTTTGATCATACCGTCCATCAAAGCCCGGTGGTCATCCCGCGTCTTCCCGTTCACGTTCTGTTTCAGACGGGAGAGGGAGCCGAAGGGTTCGATATGGCCGCCCTTTAGATAATACTGGCCTTCGGTGATATAGCCGGTATTGTCCGGAACCGGATGGGTAACGTCATCGCCCGGCATGGTCGTCACGCCCAGGATGGTGATGGAACCGGCCCCCTGGATGTCGACCGCCTTCTCATAGCGGGAAGCCAGGCAGCTGTACAGGTCGCCGGGGTAACCGCGGTTGGAAGGTACCTGCTCCATCGTGATGGCCATTTCCTTCTGCGCGTCGGCGAAGTTGGTCATATCCGTGAGCAGTACCAGCACGCGCTTTCCTTCCAGCGCGAACTGCTCGGCGACGGCGAGCGACATATCCGGAACCAGCGTACATTCTACGGTCGGGTCTGCCGCGGTATGGATGAACATGACCGTATGGCTCATGGCGCCACCCTTTTCCAGGGTGTCCTTAAAGGCCAGGTAGGCGTCGTATTTCAGTCCCATGCCGCCCAGCACGATGACGTCGACTTCCGCTTGCATGGCGATACGGGCGAGAAGTTCGTTATACGGTTCACCGGAGATGGAGAAGATCGGTAGCTTCTGGCTTTCGACCAGAGTATTGAACATATCGATCATCGGGATACCGGTGCGGATCATCTTATTGGGCAGGATCCTCTTGGACGGGTTAAAGGACGGCCCGCCGATGGGGATCATATTCTCCTTCAGGGCCGGACCGTTGTCACGCGGGACGCCGGTACCATCGAAGATGCGGCCGAGCAGGTTTTCGGAGAAGGAGACCATCATCGGCCTTCCCAGGAAACGGACCGGATCTGTCGTGCTGACGCCCTGGGCGCCGGCGAAGACCTGCAGTGAGACGATGTCTTTATCCAGCTTGATAACGCTGGCGTAGCTGTCGCCGACCAAAGCCAGGTCGCCGTTGCGGATACCTTCCGCTTTAACGGTGACGACGTTGCCGACGATCGATTTTATCTCTGTGTATACTTTCTGCATGGCACCCTCCTAACCAATCGCCTTGGCCTGATAGAAACCGGTGATCTTCTCTTCCTGTGCCGCGAACTCCGGCGTTCCGAAGTAGGTGGCGTGCCAATCCAGGAACTCCTGGCGGAGCTGGTTGAAGAAGGCGCGGATCTCTTTCTTATCAGACAAGTCGTAGGTAGTCATCAAAGCGTCGTACATCCGGTCAAACTCGACCCGCTGCCGTTCCGGCGGGCAGACCGCGTCGATCGGGTCGAAGGAGTTCTGCTGCAGATAAACGGCATCCAGAAGCTCACCTTTCTGGTAGACGATATAGTCTTCCGCGGAAGTACCTTCTTCGCCGACGACTTTCATCATCTGGTTAACTTCATTGCTGCGGATGAGGATCGCCCGGGCTTCTTCCACACGCGCTTTGTCGACTACGCCCTGGTACTGGGACCAGGAATCCATCGGGTGGATGGCCGGGTATTTACGGGCGTCTGACCGCTCCCTGGAGAGGCCGTGGAAAGCGCCGACGACCTTCAGCGTCGCCTGCGTAACCGGTTCTTCAAAGTTACCGCCTGCCGGGGAGACCGTGCCACCGATGGTGATGGAGGCCTTCCGTCCGTCTTTCAGACGGACCTTGCCGGCGCGTTCATAGAAGGCGGCGATGGTGGATTCCAAATAAGCCGGGAAGGCTTCTTCGCCCGGGATCTCTTCCAAACGGCCGGACATCTCACGCATGGCCTGCGCCCAGCGGCTGGTGGAGTCGGCGAGCAGGAGGACGTCCAGTCCCATCTGCCGGTAGTATTCCGCCAGCGTGACCGCCGTATAGCAGGAAGCTTCACGCGCCGCGACCGGCATGGAGGACGTGTTGCAGATGATGATCGTCCGCTCCATCAGGGAACGGCCGGTCTTCGGGTCTTCCAGCTCCGGGAATTCGGTCAGCACTTCGACGACCTCGCCGGCACGCTCGCCGCAAGCGGCGACGATGACGATGTCCGCTTCCGCGTTCTTGGCTTCCAGGTGCTGCAATACCGTTTTTCCGGCGCCGAAGGGTCCCGGTACGCAGAAGGTACCGCCCTTGGCTACCGGCAGGAAGGCGTCGATGCAGCGGATCTTGGTGACCAGCGGCTCATCCGGGCGGAGCCGTTCGGCATAACATTTTACCGCCTGTTTGATAGGCTGTGAGAAGACCATGGAGAGTTCCTTCTCTTCACCGCGGTCGTTTTCGATCACACAGATGGTGGAGCGCACGTTGTAGGAGCCTTTCTCCTTAATGGACTTTACCGTCCACTCGCCGCGCGTGGTGAAGGGGACCATGATCTGATGAGTAAAGATGCCTTCCGGGACACTGCCGATGGTGTCGCCGGCGACCACCCGGGCTCCGGGTTCCACGGCCGGGGTGAATTCCCAGTCGCGATCCGGGATCGGGTTCAGATAGACGCCTCGCTCCAGGAAAAACCCACACTGCTCGGCAAGACCCGGCAGCGGGTTCTGGAGGCCGTCATACACCTGCGTCAGCAGGCCGGGACCGAGCTCGACGCTCATCAGCTCACCCGTGAATTCGACCGGGTCGCCGACCTTGATCCCTTGTGACATCTCGTAAATCTGCATGCTGGCTTCGCCATTATTGATGCGGATGACTTCGCCCTTCAAGCGCTTGTCACCGACGATGACGTAACCAACTTCATTTTTACGAACGGAGCCCTGGAAACTGACTTTGATCAGGTTCCCGTTCACTCCGGTTACTTGTCCTGTAATTGTTACCATGCGATTATCTCCCATTATAAGCTGTAAACGCGCTTCTGGACTTCGTCAAAGAGAGTTTTAAATTCTTCTTTCCCTTTCTCTTTTTCGAAGCAGCTCTTGCGTTCCAGAAGTTTCAGTTTTACCGCATACCCGAATAAGACGTAATCATCGAACATATGCAAGCCGACCAGCTGATCGAGAAGTTCGAATTCATAAGCGAGCAGGATCTGTTCGGATTCCAGGGGGTTCTTGGCCGCGAGCACCGCGGACACCACCTGCGCGTTCATCCCGTCCTTATCGAATCCGGCCGGATAGGGTTTGCCGAGGGCCATGCTTCTTTGTGAATTCAACTCTTTCATCAGCATTCCGTAAGTAGCCGCCCACTCTTTCAGGAGCGGTCCTTCGGAGGATGAGAGCGAGAGCGATTCCAGACGTTTAAACGTGTCTTCGCTGACGTTGCCCTGGCAGTTCTGAAGGAACTCCTCATATGTCAGCGGCATCTCCCCATCCGCATTCAGGGTCGGCAGGCTTGATATCAGATAGTAATAAGAAGCCATACTCTACCTCCGCTTTAGAAATCGAGGTTTCTGAAATAGGGCATCAGCATTTCCATGATCTCGTCGTCGGAGCAGTCGAAATAACCGGATCCGTCGTTGGCAGCCAGACGGAAACCGGCAGCGACACCTTTGGTGGGGCGGAGCGTCAGTCCGGCTTTGATCTCATCGGCTAGCTCCGCTTTCAAAGCGTCGCTGACTTCCGCTACTTCCGCGGTAAACTTGCTTACATCTTCGCCGGCGACCGCGGTACGGATCAGTTTGCCGAGCGCTTCGCCGTTTAAGGAAGCGCGTACGTTGGCAGAGAGTATCTTCTCATAAGCCGCCTGTACTTCGGCCTTAAAAGCCAGCATCGCGTCGCGTTTAGCCTGCTCGGCGCTGACGATGGCGCTTTCCCGGAGAATGCTGATTTCTTTTTCCGCGGAAGTTTTTTCGCGAGCCGCTTCCTGCTTGGCGTCGGTTACGATCGCGTCCGCTTTTTTCTTCGCTTCAGCGATGATCGAATCTGCTTCCAAGTTGGCTTGCTCGATCCCTTCTTTACGAATGGAAGAAACCAAATCTTGAATTTTTAATTCCATAAACCTGCTTTTTCCTCCTTAAGTCAATTTTGCTCTTTCTCTTTCCGTTTTATGCCCCGGACCGGTATGCTTCCCGCTGGCGCGGTTTGGTTATATATCGGTAGAAAAGAGATAAAGGCCTCTTATTAGTATAGTTTTTTTTCGCCTTATTTACAAGTGCGAATTGCCGCTAAACGACCGGCGCTTGGCCGCCGGAACCCCCGGAACGCGTTGACAAGGCGCCCGTAGCGTGATACAAAGGTCTTAAGCGAAAACCGAAGAGAAGAGCAGGAAGAAGCGATGGAAATAAAGGATACAGTTCGAATTGCGATCACCGACCTGGCTGCGGACGGACGCGGCATCGGGCGCGCGGAAAGCATAGCTGTTTTCGTACCGGAAGCGGTACCCGGTGACGAAGTTCAGGCTGAAATACTGGCGCTAAAAAAGAATCACGCGGAAGGGCGGGTGACCGGCTATCTGAAGCGTTCACCAGGGAGGGCGGCAAGCTACTGCCCTTATGCCGGCAGCTGTGGTGGCTGCGCGCTCTACGCGCTGTCCTATGACGCCCAGCTTGAACTGAAGGAAAGACAGGTCCGGGATAAACTCATACGGATCGCCGGCCTGGAAGAGCCGGAGCTCAAGCCGATCCTGCGGCTTACGGAGGACGAGTTGGAACTGGATACGGCGGGAAGGCCGCTGCGGTATCGGAATAAAGCTGTCTTTTCCGTCGGACGGGATGATAAGGGACTGCCCGTTGTCGGCTTTAAAGCAGCGGGAAGCCACCGCGTGATCGACGTAGAGGACTGCTTCTTGCAGACAGAGGCGGCAATGGTCTGCGCGGACGTGATCCGCGGCGCTTTGCGCGAAGGCTTATTGCAACCATATGATGAAAAAAGCGGGAAAGGCATTCTGCGCGGGGTTACGGTGAAGACCGCTTTTCAGACCGGAGAAGTCATGGTCGTTCTCGATCTGGCCAGCGCTTTCCGGGAAGTTGCGGACGTAGTGACCGCGTTCGACGCGGAAGAACTGGTTTATGCGCTGGAGGACAGGGTCGCGGCTTTAGGGACACAGGAAGGCGGGGACCATCCGTGGCATCTGGAGAGCGTCATCGTCAACTCGGAAGAGGTGAAGGTACGCAAGAACGTGAAGCATACCGGACGAAAGCAGCCAAGCGCACCGGGAAAGCGATATTCTTTCACCTTGGCCGGGAAGAGGACGATCCGCGATTCTTTATGCGGACTGGCTTTCGAGATCGCCGGGGAGTCTTTCTATCAGGTCGACCCGCTGCAGGCGGAAAAGCTCTACGAACAGGCGCTGAACTATGCCGGCCTGAGGGTGGGAACGGAAATGACAGAAACCCGGAAGCCCGGCTCCAGAGCAGGGGATGGAGCTGTGCTGGATCTCTATTGCGGCGTCGGTACGATCGGCCTCATTGCCGCTGCGCGCGGCGCGGGGCAGGTCTATGGAATCGAATCCGTGCGGGAGGCAGTGCTGGACGCGAACCGGAACGCGGTGATCAACGGCATCGTCAACGCTCGCTTCCTGTGTGGGAAAGCGGAGGAAGAGTTACCAGACCTTTTAAAAGATGGAAACGTTGAAAATACAGCTGAATCAGGAAGCAATGTAAACCCTGAAATATATAAATGTATACAATGGGATGAGGATTCAAAGCCCCTGAAAGTAGGCACGGTAATCCTGGATCCGCCACGTCGTGGCTGTGAAACGGAGCTGTTGGACGCAGTCTGTGCGGCCGCGCCGGAACGGATCGTCTACGTCTCCTGTGATCCGGCTACCCTCGCCCGCGACTTGCGCTATCTCGGCGAGCATGGCTTCCGTTTTGTGGAAGCGACTCCCTGTGATATGTTCCCGAATACGATGCACATCGAGACCGTAGTTTTGCTGACAAGAAATACATAACAGGAGGCTGAAAAAGCCTGAAATAAAGGGATTTCTGCGTTCCGGGGTCATCGCGCTCCGGGGCAGCTGAGATCCCTTTTTATGTTCGCGGGAACTTATCGAGGTTGCAATCTGCGCAGGGTTGTGGCTATACTTTTGCTTTTCGGTGGGTTGTGGACACGATATTGCTTTTTCACTATCAGAAATCATGGCGGCATCAGGATGTGGAGTCCTGGTGCCGCCCTTTTTCAGTTAACTACGGTTATACTTCTGGCCTATAGCCAATGCCTTGGAATAGAGGTAGTACGTCTGCCGTTTGGTGATTCCGAGCTCTGAAGCGATTTCCTCATTAGAGAGTCTATCACGTTCCTTCCTGCCAAAGACGCTCAGGGAGATGTTACCTATGAACTGATCTCCGCA